>CAXTDZ010000115.1:0-14590 GCA_964243035.1 uncultured Lichenihabitans sp.
GGCCGCGACCAGCCGCGCCCCCCCGCCCGCCTCCGACAGGAACACGCCCTGGTCGCTCCACAGCGCCGCGCCCACCACCGCGAGCTTGGGGCCCGTGGCCGGCGCGGGCGCGGCGGCCCGGGCGAGGGATGCCGCGCAGCACAGCGCGAGGACGACGAAGGGGCGCAAGCGAGAGGTCGGCACGGCGAAGCTCCTGGAAGGCGCGAGCTTACCGTGAACTGCCCCGCGAACAGAAGCCCGGCCCCGCGCTTCCTTGACCCGCCCGATTTCCGCCACTATGGTCCCGCCGCACTTCAGGGGTCGGAGCCGAAACGCTCGAGGCCCTCAAGCTGCTGAACGACGATCGACGGGGCGGGGCGACGGGGTTTTGACGGGGGCCGACGAGGACGATGCCGCGATGCGGGCGAGGCTGCAAGCCCTGTCGCGGAGCCTGGCGGACGGGTCGAGGCGCGGTCCCGCCAAGCCCGGCGGACAGGAGCCCAAGCCGGCCGACGGATCGGCGCTGAGCCTCGGGCTGCGCGTGACCTCGGAGTTCGTGGCCGCCATCGTGGTGGGGGCGTTCCTGGGGTGGGAGCTCGACCGCTGGCTGCACACCTCGCCGGGGCTGCTGATCCTGTTCATCGCGCTGGGGACCGCGGCGGGATTCTACAACGTCTACAGGATTGCCGCGAAACCCACGGGACGCTAAGCAGCGCGGGAAACGCTGAGGATTTCGGGCGACCGGCGGCTGCCCGCGCGACGATTTGGCCAGGAGTTTGGGCGTGCCCGAGAACGCAATCAACCCGATCGAGCAGTTCAACATCAGTCGCCTGGTGTCATTCAACCTGTTCGGGCTGGACGCGTCCTTCACCAACGCGTCGCTGCTGATGGTGATCATCCTGGGGCTGGTGTCGCTCCTGATGATCGCGGGGACGGCGCGGCGCTCCATGGTGCCGGGCCGGCTCCAGGCCGCGGCCGAGATGTCCTACGAGTTCGTGGCCAACACCGTGCGCGGCTCGGCGGGCCAGGAGGGGATGCGCTTCTTCCCCTTCGTGTTCAGCCTGTTCATGTTCGTGCTGTTCGCCAACCTGCTCGGCCTGCTGCCCTTCTCCTACACGGTGACGAGCCAGATCGTGGTCACCTTCGCGCTGGCCGCGCTGGTGATGGGCCTCGTGATCGCCTACGGCCTCGCGCGGCACGGCACGCACTTCCTGGGGCTGTTCGCGCCGTCGGGCGTGTCGCCCGTCATCCTGCCCTTCATCGTGCTGATCGAGATCATCTCCTTCCTGTCGCGGCCGGTCTCGCTGTCCGTGCGCCTGTTCGCCAACATGCTGGCGGGGCACATCACCCTAAAAGTGTTCGGCGGCTTCATCGTGCTGCTGCTGGGCGCGGGCGGGGCGGCGGCGGTCGTCTCGCTGCTGCCGATGCTCGGCATCATCATCCTCACGGCGTTCGAGCTGCTGGTCGCGGGCCTGCAGGCCTACGTGTTCGCCATCCTGACTTGCGTCTACCTCAACGACGCAATCCACCCGGGCCACTGATAAAGATCGCGAACAACAAACGTCGCCCGACCCCACCTTGAACGGAGTAGACATGGATCCGACCTCGGCTCAGCACCTTGCCGACAGCTACATGAATGCCGCCAAGTTCATCGGCGCGGGCCTCGCGGCCATCGGGATGGGCGCGGCCGCCATCGGCGTCGGCGCGATCTTCGGCAACTTCCTGACCGGCGCCCTGCGCAACCCGTCGGCCGCCGACGGCCAGTTCGGGCGCGCCTTCATCGGCGCGGCGCTGGCGGAAGGTCTGGGGATCTTCGCCTTCCTGGTCGCGATCCTGCTGCTCTTCGTCAAGTAGCGCCCCCGTCCGGGCCCGGCTCGCACCACCGTTGTGGGACGAGCCGGGCCCGGTGCTTGCGCCCAAACCCCTCCCGCCCCGCCTGCTGGTGACCGATGGCCGCGTCCGACGCGCTCCCCCCCGAAGTGGTGAACAACCCCGACGCCGGCCACCAGGCGGGCGTGTTCCCGCCTTTCGACGCGCACAACTTCGTGCCGCAGATCGTGTGGCTGGTGATCATCTTCGGGGCGCTCTACTGGCTGATGTCGCGCATCGCGCTGCCGCGGGTGGAGACCATCCTCGACGCCCGCCGCACCCGTATCGGTACGGACCTCGACGACGCGCGCCGCATGCAGGAACAGGCGCACGCCGCGGGCGAAGCCTACGACCGCACGCTGGCCGAGGCCCGGTCGCGCGCCCAGGCCCTGGCCCAGCAGACGCACGACACGCTGCACGCCGAGAGCGAAGCCAAGCGCCACGCGCTCGAAGCCGACCTCAACGCCAAGCTCGCCGCGGCCGAGGCGCAGATCGCCGAAACCCGGGCGGGCGCGATGGGCAACGTCGCGGGAATCGCGCGCGATGCCGCCGGCACAATCGTCGAGCACCTGACCGGCAAGCCCGCGTCCGCCGAAGCGCTGTCGGCCGCGGCGGCCGCCGCGCCCCACTGAGAAGGCTTGGCCCCATGCACCTCGACGCTGAATTCTGGGTCGCGCTCGGCTTCGTGATCTTCGTGGTCCTGCTGGGCTACCTGGGCGTCCACCGCAAGCTGAACGCCGCCCTCGACGACCGCGCCGCCAAGATCCGCGCCGAGCTCGACGAAGCCAAGCGCCTGCGCGCCGAGGCCGCCGCGGTCCTGGACAGCTACAAGAAGAAGGCCGCCGCGGCCGAGACCGAGGCCGCCGGCATCGTGGCGCAGGCGCGCACGGAAGCCGAGGCGCTCGCCAGGGAGACAGAGGCCCGCATGGCGGACTTCGTGACCCGCCGCACCAAACAGGCCGAAACGAAGATCGCCCTGGCCGAGACGCAGGCCGCGGCCGACGTCCGGGCCGCGGCGGCGGATGCCGCGGTCGCGATCGCGACGTCGGTGTTCAAGACCGACCCGAACGGGAGCGGAGCCTCCGCGCTCGTCGAGCGGGAGATCGGGCGACTGAAGGGCTCGTTGAACTGAACGAGAAAAGCCCAGGCTCGCGACCGAGACTGGGCTTTCGATAAACACAAATCAATCCGCTTCGGGACCGGGACGCGCGAGGCGTAACCCGTCCCGGCCGCCACTCAGTGCGCGGCGCGGAGCGTCGCCTGGATCAGCCACGCCGACTGGACGGCCGCGGCAGCCACCGCCGCGGCGATCAGCACGCGTTCTGCGAGGCGGCGGCGCGCTTCGGCCACGCTCGCCCCGATCGCGACCGCCCGGGCCCGGCGCCTGCGGTTCGGATGCTCAACGGTCATTCCCGGCTTCCTCGCTGGATCAGTCATGACCTGAAGCCCCGAACGCTCCGGATTGTTCCGGATCACGTCAGTGAACGCGACGATCGGTCACCAACGCGTTAACGTCCTACCCTTTCCTTGCCTGTGCCTTGCGGGCGGGCGCGCCGGAGGCCTGCCCCTGCGTGTCGAAGCCGACCAGGATGGTGTAGTCGTCGTCCGCCTTGGCCTTGAGGAAGGGCACGCTGATCGGGTCGGACACCACCGTGAAGCTGGCCCCGTCCTCGCCCGGCTGCACCGTCACCGGCACGCTGTAGAGTTTCGAGGTCACCACCCTGCGGTCGTTGTCGCTGCGGACCGCGATGCGCACGGGCGCGGTGAAACTGCCCGGTCCCCCCATCGGCCCCACCAGGGCGCGGCCTTCCACCCCCACCTTCAGCACGAGCTGGCCGCCCGCCTTCGAGCACTCGCGCTCGACGTCGCCCATCGAGAACTGGTACTTCACGTTGCCGTTGGACTGGTCGGCGCCCGCGTAGGTCCGCGCCGACGCGGTTCCGTCGAGCACTTCGACCGCGGGGCAGTTGACGGTGACGTCCTCGGGCTTCTGCTTGGGCAGGGGCCCGAGGTGCAGCTTGTTGAAGGCCACGAGGTTGCCGAGCGTGGAGCCGACGCCGGGCCCTTCCGGCGCGAACCCGGCCGTGCCGCCGCAGCCCGCCAGGCCCAGCGCCCCGGCCAGGGCCACCCCAAGCTTCGCCGAGACGACCCGACCCATTCCCCGCTCCTCCACGCTTGTCACGACACGGTCCAGCCGCGGCTCGGCCGCGCGGGGCCCTTATAAACGGGTTGCGCCGCGCTCGCCAGCCGCACGGGCTGGCGCAAAACCGGGCGCCCCGCTAGAACGCGCCCCACCATGACCCCGCCCGCCCGCGCGCCCTACGTCCGGATGAACGGCATCGGCAACGCCATCCTGGTGGCCGACCTGCGCGCCGGCGGCGCGATGGACGGGGCCCGCGCGCTGCGGCTCGGCCGGGAACCCGGCCTTTCCTTCGACCAGCTCATGGCGCTCCACCCGCCGCGGGTGCCCGGCACCGACGCCTTCGTGGACATCTTCAACGCCGACGGCTCGCGGGCCGGCGCCTGCGGCAACGGCACCCGCTGCGTGGCCTGGGCGCTGCTGCGCGGCTCCGACAGGGTGGACACGGCCGTCGAGACCGAGGCGGGCGTGCTCCCCTGCCGGCGCGACGGGCCGCTGGTCTTCACGGTCGACATGGGCGCGCCCCGCCTCGGCTGGGCCGACATCCCGCTGGGCCGTCCCGTGGCGGACACGCGCGCCGTCCGGCTCGACCCCGTGCCGGGCACGGGTTTCGATGCGGCCGCCGGGGCGGCGCTCGGCCCCGCCGCGCTGGTCAGCATGGGCAACCCGCACGCGGTCTTCTTCCTCGACCCCGCGGCGGCGCTGCCGGACCTCGCCGCCCTCGGCCCCGCGCTGGAGCACCACCCGCAATTCCCCGAGCGCGCCAACATCTCCTTCGCGCGCGTGACGGACCGCGCCAGCCTCCGCCTCGACGTGTGGGAGCGGGGTGCCGGGCTCACGCGGGCCTGCGGCTCGGCCGCCTGCGCGGTCGCGGTGGCGGCGGCCCGCACCGGTCGAACCGGCCGGCAGGTCGCGGTGGACCTGCCCGGCGGCACGCTCCGCATCCGGTGGCGCGAGGCCGACGACCACGTCCTGATGACGGGGCCCGTCGAGGTCGAGGGCGAAGGCCTCCTGCCCGGCCCGGACGCGTGACCCCGGAGGTCGTCACCTTCGGCTGCCGCCTCAACGCGGTCGAGTCCGACGCGATCCTCGACCTCCTCGCGGGAAGGGGCGACGGGCTCGCCGTGGTCAACACCTGCGCCGTGACGGGCGAGGCCGTCCGGCAGGCCCGGCAGGCGATCCGGCGGTTGAAGCGCGAGCGGCCCGACCGGCCGGTCGCGGTCACGGGCTGCGGGCCGGAGGTGGACGGCTCCTTCGCGGCCATGCCGGAGGTGGCGGCCGTGGTCCCCAACCGGGCCAAGACCGACCGGGCCGCCTGGGACGCCCTGCTCCCGCCGGGCGGGACCGCGCCTCCGAGCCCGGCCGCGGAACGCAGGAGGTCCCGCACGCGCGGCTTCCTGGAGGTCCAGAACGGCTGCGACCACCGCTGCACCTTCTGCGTGATCCCGTTCGGCCGGGGGGCGTCGCGCTCCGTGCCGCCCGAGGTCGTGGCCGACCGCGCGCGGGCCCTGGTCGAGGCGGGTGCGCGCGAGATCGTGCTGACGGGCGTCGACCTCACCGCCTACGGGGCCGACCTGCCCGGGCGCCCCACGCTGGGCCGCCTCGCGCGGGCCCTGCTGCGGGCGCTCCCAGACCTGCCCCGGCTCAGGCTGTCCTCGATCGACTGCGTCGAGGCCGACCCCGACCTCGTGGAAGCGGTCGGCACCGAGCCCCGGCTCATGCCGCACCTGCACCTGTCGCTGCAATCGGGCGCCGACCTGATCCTCAAGCGCATGAAGCGCCGCCACACCCGGGCCGACGCGGTGGCGTTCTGCCGCGCGGTCCGCGCCCGACGGCCCGACGTGGTGTTCGGCGCCGACGCGATCGTGGGCTTCCCGACCGAAACGGAGGCGCACTTCGCAGGCACGCTGGCGCTGGTGGCGGAGTGCGGGCTCACGCACCTGCACGTGTTCCCGTACTCGCCCCGCCCCGGCACGGCCGCGGCGCGCATGCCGCCCGTGCCGCCCGACTTGGCGCGGGAGCGCGCGGACCGGCTGCGGGCGGAGGGCTGCGCGGCGCTCGCCCGCCATCTCGCGGCGCAGGTGGGCCGCGAGCTGACCGTGCTGACCGAGCGTGGCGGGCGCGGCCGGGCGGAAGACTTCACCCCCGTGCGGATCGCGGGCGCCCCGGCCGCGGGGCAGCTCGTGGCCGTGCGGGTCACGGGTCACGACACCCGCGACCTGCTCGGCAGCCTCGCGCCCGGCGCCGGGAGCCTTAGCGAAACCTGAACAGTTTTGCGGCAGCCTCGCGGATGCGCCACCGGTCCTGCCCCCGCCCGAAAGGTTTGAGCTCCCATGGCTGACGCGTGCACCGAGGGGCTCGACACGGGCTTCGTGGGCCTGGGCTACGCCAAGGTCGCCTTCCTGGGCGTCGTGCAGGGCTTGACCGAACTGCTGCCCGTCTCGTCTACGGCGCACATGCGGATCGTGCCCGCCCTGCTCGGCTGGCAGGACCCCGGCTCCGCCTTCTCGGCCGCGCTGCAGCTGGCGGCGCTGGCCGCGGTCGTCACCTACTTCCGGGCCGACGTGCGCGCCCTCGTCTTCGGCTCGCTCGGGGCCGTGGCGCGGCGCGACTTCGGGGCCTGGGACTTCCGCTTCGCGGTCTGGATCGTGCTCGCCACCGTGCCGATCGTGCTCGGGGGGGTGGCGCTGTCGGCGCGGCTGAACACCTGCGGGTCGCCGCTCAGGGGGCTGCAGGTGATCGGCGTCGCCTGCATCGTCATGGGGCTGCTGCTCGCCATCGCGGAACTCTACTGCCGCCACCGGCGCAGCCTCGCCAACATCACCCTGCTCGACGCCCTGGTTGTGGGCGTCGCCCAGGTGGGCGCGCTGATCCCGGGCGTGTCGCGCTCGGGCTCGACGCTGACCGCGGCCCTGTTCCTCGACCTCAGGCGCGAGGAGGCCGCGCGTTTCTCCTTCCTGCTCGGCCTGCCGGCCATCGCGCTCGCGGGGCTGCGCGAGATCTACGCCCTGCACAAGGCCCACCTCGACGGGCACGGCTGGTCGGTGCTGGCGATCGGGCTCCTGGTGGGCTCGGTTTCGTCGTTCCTGGCGATCTTCCTGCTGCTGCGCATCCTGGAGCGCTTCTCGGCCTGGCCCTTCGTGATCTACCGCATCGTGATCGGCGTGGTGCTGATCGTGGGCGCGGGCCTGCACTGGCTGTCCTGACGCGCGGCGCTCACGCCTGGGCGCCCCCGGCCAGGGCCGCGCGGGCGCGCTCCAGGTCGGCGGGCGTGTCGACGCCCAGGGGGACGTCGTCCACCACCGCGGCGTCGATCCGCATCCCGTTCTCCAGCGCGCGCAACTGTTCCAGCCGCTCGCGGGCCTCCAGCTCCCCGGGGGGAAGCGCGACGAATCGGGCCAGCGCCTCGCGCCGGTACGCGTAGAGCCCGATGTGGTGGTAGAGCGGGCCGTCGCCGTGGGGCGCCGTGGCGCGGGTGAAATAAAGGGCGCGGACCGTGCCGGGGCCGACCCTCGGCCCGACGCATTTGACCACGTTGGGGTCGTGGCGCTCCGCCTCGCGGCGGATCACCGCGACCAGGGTCGCGATGTCGACCTCGGGGCGCGCGAGCGGGCCGAGCGCCGCCGCGATCGTGGCGGGCCGGACCGTCGGCAGGTCGCCCTGGACGTTGACGACCACGTCGTGGCGGCCGCCGGGGTCGAGGCGACGGAGCGCTTCCCAGACCCGGTCGGAACCCGAGGGGTGGTCGGCCCGGGTGAGCACGGCCTCGCCGCCCGCGCGCGTCACGGCCTCCGCGATCCGCTCCGAGTCGGTCGCGACCGCGGCGCGGCCGAGGCCGCTCGCGGCCGCGCGCCGCCACACGTGGACGATCATCGGCTCCCCCGCGATGTCCAGGAGGGGCTTGTCGGGCAGCCGGGTCGCGGCGAGACGCGCGGGAATGAGGATGATGGGGTCGGGCACGGGCGAGGGTCCGCGGGTTCGCGTGTCGGGCAACGGCCCGCGCGCCGTGCGAGACAGGGCTCCGAAGTCGGGGGACGCGACCGGCATCGGTCACATCGACCCGGGTTAGAAGCCCTGCCGCGCGACGCCTGCGGCTTGGCAGGCCGGCGGCGGGACCGTAAGCTTTCCCGCATGAGCCCGCGACGCGCCCCGTCGGTCAAGGGGCGCGGGGGCGGGTTGTGGCGACGATGTCGGACGTGTCGGTGGGCGGCGTCACCTTCTCCAACGCGCGCCCCCTGGTGCTGATCGCCGGCCCCTGCGTGATGGAGGGCCGCGCGCACGCGCTGGAGACGGCGGCCCGCGTCAAGGAGATCGCGGGCCGCCTCGGGCTCCCGTTCGTCTACAAGACGTCGTTCGACAAGGCCAACCGCACGTCGGGCGCGGGGGAGCGCGGGGTGGGGCTCGCCAAGGCGCTCGCGGTGTTCGCCGAGATCAAGGAGCGTTTGGGCGTGCCCGTCACCACCGACGTCCACGCCGCCGACCAGTGCGCGCCCGTGGCCAAGGTGGTGGACATCCTCCAGATCCCCGCCTTCCTGTGCCGGCAGACGGACCTGCTGGTGGCCGCGGCGCGGACGGGCCGCGTCGTCAACGTCAAGAAGGGGCAGTTCCTGGCGCCCTGGGACATGGGCAACGTGGCGGCCAAGGTCCGCGGCGCCGGCAACGACAACCTGCTCGTGACCGAGCGGGGCGCGTCCTTCGGCTACAACACCCTGGTGACCGACTTCCGTGGCCTGCCGGTCATGGCGGAGGTGACGGGCGCGCCGGTCGTGTTCGACGCCACCCACTCGGTCCAGCAGCCGGGCGGCCGGGGCCGCCGGTCGGGCGGCCAACGGGAGTTCGTGGCCGTGCTCGCCCGGGCGGCCGCGGCGGTGGGCATCGCGGGCCTGTTCGTCGAGACGCACGAGGACCCCGACAACGCGCCCTCCGACGGTCCCAACATGGTGCCGCTCGCCGAGCTTGAGGCGATGCTGGCGGACGTGGCCGCCTACGACGCGCTGACCAAGCGCCGCCTGGCCCGCGAGGCGAAGCCGTAGGCCCGCGGGGTCAGAACCGGTAGGTCGCGCCCGCGGTCCCGCCGTAGGCGGTCACGTCCTGGTGCCCGAGGAGGCCGAACGCCGTGACGCTGGCTTCCCACCCCGGAGCGGGCGCGAAGGACAGGCCCGCCGCCGTCCGCACCGCGTCGACGCCGGGGTTCACGGAGGCGATCGGCAAGGCCTGGGTCGGCACGCTGGCGAGCGAGGACCGGATCGTCTGCACCCCTAAGAACTCGTGGTCGTAGGCGACCGTGAGGAAGGGCTGGACGAAGCCGCTCGCGGCCCAGGGACCGCGCAGTTCGAGCCCGGCGCTGCCGATCACGCTGTCCGACGACTGGCCGGGGTAGAGAACCGCGCCCAGCGACCCGCCCTGCTCGGCGAAGCTGCCGATCGACACGTGCGAGAAGGAGAACCCCAGCAGCGGCCCGACCCGCACCGGCCCCAGCCCCAACAGGTAGCCGCCCTGGCCCGCGACCCCGACCGTCGTGCCGAGCGGGCTGGCCCCGATGGTCCCGAAAGTCCCCGAGCGGTGCTGGCTGATCTGCTCCGCCCCGCCGGCCACCACGCCGTCCGCGAACCAGTCGGGCCGCGACAGGGAGGTGAAGGCGGCGCCTTGGAAGCCGTCCAGGCCGGTTCCGGTCGTCAGGCCCGCCCCGGAGCCGGGAAAGACGTGGGTGTAGTTGAAGGCGCCGCCGACCAGCAGGTCGGACGACAGCCGGTACTCGGTGCCCACCGTCGCGCCCGCGGACACGTAGCCGGTGTCCAGCGTCACCGCCGCGGGCGTGTTGGCGAGGGCACCGCCGGTCACGTCCCCGTAGGAGAACACCGACCAGGGGCTCGCCGAGGGCGACGCGCCGTGCCGCGCGTCGCGCAGCGCGTCGAACCGGTCGAGCACGGAGCGCGTGAAGGTTTCCGTCGCGGTGCGCGCGAGCTCGGCTGGGAGCGGCGCGTAGGCGGCCGCGCTCTCGATGTCGGATTCGAGCGCCCCGTAGGTGAGGGGATCGGCGTTGTAGACGGGGTTGCCGGTCGCGACGTAGTCGCCGAGCAGCGTCTGCGCCTTCGCCGAGAGATGGAGCGGGCCGTCGAAGATGGAGGACTGCTGGCAAGCGGCGTCGCAGGACGCGCCCACCTGCAACGGCAGGATCTGCTGAAACCCGTAGGCCGCGGCGTTGGCCTGCAGGTGCGCGATGAACTTGGCGGTGTCGAAGTAGGTGATCGTGACGCCCGGCACGCGCGCGGCCGCGAGCTGGCTGTTGTAGAGGCTCGACGCCGCGGCGGCCCGGCTCCGGACCGCGGGCGCGTCGACCTTCGGGTCGTAGGCGTTGGTGAGCGACAGGTCGTAGACGCCCAGCAGCACGACCTGATGGATGCCCGCCCCCGCGAGCGACCCCAGGCCCGTGAGCACGTTGCCGGTGGTCGCGGACGCGACCTGGGCCGGGGTCAGGCCCTGCACCGTGCCGATCGAGATGTCGTTGGTCCCGATCCACACGCCGGCCTCGGTGCCGGGCGGCACCGCCGCGCCGGAGGTCAGGAAGGTGTTGACCTGCCCCAGGTAGCCGGAGTTGCCGAAGACCGCGCTGGCCTGGTTGCCCGACGTGGCTCCGCCGATCGCGTAGTTGGCGCCGGAGGTCACGCCGAGGTCGCCGCGCAGCACGCCGGACCACAGCACGGGTGCGGAAAAACCGTTGCGCCCCTGGTCCGTCAGGCTGTCGCCGAAGAAGAAGAGGCTGGACACGTCGTCGGCCCGGGCCGCCGCCGTCCAGCACGCGATCCCGAGCAGCGCGAGGACTTTGCGCAAGGGCATGAAGCAGTCCGACCCGTCAAATCAGCCGGACGTGTCTAGCACGGCACCGGCCCGGCCGACGCCGACGGCGCTCACGAATCCGCCGGACGTGTCTTAAAGAGAACACAAAGCGGCCTTGCCGCACCCTTTGCCACGGCGGGACGCCCGACCCGTGCGGGACGGCCGTCAGACGCCGAGCGCGGCGCGGACCTCGCGCAACTGGTCGAGCTTCTCCTGCGCGACGCGGCGCGCCTCGTCGCCCTTGGCGTCGGCCACGTCCTCCCCCGCGTCCCTGATCTCGGCGTCGAGCCGGGCCGCGTCGAGGTCTTCGAGCGGCACCGCGGTCTCGGCCAGGATGGTCAGGCCCGCGGGGTTCACGTCCGCGAAGCCGCCGCGCACGAACAGCCGCGACTGCTTGCCGGCGCTCTCCGCGATGGTCACCACGCCGGGCTTCAGCGTGGACATCAGCGGCGCGTGGTCCTTGAGCACCGTGAACTCGCCCTCGGTGCCCGGCACCACGACCGACTCCACCTCACCGGTGAAGAGCAGGCGCTCGGGGGACACGAGCTCGAACGGGAACGCGGCCATTCACGGCACTCCTGGCGATCGATGGGCGCGGTTTCAGGACTTGGCCAGGCGCTCGGCCTTCTCCTGGGCCTCCTCGATGGTGCCGACCATGTAGAAGGCGGCCTCCGGCAGGTGGTCGTACTTGCCCTCGACCAGGCCCTTGAAACCCTTGATCGTGTCGGCGAGGGACACGAGCTTGCCGGGCGAGCCGGTGAACACCTCGGCCACGTGGAAGGGCTGGCTCAGGAAGCGCTCGATCTTGCGGGCGCGGGCCACAGCCAGCTTGTCCTCTTCCGACAGCTCGTCCATCCCGAGGATCGCGATGATGTCCTGGAGCGCCTTGTAGCGCTGGAGCACCTGCTGCACCTGGCGCGCGATCGCGTAATGCTCCTCGCCGACCACGTTGGGGGACAGCATGCGCGAGGTGGAGTCGAGCGGGTCCACGGCCGGGTAGATGCCCTTCTCGGCGATCGAGCGCGACAAGACGGTCGTGGCGTCGAGGTGGGCGAAGGAGGTGGCGGGCGCGGGGTCGGTCAGGTCGTCGGCGGGCACGTAGATGGCCTGCACCGAGGTGATCGAGCCCTTGGTGGTGGTGGTGATGCGCTCCTGGAGCGCGCCCATGTCGGTGGCGAGCGTCGGCTGGTAGCCCACCGCCGAGGGGATGCGGCCGAGCAGCGCCGA
The DNA here is from genome assembly GCA_964243035.1 of uncultured Lichenihabitans sp. Lineage (GTDB taxonomy): Bacteria > Pseudomonadota > Alphaproteobacteria > Rhizobiales > Beijerinckiaceae > Lichenihabitans. Next base: position 12,053 of record CAXTDZ010000115.1, read on the forward strand.
GACTTCGGAGCCGGCCTGCGTGAAGCGGAAGATGTTGTCCACGAAGAACAGAACGTCCTGCCCCTTGTCGCGGAAGTCCTCCGCCACGGTCAGGCCCGTCAGCGCCACGCGGGCGCGGGCGCCGGGCGGCTCGTTCATCTGCCCGTAGACGAGCGCGCACTTGGAGCCCTCGCCGCCGCCCTTCTTGTTGACGCCGCCCTCGATCATCTCGTGGTAGAGGTCGTTGCCCTCGCGGGTCCGCTCGCCCACGCCCGCGAAGACCGAGTAGCCGCCGTGCGCCTTGGCGACGTTGTTGATCAGCTCCATGATCAGCACGGTCTTGCCGACGCCCGCGCCGCCGAACAGGCCGATCTTGCCGCCCTTGGCGTAGGGGGCCAGCAGGTCCACGACCTTGATGCCCGTTTCCAGGATCTGCGCCTCGGTCGCCTGCTCCGCGTAGGTGGGGGCGGGCTGGTGGATGGCGCGGGTGCCCTCGGCCGACACGGGGCCCGCCTCGTCGACCGGCTCGCCGATGACGTTGATGATGCGCCCGAGCGTGCCCGCGCCGACCGGCACGCGGATGGGGGCGCCCGTGTCCTTGACCTCCTGGCCGCGGGTCAGCCCCTCGGACACGTCCATGGCGATGCAGCGCACGGTGCTCTCGCCCAGGTGCTGGGCCACTTCGAGCACGAGGCGGTTGCCGTTGTTGGTGGTTTCCAGCGCGTTCAGGATCGCGGGCAGGTGCTCGTCGAACTTCACGTCCACCACGGCGCCGATCACCTGGGCGATGCGGCCCACCGGCAGGTTGCTCTGGGGCCCGGGCGCCGCGGGGGTTGCGTAGGACACGTCGGACATCGTCTCGTTCCACTTGGTTCGGGCGCGCGGGCGCCGCGATCGGTTTCCGGGGGGTCGGCGCGGCCTAGAGGGCTTCCGCGCCGGAAATGATCTCGATCAGTTCCTTGGTGATCATGGCCTGGCGCGACCGGTTGTAGGTCTGGGTCTGGCGGCGGATCATGTCGCCCGCGTTGCGCGTGGCGTTGTCCATGGCGCTCATGCGGGCGCCCTGCTCGGAGGCCGCGTTCTCCAGCAGCGCGCGGAAGATCTGGATCGCGATGTTGCGCGGCAGCAGGGTGGCGAGGATCTCCTCCTCGTCGGGCTCGTACTCGTAGGCGGCCCCGCTCGCGGTGTCGGCCTCCCCCTTGGGGGGGATCTCGGCCGGGATCAGCCGCTGCGCGGTGGGCGTCTGGCTGATCACGGAGCGGAAGCGCGAGAAGAACAGGGTGCAGACGTCGAACTCGCCCGCCTCGAACATCCCGATGACCCTGCGGGCGATCGGCTCCGCCTCGCCGAAGCCCAGCCGCTTGACGTCGCGCAGGTCGACCACGTCGACGATCTGGCTGCCGAACTGGCGGCGGAGCTGGTCGTTGCCCTTCTTGCCCACGCAGAGGAACTTGACCGTCCTGCCCTCGGCCTGGAGCCGCTGGGCGTGGTCGCGCGCGAGCCGCACGATGGAGGAGTTGAAGGCGCCGCAGAGGCCGCGCTCCGCCGTGCAGACGACGAGCAGGTGCGTCCGGTCCTGCCCGTTGCCGGCGAGCAGCGGCGGGGCCTGCGTGCCCGCCCCGATCCCGCCCGCGAGGTTGGCCAGCACCCGCTCCATGCGCTCCGCGTAGGGCCGCGCAGCCTCCGCGGCGGACTGGGCGCGGCGCAGCTTGGCGGCCGCGACCATCTGCATGGCCTTGGTGATCTTCTGCGTGGACTTGACCGACGCGATCCGGTTGCGGAGGTCTTTCAGGGACGGCATGGGCTCAAGACCTCGCTGCGGGGTTCAGGCGAAGGCCTTGGCGTAGCCGTCGACCACGCCCTTGAGCTTGCCGGCGGTGTCGTCCGACAGGTCCTTGGAGGTGCGGATCGCGTCGAGCACCGCGGTGTGCTGGCTGCGCAGCAGCGACAGGAGCCCGTCCTCGAAGGCGCGGACGCGGTTCACCGGCACGGGGTCGAGGTAGCCGTTCACGCCCGCGTAGATCACCGCAACCTGCTCCTCCATCTTGAGGGGCGAGAACTGCGGCTGCTTGAGCAGCTCGGTCAGCCGCGAGCCGCGGTTGAGCAGGCGCTGGGTGGTGGCGTCGAGGTCGGAGCCGAACTGCGCGAAGGCCGCCATCTCGCGGTACTGGGCGAGCTCGCCCTTGATGCGGCCCGCGACCTTCTTCATGGCCTTGGTCTGCGCCGAGGAGCCCACGCGCGACACCGACAGGCCGACGTTCACGGCCGGCCGGATGCCCTGGTAGAACAGGTCGGTCTCCAGGAAGATCTGCCCGTCCGTGATGGAGATCACGTTGGTGGGAATGTAGGCCGAAACGTCGTTGGCCTGGGTCTCGATCACGGGCAGCGCGGTGAGCGAGCCGTTGCCGTTGGCGTCGTTGAGCTTGGCCGAGCGCTCCAGCAGGCGCGAGTGGAGGTAGAACACGTCGCCCGGATAGGCCTCGCGGCCCGGCGGGCGGCGCAGGAGCAGCGACATCTGCCGGTAGGCGACCGCCTGCTTGGACAGGTCGTCGTAGGTGA
>CAXTDZ010000116.1:0-14563 GCA_964243035.1 uncultured Lichenihabitans sp.
GCGCTGCCCCGCGTGCCGCCGCTGCCGCCAACCGTGCCGCAGGCCGAGCGTGCGCCGCCGCAACCCCCGCCGCCGCCCACCGCCGCACCCTTCGAGGCGCCGCTGGAGCGGCTGGCCGAGATCATGGGGACGCTCGCCTTCATGCGCGACCTGTGCGGCCTGGGCGACGGCGCGGCCTGGCGCGACAAGGCGCAGGCCCTGATCGACGCCGAGGGCAAGACGGGGCCGCGCGCGGAGCGGCTCGCCGGCAGCTTCAACCGGGGCTTCCGGGGCTACCAGCTCGTCTACCGGACCTGCACGCCAGCGGCCCAGGCCGTCATCGACCGATCGCTCGACGACGGCACCAGGATCGCGGCCGACCTTTCGGTGCGGTTCGGGGACGAGTAGCGGGCGATGCCGGCCCGCGCGTCACTGGCGCGGGCGCCGGGCCGTCACTCGCCGCCGGGGACCTCGCCCTCGACCCTGGCTTCCAGCAGCGGCGCGTTGCGGCGCGTCCAGCTTTCCGGCCGCCCGGTCGCGATCACGTAGGCGTCGGGTCCCGAGGTCCAGGACAGGGTCGAGCCGCCGCCCGGCGTTGAACGCGTGGCAGGCCCCGAGGCGGTGAGCGCGGTGGCGCGTGACACGTAGAGGCCCAGACGCTGCCCGGCGCCGCTGTCGTAGACAAGGAAGGCCGCGGGGCCCGACTCGCCCGGCGTCGTGCGGCCGCCCAGCAGCGTCCATCCCGCGTCGCGCAGCTCGGGTGCCCGGATCGGCAGGCCGACGCGTTGCGACAGCCAGCTTTCCAGGGCGCCGCGGTCCGTGGCGGTCAGCTCGACGGGCCGGGTCGGATCGAGCGCGAACGTGCGGAACGCGTCCGCGGCCCGGGCCGTCTGCTCGCCCGCGGTCGCGGTGAACCCGTCCTCGTCCGGGACGGGGAGGAGCGCGCGCGAGGCCGCGATCGCCAGCCCGCCCGCCGCGGTGAGCAGCAGGGCTGCGGCGAGGACCTGCATCCGCCCGCCCCGGCGCACCGGGGCGCGGGCGGGAGGCAGCTTGGTGACGCGCGCCACGGGTCCCAGGGCCGGCACCGGCTGGAGCGGGACGCGGTCCGGCTCTGGCGCGAGCTGGTCGAGCCGCAGCCACAGCGGGACGGGCTCGGCCGCCACGCCCGCGAAGGCGCTGCGCAGCATGTCGTTCTGCCTGGCCCAGAGCTGCACGCGGGCCGCCGTGTCCGGTTCGCCCGCGAGGTGCAGCCGGAAGGCGGCGCGCCGGTCCTCGTCGAGCCTGTCGTCGACGTAGCGGAGGGCGTCGATGTCGCTGAAAACGCGCGGGGCCCGTTTCACGACTTCACCAGCCGGAGGTGCGGCCCGGCGCGGCCCGGCTTGCGGGCGGCGGGCCGGGCCGTCCAGGGGCCGTGCCCCAGCTTGTCGCGGCCCTGGGTGATGCGCGACACGAGCACCCCGGCCGGCACGCCCAGCGCCTGGGCCGCGGCCGGGTAGTCGAGCCGGCCCAGCACGACCAGGACCAGCGCCTCGCGCTCGTTCAAGGGCAGGTCCGCGAGCAGGTCGTCGAACGCGGGCTCGGCCAACCCGGAGGCCGCGGCGCTCCGCGCGGGAGCCGTTCCCGACCTGACGCGGGACGCGGGCCGGCGTTCCACGACCTCCGTGCGCACCCGCGCCCGGTTGGCGCCGACGAGCTTGGAGAAGAGCCTCGGCGAGACGTCCTCGCCGGCCCAGGTCCGTTCCGCGCGCAGGGCGTCGACGAGGACGTCGTGGACCAGCTCGTCGGCCTGGTCGCGCCCTTCCGCGAGCGCGCGCGCGCACTGCCGAAGGGCCGGGATGCGGGCCTCGACCTCCCGCCGGTACGATCCCGTGGCCACCCGTTTCGCTCCCGCCGCTCGCCCGTCCGATGATTAACGGATTTTTAATCGAAGTCGCGCGGCTTGCCTACGGCTCCGCGAAGGCCCACACGGCTTTTTGATTGCCGCGGCCGGGCGCTTTCCACACCCGCGCGCTTCGCGCTAGATGTCCGGCCACCACTGTTGACAACGAGGGCAGGCCCGGTGCGGCCGGGTCGGGTTTTAGGTGATCGATGAGCGATGATCAGACGGCGGCCCGGTTCGGCGGCCGGCCGGGCATTCTGGCCGGCAAGCGCGGCCTCGTCATGGGCGTCGCCAACAACCGGTCGATCGCCTGGGGCATCGCCAAGGCGGCCCATGACGCGGGCGCGTCGCTCGCCTTCACCTACCAGGGCGAGGCGCTGGAGAAGCGCGTCCGCCCGCTCGCCCGCGAGCTCGACGCGGTTGTGGTGGGCCATTGCGACGTGACCGACGGCGAGACGATCGACGCGGCCTTCGCGGCCGTCGGCCGGCTGTGGGGCGGCCTCGACTTCCTGGTCCACTGCATCGCCTTCTCGGACAAGGACGAGCTGACCGGGCGCTACGTCGACACCAGCGCCGACAACTTCGCCAGGTCGCTGATGATCTCCTGCTACTCCTTCACGGCGGTCGCGCAGCGGGCCGAGAAGATGATGGGCGAGGGCGGCGCCATGCTGACGCTCACCTACTACGGCGCCGAGAAGTGGATGCCGCACTACAACGTGATGGGCGTCGCCAAAGCCGCGCTGGAGGCGAGCGTCCGCTACCTCGCGGCCGACCTCGGCGAGAAGGCCATCCGCGTCAACGCCATCTCGGCCGGCCCGATCAAGACGCTGGCCGCCTCCGGCATCGGCGACTTCCGCTACATCCTCAAGTGGAACGAGTACAACGCCCCCCTGCGCCGCACCGTCACCATCGAGGAGGTGGGCGAGAGCGCGGCCTTCCTCCTGTCGCCGCTCGCGCGCGGCGTCACGGGCGAGATCCTGCACGTGGACGCGGGCTACCACGTGGTGGGCATGAAGAGCCCGACCGCCCCGGACCTGACGGTGGCGGGCAAGGACTAGGGCGCCGCGGTGGCGTCCGCCGTCCCGCCGTTCCTGTTCATCCGCCACGGCGAAACGGACTGGAACGCGGAAGGGCGCCTCCAAGGCCAGCTCGACATCCCCTTGAACGCGCTCGGCCGCGCCCAGGCCGCCGCGGCCGGGGCCCGTGCCGCGGTTCTGCTCCGCGCGCAGGGGCGCGACCCGGCCCGCGTGCCCTTCACGGCGTCCCCGCTCGGCCGGACGCGCGACACGATGGAGCGCGTCCGCGCCGTCCTGGGCCTGCCGCCCGGCGGCTACGCGCTGGACGACCGGCTCAAGGAGTTCACCTTCGGCGCCTGGGAGGGCCTCACCTGGGCCGAGGTCGGCCGCCGCGACAGGCCGGCCCTCACGGCCCGGCGGCGCGACAAGTGGCGCTTCGTGCCGCCCGGCGGCGAAAGCTACGCCATGCTGGCCGAGCGGGTCCGGCCCTGGCTCGACACGGTGGAGCCCGACGCCGTGGTGGTGTCGCACGGCGGCGTCGCGCGCGCGCTCATGGTGATCCTGGCCGGCTTGTCGCCGTCCGCCGCACCCGGTACGGACATCCTCCAGGGCCGGGTGCTGTGCTTCGGGGCGGGCCGCTGCCGCTGGGTGTGAGCGGGCGGGTCCCGCTCCGGCGCCGTTCATATTCACGGCGAGTTCAGTCGCGCCGGATCATGGGATGGCGCATGATCCGGGGTGCCGGCCCTTTGCGCGGCGAGCGGGACGGAGTGGGCCGTCCGGCCGCGGCGCTCCGATCACCAGGAAAGCCCGGCGCAAGCCGCGGGGCTTGCAATGAACGGAAGCCCATGTCCATCAGCCCCAAGCTTCCCCAACCGGCCCCGCACGGGCCCGAGGCGCCCCTCCACGAGGCCGCGCCCGCGCGCCTGTTCGGGCCGAGCCGCCCGGACTTCCTCCGCGACGAGCTCCTGGCCGAGATCTTCGCCGCCACCGTCGCGGCCCGCCCGGAGGCGGTGGCGCTGCGCTCGGGGCGCTTCACCCACACCTACGCGGAGGTGGACGCGCTCGCGACGGGGATCGCGCGCGGCCTGCTGCGCCGCGGGCTGCGGCCCGGCGCGGTGGCGGGCCTGTGGATGCCGCGCGGCCCGGAGCTGCTGATCGCCCAGGTCGCGGTGGCCAAGACCGGGGCCGCCTGGCTCCCCTTCGACGCCGACGCCCCCGTGGACCGGATCGCGACCTGCCTGGCCGACGCCGACGCTGTGCTGCTGCTCACCGACGAGGCGTTCCGGACCAGGGCCGGCGACGCCGTGCCCTGCCCGGCGCTGGCCGCGAGCGAGCTCGTCGACGCGGCCGACACGCAAGCCGTTGACGCCCGCGCGCTCGGCGCCACGCCGGCCCACCCGGCCTACGTGATCTACACGTCGGGCTCGACGGGCACGCCCAAGGGCATCGTGGTCACGGGCGCCAACATCTGCCACTACCTGCGCGCCGCCAACGACCTGTACCGCATCGAGCCCGCCGACGTGGTGTTCCAGGGCGCGTCCGTCGCCTTCGACCTGTCGATGGAGGAGATCTGGATCCCCTACCTGGTGGGCGCGAGCTTGGTGGTCGCCAGCGCCGCCACCCTGGGCGAGGCTGACAAGCTGCCCGACCTGATGACGGCCGCCGGCGTCACCGTGCTCGACACGGTGCCGACGCTGCTCGGAATCATCACGCAGGACGTCCCCTCGCTGCGGCTCATCATCCTGGGCGGCGAGGCCTGCCCGCCAACCGTCGCCGAGCGCTGGTGCCGCCCGGGGCGCCGCATCTACAACAGCTACGGCCCGACCGAGGCCACCGTGGTCGCGACCGCGGCCGAGGTGAAGCCGGGCGAGCCCGTCACCATCGGCGGGCCGATCGCCAACTACACCTGCGCGGTGGTGGACGAGGGCCTCAAGCTGCTCCCCCGCGGCGTGGAGGGCGAGCTGCTGATCGGCGGCCCGGGGGTCGTGCGCGGCTACCTCAAGCGGGACGCGCTGACGGCCGAGAAGTTCGTCGCCAACCCCTTCGGCAACGCCGAGGCCGACCCGCGCCTGTACCGGTCGGGCGACGCGGTGGTGATGGACGAGGCGGGGCGCATCAGCTTCCGCGGCCGCATCGACGACCAGGTCAAGGTGCGCGGCTTCCGGGTGGAGCTGGGCGAGATCGAGGCCCGCCTCGCGGCCCTGCCCGGCGTCGGGCAGGCCGCCGTGGTGCTGCGGACGGACGACGGCCTCGACCAGCTCGTGGCCTTCCTGGTGCCCGCGCGCGACACCGGCCCCGCGGCGCTGGAACCCAAAACCATTCGCGCGGCGCTGCGCGCCGACCTGCCGCCCTACATGGTGCCGGGCCGGTTCGAGCGCGTCCCCGACCTGCCGCGGCTGTCCTCCGGCAAGGCCGACCGCAAGGCGCTGAAGCTCCTGCCGCTCGCGGCCCCCGCCGCGACGGAGGCCCAGGAGGAGCCGCGCACCCCCACCGAGGCCGCGCTGCTCGACGCCGCCAAGGCCGTGCTGCCCGCCCAAGCCATCCCCTTCGACGCCGACTTCTTCACCGACCTCGGCGGCCACTCGCTGCTCGCGGCGCGCTTCCTGTCGGTGGTCCGGCAGACGCCGGCGCTGGCCGCCCTCACGCTCCAGGACATGTACGGGCTGCGCACCCTGCGGGCGCTGGCGGGCGCCCTGGAGGGGCGCGCCGCGGCCTCGGGCGGGACGCCCCAGAACCTCGACTTCCCCAAGCCGAGCCTGCGGCGGCGCTTCCTGTGCGGGCTGGCCCAGGCCGCGGCGCTGCCCTTCATCATCGCGCTGATGACCTTCCAGTGGCTGGGCGTGTTCATCAGCTACATGCTGCTGACCGACAGCGACGCGAGCTTCTTCGAGGAGGCCGTGTCGCTGGTCGGCATCTACGTGCTGATCAACCTCGCCACCGTGGCGATCGCGGTGGGCGGCAAGTGGCTGATCCTGGGCCGCACGCGGCCGGGCCGCTACCCGCTCTGGGGCACCTACTTCTACCGCTGGTGGCTCACCCAGCGGCTCGTGTCGCTGACGCACCCGAAGTGGTTCCAGGGCTCGCCCGTGATGCGCTGGTTCCTGCGGGCGCTGGGCGCCAGGGTGGGGGCCGACGCCATCATCGGCGACATCGACGTGGGCGCCTTCGACCTCCTCGACGTCGGCGACAACGCCAGCATCGGCGGCAAGGTCAAGTTCAACAACGCGCGGGTGGAGGGCGCGACCTTCATCCTGGGCGAGACCCGGGTGGGGCGCGACAGCTACGTGGGCACGTCCTGCGTCATCGAGGACGACGTGGTGATCGGCGAGGGCGTGGAGCTGCGCGACCTCGGCGCGGTCGCGGCGGGCTCCCGCCTGGGCGACTGGGAGGTGTGGGACGGCTCGCCCGCGCGCTTCGTGGAGCGCGTCGAGCCCGGCTCGCTCGACCGGCTGCCGTGGGCCTCGGCCCCGCGCCGCGCCACCCAGGCCGCGCTCTACGTCGCCATGCTGCTGGTGATCCCCCCGCTCGGGCTGCTGCCGACCTTCCCGGCCTTCTGGGTGTTCGACCAGCTCGACACCTGGATGGACGTGCCCGACGTCGACCGCTTCACCTACTGGGCCTCGCTGCCGGTGCTGGCCTGGCCCACCGCCTTCGTGCTGGTTCTGCTGACGGTGGCCCTCATCGCGGCCATCCGCTGGGTGGTGCTGCCGCGCGTGACTGAGGGCAGGAGCTCCGTCCACTCCTGGTTCTACGTCCGCAAGTGGCTGGTGGCGCTCGCCACCGAGATCACGCTGGACACGCTGAGCTCGCTGTTCGCCACCGTCTACATGCGCGGCTGGTACCGGCTGATGGGCGCGCGCATCGGCAAGGACGCCGAGATCTCCACCAACCTGTCGGGCCGCTACGACCTGATCGACATTGGCGAGAAGTGCTTCATCGCCGACGAGGTGGTTCTGGGCGACGAGGAGATCCGCCGCGGCTGGATGATCCTCAAGAAGGTCAAGACGGGCGCCCGCGTGTTCGTGGGCAACGACGGCGTGGTGCCGGTCGGCGCCATCATCCCCGACGGCGCGCTGATCGGCATCAAGTCGAAGCCGCCCGAGAACGACCTCATGAGCCCGGGCGACACCTGGTTCGGCACCCCGCCCATCAAGCTGCCCGTGCGCCAGCGCTTCGACGGCGGCGGCGCCAACTGGACCTACGAGGCCCCGCGCTGGAAGAAGTTTATGCGCGCGGTGTTCGAGGCGGTGCACATCTCGCTACCCACCATGCTGTTCGTGACCTTCGGCACGTGGTCGGTGGAGCTGATCGGCCCGCGCCTGCTCGACGGCCGCTACGCGCAGTCCGCGATCCTGTTCGTGCTCGTGTCCACGCTGATCTCGCTCGCCATGACGGCGGTGGTGATCGCGGTGAAGTGGCTCACGATGGGCCGCTACGAGCCCACCGTGCAGCCGATGTGGTCGTGGTGGGCGATGCGCACGGAGGCGGTCGCGGTCATGTACTGGGGGCTGGCGGGCAAGGTGCTGCTCGACCACCTGCGCGGCACGCCGTTCCTGCCCTGGCTGCTGCGCCTGTTCGGCGCCCGCTTCGGCGAGGGCGTCTACATGGACATGACCGACATCACCGAGTTCGACTGCGTGAGCGTGGGCAGCTTCGCGTCGCTGAACGCGCTCTCGGCCCTGCAGACCCACCTCTACGAGGACCGCGTCATGAAGGTGGGCCGCGTCGTGGTCGGCGAGGGCGTGACGGTGGGGGCGGGCTCCACCGTGCTCTACGACACCCACGTCGGCGACTACGCCCGGCTCGGGCCGCTGACGCTGGTCATGAAGGGCGAGGCGATCCCCGCGCATTCCGAATGGGCGGGGTCCCCTGCCGAGCCCAGGGCGCGGGCCGCGGCGGTTGAGGCTCGGCGCGCGGTCGCCTGAGGCCCGCGCGTTTCCAGCCCGAAGCCCCGGCGCGCTTCCCGGGCGTCAGCCGCGGCCTGCCCCGCTCAGGCGGATGTCACGCCAAGAACACGCGCACCGAGGACGGTCAGCAGCGGCAGCAGCGCCGTGAAGGCCGCGAGGTCGAGGCGGCCCGCGCGGAGCAGCCGGCGCGACGTCCGCACCGAGGCTGCCCAGAGCTCGACCGGCCAGATCCAACCGTGCAGGCCGCATCCGCAGACCGCTGAGACCGGCAATCCTTCGCGCTGCAAGGCCAGCAGGTGGGCGAGGGCGCCCGCCCGCCCATGGCACCGACGACGTTCATCGCCGTCACGAGCCGGCGGAGGAGGTTCGACACGGCAGTCCCGCCTCGCCGTCCGCAAACGGTCCCGGTGAACGATGCAGGGCCCCGCGGAAGGGGGATCGCGCCTCTTCGGACGCGTCTCCCGGTCGCCGGCCCGTCTACAGCACCATCACCTTGGTGCCGACGTGCACCCGGTTGTAGAGATCGATCACGTCGATGTCGCGCATGCGGATGCAGCCCGACGACACGCCGCGGCCGATCTCCTCCTCCTCGTTGGTGCCGTGGATGCGGTAGAGCGTGTCCTTGCCGTTGGCGTCGTACAGGTAGAGCGCGCGGGCCCCGAGCGGGTTGTTGGCGCCGCCCTTGAGCCCGCCCATCGCGACCACGGGCGCGAGGTGGGGCCAGCGCTTGACCATGTCGGCGGGCGGCATCCAGGTGGGCCACACCGCCATGCGCTTGATCGTCGCGTTGCCGGTCCATCCGTAGGCCTCCGTGCCGGTCGACACGCCGTAGCGGATCGCCTTCCTGTTGGGCAGCACGAACCACAGGAAGTTGTGCTTCGAGTCGACCACGACCGTGCCCGGGGGCTGGCCCGTCTCGTCGTCGACCTCGTAGCGCTCGAAGTTGAGGTCGCCCTTCTGCACCTTGGGCAGTTCGGCGAGGTACTCCGTGTCGGTCGCCGACAACTTTGGATCGGGCACCGACGCGTACTGGCATCCCGCCAGCGACGCGGCCATCACCGCCACGAAACCCGCCCTCGCCCGCCTCATCGTCCGAACTCCCGAGGGTCGTCCCACTTAACAGCGCAGTATCGCGTCGTTTACCCTGATGGCCAGCAACCCGTGCCGACCATCCGTGAGAACGGCGGCGGGTGTGACACGAAAGCGACGACCGTCGCGGAAGGACCAGCGTGGCGACGGCTCTCATCACCCACCCGGCCAGCCTGGGCCACGACATGGGTCCGGGCCACCCGGAGCGCCCGGACCGCGTCCGCGCCCTCCACGTCGCGCTCGCGGCGCCCGAGTTCGACGCGCTTCGCCGCCACGACGCCCCACCGGCCGCGCGGGGGGCGATCGAGCGGGTACACCCGCCCGCCTACGTGGAGCGGCTGTGGCAAGCCCGCCCCGAACCCGGCGGCCTCGTGCGGCTCGACGCCGACACGGCCATGAACGCGGGCACCTGGGAGGCGGTGGACCGGGCCGTGGGCGGCGCCTGCCTGGCCGTCGACCTGGTGCTCGGGGGCAGCGCCGACAACGCCTTCGTGGCCATGCGGCCGCCCGGCCACCACGCCGAGCGCGCGACCGCCATGGGGTTCTGCTTCTTCAACACGGCGGCGATCGCGGCCCGCCACGCGCAGGCCGCGCACGGGGTCGGGCGGGTGGCGATCGTCGACTTCGACGTCCACCACGGCAACGGCACGCAGGACGTGTTCTGGGACGACGGCAGCGTGCTCTACGCCTCGACCCACCAGATGCCGCTCTACCCCGGGACCGGGGCGCGGGGCGAGCGGGGCGACAAGAACACGATCGTCAACGCCCCGCTCAGGCCCGGCGACGGGGGCGAGGCGTTCCGGGCCGCCATGGAGGGCGCGGTCCTGCCGCGGGTCGCGGGGTTCGCGCCCGACCTGCTGATCCTGTCGGCGGGCTTCGACGCCCACCGGCGCGACCCCCTCGCGCAGTTGGAGCTGGAGGCGTCCGACTTCGCCTGGGCCACGGCCGCGCTGATGGCGGTGGCGGACCGCGCCTGCTCCGGCCGCGTCGTGTCCGTGCTGGAGGGCGGCTACGACCTCGAAGGGCTGAGAACCTCCGGCGCGGCCCACGTCCTGGCCCTGATGGGCCGGGGCTAGCTCACCCTTCCACGGTTTCCCGCGACACGATGCCGACCCCGAAGCCCGACAGGCCCACGTAGGTGCGGTCGGTCGAGGCCAGGAGCTTGATGGAGCGGATGCCGAGGTCGCGCAGGATCTGGGCCCCGAGCCCCACCTCGCGCCACTGCACCGTCCGCGCGTCGTCGGAACTCGGCGCCGCGTCGGTGGGCGACGCCGTCACCGGGACCCCCGCGGTGCCGTCGCGCAGGTAGACCAGCACGCCGCGGCCCTCGGCCTTGAAGCGCTGCAGGGTCCTGTTGATGATGGTGGCGCCTCCCAGCACGTCCGCCACGATGTCCACCCGGTGCAGCCGGGTCGGCACCTGCGCGCCGCCCCCGATGTCGCCGTGCACGAAGGCGAAGTGCTGCACGGGGTCGAACGGGGTCCGGTAGCTGTAGCCGGTGAGCTCGCCGATGACGGTCTTCACCGCGAAGCTCGCGACGCGGCTGACCAGCTTCTCCCGCGCCTGGCGGTAGCCGATGAGGTCCGCGACCGAGATCGTGCGGAGGTTGTGCTTGGCCGCGAACGCCGCGATCTGCGGCCCCACCATCACGGTGCCGTCGTCGTTGGCGAGCTCGCAGATCACGCCCACCGGGGGCACGCCGGCCAGGCGGCACAGGTCCACCGCGGCCTCGGTGTGGCCCGAGCGCATCAGCACGCCGCCCTCGCGCGCGACCAGGGGGAACACGTGGCCGGGCCGGACGAAGTCGCTCGCGCCCATGTTGCCGTTGGCGAGCGCCCGCACGGTGTTGGCGCGCTGCTCGGCCGAGATGCCCGTGGTCATCCCGTGCCGGACGTCGACCGAGACGGTGAAGGCGGTGCCGAGCGGCGCGTCGTTGGTCGCGACCATGGGCTGGAGGTGCAGGCGCCGCGCCTCGTCCCCCGTCATGGGCGCGCACACGATGCCGCAGCAGTTGCGGATGATGAACGCCATCTTCTCCGGCGTGCAGAGCGACGCGGCGCAAACGAGGTCGCCCTCGTTCTCGCGGTCGTCGTCGTCGGTGACGACGACGAGGTCGCCCCGTCGGATGGCCTCGACGGTCTCGGCCACGGCTGTCTGGTCGGACATGGCAGGTTCTCCTGTTCGGTCGAGCACGGCGCAGGCGGCGAGGAAGTCGTTGGGCGTCACGGCGCCTGCCGTTTCGCGGACGATCGCTTCCGCGGTGTCGCGCGACAGCCAGGCGTCGCGCTCGCAGATCTGCGTGACGGCGCCCGGCGTCACGCCGATCCGGCGCGCGAAGTCGTTGCGCTTGACCCCGTGCCGCTTCAACCAGTCGGCCAGTCTCATGGCCGGAAGGTAGTGCCGCCGGGAATTTAGTAAAGCTAAAATCGAGCGGGGCTAGGCGCCGCCCACCTGCCCGCGGTGGCGCAGGAAGTGGTCGGCCAGCACGCAGGCCACCATGGCCTCGCCCACCGGCACGGCGCGGATGCCCACGCAGGGATCGTGCCGGCCCTTGGTGGCGATCTCCGTCTCGGCCCCGCTCCGGTCGACCGTCGAGCGGGGCGTCAGGATGGACGAGGTCGGCTTGACCGCGAAGCGGACCACCAGCGGCTGACCCGTGGACAGGCCGCCCAGCACGCCGCCCGCGTGGTTGGAGGTGAACACCGGCGCCCCGTCCGGCCCGCGGCGGATCTCGTCGGCGTTCCCCTCGCCGCACAGGTCGGCGGCCGCGAACCCGTCGCCGACCTCGACGCCCTTGACGGCGTTGATGCCCATCAGCGCCCCCGCCAGATCCGCGTCGAGCTTGCCGTAGAGCGGCGCCCCCCACCCCGCGGGGACCCCGTCCGCCACGACCTCGATCACGGCGCCGACCGACGAGCCGTCCTTGCGGACGCCGTCGAGGTAGCCCTCGTAGAAGCGGGCGGTTTCCGCGTCCGGGCAGAAGAACGGGTTGCGGTCGACCTCGTCCCAGTCCCAGCGGCGCCGGTCCACCGCGTGCGGCCCCATGCGCACCAGGGCGCCGCGGATGCGCACGCCGGGGATCACGGCGCGCCCCACCGCCCCCGCCGCGACCCGCGCGGCCGTTTCCCGCGCCGAGGAGCGCCCGCCGCCGCGGTGGTCGCGCAGCCCGTATTTGGCCTGGTAGGTGAAATCGGCGTGGCCGGGGCGGAACGCGTCCTTGATGTCGCCGTAGTCCTTGGAGCGCTGGTCGACGTTGTCGATGAGGAGCGCGATCGGCGTGCCCGTGGTGAGCGGAACGGCGTCGGGCCCCTCCGCGAAGGTGCCGGACAGGATTCTCACGCGGTCGGGCTCGCGCCGCTGCGTGGTGAAGCGCGACTGGCCGGGGCGCCGTCGGTCGAGGAAGCGCTGGACGGCCTCCTCCGTCAGCGGCAGGCCCGGCGGGCAGCCATCCACCACGCAGCCCAGCGCCGGCCCGTGGCTTTCCCCAAAGGTCGTGACGCGGAACAGGTGGCCGAAGCTGTTGTGGGACATGGGGAGCCGGGCGGGGTTGGACCGGCCCGCTTTAACGAACCCACGCCCGGAGGCAAGCGTTCGGCGCGGAGCCGGTCAGGCCGGAGCGGTTTCGCGCGGCGCCGGCACCCTCGGGGCCGCGACCCGGGCCGGGGAGGCGAGGCAGCGCACCGCGTCCCCCACCCCGACCGTGCCCGCGCGCTCCACAAGGCCCACCACGCCGCGCCGCCCGATGGCGGCGTTCACGAAGGCGCCGGCCAGCCGCGGCTGCCCGTGCGCCCGCGCGAGCTTGTCGGCCGGGTGGCGGCAGGGCGCGTTCTGCTCGGTCACGAACACCACCGCACCCGACGGGAACAGGAGCCGCGAGGCCGGCGCGAGCAGGCTCAGGCCGGCCAGGCCCGCGACCACCAGGTTGGCGCCCAGCAGGGCGGGATCGAGGGCGGGGATGCCCAGCAGCGCCGCGACCTCGGCGCAGTCCTCGACCGAAACGATCGAGAGCTGGCGCGTGTTGGCGATGGGCGTCCCGCGCGGGTGCCAGGGCGTCCGGGCGTCGGCCGCGCGCACCGCGCCCGCGTGGCGGTCGCCCGCGATGCCGTCCAGCGTCAGGTCGAGGCTCGCAACCGGGCGGGTGACGAAGTCGCGGCCGTCGGCGGTCATCAGGCTGGCGACGTGGGGCATGGCTTCGGACCTCCGGACCGACGATGTTTAAGGGCCGCCGCGTCACCGGGGCAAGTCGCCGACGCGGTCACAGCGACCCGATCACCTCGGCGGCGGCCCGCTCGCCCGAGGCCACGGCCGAGTTCATGTAGCCGGTCTGCGCCGCCGTATGCTCGCCCGCGAAGAAGCACCCGCCCTCGGGGAGCGCCTCGACGCCGTAGAAGGTCGTCTGGTAGCCGGGCGGGAAGAAGCTGTAGGAGCCGCGCGACCACGGGTTGCCCGCCCAGGCGTCGAGGCTCGACACGCCGGTCCAGAGCCCGCTCAGGCCGGGCAGGATCGCGTCGGCGCCCGCGAGGCTGGCCCGGGCGAGGGCGTCGCGGTCGGGCGACCCGGCCTGGCCCAGGGCCCGGCGTCCGCCCGACCAGAAGCACAGGACGCCCGCGCGGCCCGGCTGGCCCCGCGTCGCGTCCCAGGTGGTCTGGAAGCCGGGCGCGGCGGGCCGGATCTCGCCGTTGCAGCCGGCCTCCTCCCACAGCCGGCGCTCGACCTGCACGTGCAGCTTGCTGCTCGCGCCCATGCCGAGCGCCTGGATGGCGCCGAGCTTCGCCGGCCGGAAGCCCGCCCGCGCGTGGTCCACCGCGGCGCGCAGCACCGCGAAGGGCAGGGCCAGCACCACGCGGTCGAACACGGCGTCGCGGGCGGCGCCGTCGCGGGCGAGCGTGAGGCGGAGCCTGCCGTCGTCCAGCCGGGTCACGGCGGTCAGCGCCGTCCCGCACCGGACCCTGTCGCTAAGGGCGGCGGCCAGATGGGACGCGATCTGGTCGTTGCCGCCCGCCACCCGGAAGCGCTGGTCCGAGCCGCCGTAGTAAAGGTTGAAGGCGTCGCGGGTGTTCTCGGCCAGCGTGCCGATCACGTCGAGCGCGCTCAGCCGGTCCGTGTCGGCGGCGCTTTCCTCGCTCATCGCGTTGTCGACCAGTTGCCCGAACGGCGAGGCGAGGCCGCCCGGCACGTTGGCCTCGATCCATTGGCGGACTGTCACGGCGTCGGAGCGCCGCGCCGCGGGGCTCGCGCCCCGCACGCTCGCGTCCGCGACGGCGGCCGCCTCCCTCCGCACCGCGTCGGCGAGCGGCGCGAAGTCGCGCGTCGCGTCCGCGAGCGTGTAGCGTTCGCCGTTGAAGCGGTAGACGGGGATGGCGCCGGGCTTCTGGGCGGCCAGCACGTCGACGAGGTCGAGCCCGAGTTCGGCCGCGAGGGCCCGGATCGCGCGATGCCCCGTGTCGATGAACTCGCCGCCCCGCTCCACTACCTGGCCGTCGCGGAACACGCCCCGCGCCGACCAGCACCGTCCGCCGACCCGCGTCGACGCCTCGAAGACGGTCGGGCTGTGCCCGGCCCGGTGCAGGCGATAGGCGGCCGTGAGCCCCGCGAGCCCCGCCCCGACCACGGCGATCCGGGCCGCGGACGGGTCCGCGCGCCCGGGCAGGCCCGCGACCGCGACGCCGACCGTCGCCAGCGTCCCCCCGAGC
>CAXTDZ010000117.1:0-14512 GCA_964243035.1 uncultured Lichenihabitans sp.
AACGTGAACGGCGGCGCCATCGCCATGGGCCACCCGCTCGGCGCCACCGGCGCCATGCTGCTCGGCACCGCGCTGGACGAGCTGGAGCGCACCGGCAAGGGCGTGGCGCTGGTGACGTTGTGCGTGGCGGCCGGCATGGGCACCGCCACGATCATCGAGCGGGTGTGAGCGGCATGGACCTCGATCATTTCCGCTTCGAGCTCGACGGGGACGGCGTCGCGACGCTGACCTGGGACAGCCCGGGCCGGTCCATGAACGTCATCACGGAAGCCGTGATGGCCGAGCTCGACCGGGTGATCGACCGCGTCGCGGGCGCGGCCGGCGTGCGGGGCTGCGTGGTGACGGCGGGCAAGCCCACCTTCTCGGGCGGCGCCGATCTCGGCATGCTCCGCGCGCTCGGGGCCGCAGCCGACCGGGCCGCGCGGGAGGGCGGCGCGGAAGCCGGGCTCCAGGCCTTCTTCGCCCAGTCGCGGCGGCTGTCGCTCCTGTTCCGCAAGCTGGAAACCTGCGGCAAGCCGTGGGTCGCGGCGATCAACGGGCTGTGCCTGGGGGGCGCCTTCGAGCTGGCGCTCGCCTGCCACCACCGCGTGGTGGCCGACCACGGGGCGGCCAGGGTCGGGCTTCCGGAGATCAAGGTGGGCCTGATCCCCGGGGCGGGCGGCACGCAGCGGGTGGCGCGGCTGGTGCCGACCGACAAGGCCCTGCCCGTGCTGCTGCGCGGCGAGCAGGTCCGGCCGCGCGACGCCCTGGCGCTGGGGCTCGTCCACGCCCTCGCGCCGGCGGCCGAGCTGGTGGCCGTCGCCAAGCGCTGGATCGCGGAGGGCGGCAAGCCCGTGGCGCCCTGGGACGAGCCCGGCTTCAGGCCGCCGTCGGGCCGCGTTTACTCCGCCGCGGGCCTGGCGGTGTGGCCCGCCGCCAACGCGATCCTGCGACGGGAAACGTTTGACAACTACCCCGCGGCCCGCGCCGTGCTCCAGGCCGTCCACGACGGGCTGCAACTGCCCATCGACCTCGCCCTCAGGGTGGAAAGCCGCCACTTCGCCGCCGTTCTCCGCTCGCCCGAAGCGGCCGCGATGATCCGCACGCTGTTCGTTTCGACGGGACAGCTCAACAAGGGCGCGCGCCGCCCGACGGGGGTGCCGCCCGCGCGGATCGGCCGCGTGGGCGTGGTGGGCGCGGGCACGATGGGCGCGGGCATCGCGCTGGCGGCGGCGGGCGCGGGGCTCGACGTGGTGCTGGTGGACCGCGACCGGGACACGGCCGAGGCCGCCAAGGCGCGCCAGGCCGCGCTGCTGGACGCGAGGGTCGCGAAAGGCCGCGTTACGGCGGCCGAGCGCGACGCCGTGCTGGCCCGGGTCGCGACGAGCGGGCAGGTCGGCGACCTCGCGGGCTGCGACCTCGCGGTGGAAGCCGTCTTCGAGGAGCGCGCCGCCAAGCACGCCGTCATCCGCGCGCTCGCCGCGACGCTCAGCCCCGAGGCCGTGATCGCCACCAACACGTCGACGCTGCCCGTCACGGGGCTGGCCGGGGCCTGCGAGCGACCCGAGCGCTTCCTGGGGCTGCACTTCTTCTCGCCCGTGGACCGGATGGCGCTGGTCGAGGTCGTCCGCGGCCCCTTCACCGCGGACCGGGCGGTGGCCGCGGGGTTCGACCTGGTGCGGGCGCTGAACAAGACCCCGATCGTGGTGGGCGACGGGCGCGGCTTCTACGCCAACCGCTGCGTCCAGGCCTACGTGGACGAGGGCCACGCGATGCTGCGAGAAGGGGTGCCGGCCGCCCTGGTCGAGGCCTCGGGCCGGATGGCCGGCATGCCGCTGGGGCCGCTCGCGCTGAGCGACGAGGTGGGGCTCGACCTTTGCCGCGCGATCCTGCGCGCCGCGGCGCAGGACGGCCTGCCCGCCGACCCCGCGCTGGCGGCACTCTATGACGCGCTGGTGGTGACGCACGGGCGGCTCGGCCGCAAGAACCGCAAGGGCTTCTACGACCATCCCGAGGGCGCCGACAAACGGCTGTGGCCGGGCCTGGCCGGCCTCCAGCCGCGGCGGCTCGACCCCGACCGGGTCGACGTGGACGCGCTGAAGCGCCGCGTCCTGACGATCCAGGCGCTCGCGGCCGCCCGCGCCGTGGAGGACGGGGTCGTGACCGACCCGCGCGAGGCGGACGTGGGGTCGGTGCTGGGTTTCGGCTTCGCGCCGTTCACGGGCGGCACGCTGTCCTACATCGACCGGATCGGCGCGGGCGCCTTCGCGCTCGCGTGCGACGCGCTCGCCAAGGCGCACGGGCCGCGCTTCACGCCCCCCGCCCTGCTTCTCGACATGGCTCAGGCCAACCAGAGCTTCTACGGCCGGTTCGGGCAGCCGTAGACCGGGTCACCCGGCGTCCGGCGACACCTCGTCGTCGGGCTCGGTGGGAACGCGGTAGACGCCCCCGAGCCAGCGGTTGAGGTCGACGTCCGCGCAGCGGCGCGAACAGAACGGCGCGACGTCCGCGACGGCCGGTCGCCCGCAGATCGGGCAGGGTTTGGCGGTTTTCGGGACGGGTCGGGGGTCCGGCCGCGACCGCTCCGCCTCGTCGCTCACCGGTTCCCCCCAAGCCACAGCAGGTGGGCCGGGTAGCCCTCCCCCACCAGGAGGTTCAGCGTGTCGTAGAGGGGCAGCCCCACCACGGAGGAGTGCGACCCGACCAGCTTGACCACGAAGGCCTCCGCCAAGCCCTGGATCGCGTAGCCCCCCGCCTTGCCGCGCCACTCGCCCGAGGCCAGGTAGGCGTCGTGCTCGCGGGCCGACAGACGCTTGAAGCGGACGCGGGTTTCCACGAGCCGGTGGCGGCGGTGGCCCTTGGGCGTCACCAGGGTGACGCCCGTGTGGACGCGGTGGGCGCGGCCGGACAGCAGGCTCAGGCAGGCGTCGGCCTCGTCGAGCAGGTCGCACTTCGGCAGGATGCGGCGGCCCACGGAGACCACCGTGTCGGCCGCGAGGAGGAAGCAGCCGTCGAGCCCGCCCAGGCCGGCCGCGGTGCCCGCCGCGGCCTCGGCCTTCTCGGCCGCGAGCCGCGCCGCGAGCGCGCGGGGCAGCTCGCCCTTGGCGGGCGTCTCGTCGACGTCGGCGGGAAGGAGCTTGTCGGGGTGGAGGCCGACCTGCTGGAGGAGCGCGAGGCGGCGCGGCGAGGCCGACGCCAGCACGAGCCTGGGGCGCCAGGTCGGCGCCGTCGCCTCGGGGGCCGGAGCCTCGCCAACGCTCATGACGGCTCGCGCCCCGTCACTTGAAGCGATAGGTGATGCGTCCCTTGGTGAGGTCGTAGGGGGTCATCTCGACCAGCACCTTGTCGCCCGTCAGCACGCGGATGCGGTTCTTGCGCATCTTGCCCGCCGTGTGCGCGGTAATCTCGTGCTCGTTCTCAAGCTTGACGCGGAACATCGCGTTGGGCAGCAGTTCCGTCACCATCCCGGGGAACTCAAGCAGCTCTTCTTTGGGCATAGGATCCTATCTTTCCCGCGTCGGCCCGCACCGATCCGGCGGCCGTCCGCACGTCCAGGCCCCGCATGTAGTGGACGGGAGGAGGTTTGTGAACGGGGGCGCTGGCCTTCCCGGTGGAGGGCTCAGCCCGGTGCGGCCGTGGCGCGCTGCAGGCGCCTGAAGTCGAGCAGGCTCAAGGGGACGGTGATCAGGTAGGCCAGCGTCAGCACCACCAGCATCTCCATCGGGAAGGTCGCGAGCAGCAGGATCACCACCGCGATCCCGAACAGCACAACCAGGACGTTCTCGCGCGGGATCCGGCCGAGCGACTTGCCGGACCAGTGGGGGACGCGGCTGACCATCAGCCCCGCCACGCCCAGCACGAACACGATCTCGGCCACCACGAGCCGCGTGGAGAACTCGACGCCCAGGCTCGACAGGTGCAGGTAGAGCGGCATCAGCACCACGATGGCGCCCGCGGGCGCGGGCATGCCGGTGAAGAAGCGCGACGCCCAGGCGGGCTTGTCGGGGTCGTCCAGCATGACGTTGAAGCGCGCCAAGCGCAGCGCGCAGGCGATGGCGAACACCATGGCCGCGAACCAGCCGAAACTCTTCACCGAGCTCAGCGTCCAGAAGTAGAGCGTCAGGGCGGGCGCGACGCCGAAATCCAGGAAGTCGGCGAGCGAGTCGAGCTCGGCCCCGAACCGGGTGGTGCCCTTGAGCGCGCGGGCGAGGCGCCCGTCGACCCCGTCGAGCACCGCCGCGGCCAGGATCGACAGGACGGCGCGCTCGAACTGCCCCTCGGTCGCGAAGCGGATGGCGGTCAAGCCGAGGCTGAGCGCCAGCAGGGTCACGAGGTTGGGCAGGATGAAGCGCAGCGGGACCGCGCGGAACCGCCTGACTTCCGGGTCGCGCCCGAGCGCGGGTGAGCGCGGCACCGCGGGTCAGCCGTCCTCGCCGGGGTCCACCGCGGGAGGCGGGCCGGGACGGAAGATCTCAACCGGCTCCTCGAAGCCGCGCAACGGGAACAGGCCCAGACGGTGGGCGGGCACGCGGGCGTGGCGCAGGAAGGTGGCGGACAGGAGGACCGGCTCGTTCAGCTTGCTGTTCAGGCTGGAGATGCGGCTCGCGAGAGCCACGTCGCGGCCCACCACGGTGAAGTCGAGCCTGGCACCCGAGCCCACGTTGCCGTAGGCGGTTTCCCCGTAGTGCATCGCGATGCCCACGCGCAGCGGCCGGCGACCGGGATCGGCGGCGTTGTAGGCCGCGACCGCGGCCTGCGCGGCCTCGGCCGCGTCCAGCGCGCGGTCGGCCGCGCCGGTCGCGTGTTCGGGATCGTCGCGGAAGATCGCGAGCAGCCCGTCGCCCAGGTACTTCAGCACCTCGCCGCGCCGTCCCTCGATGGGTGGCACCAGGCAGTCGAACAGGTCGTTGAAGAGGCTCACCGCCTCGACCGCGCTGATCTCGGCCATGTGGCCGGTGGAGTCGCGCAGGTCGGCGATCAGCATGGCGGCCCGGATCGTGGACACCTGCCCCCGCTTGGCCCGGCCGGCCAGGATCGCGGTGTGGGGCTCGTCGCCCACGTAGGTGCGCAGGAGCTTGTCGAGCGAGGTCCAGCCCACGCGCGCGTCGATGCGCGTTTCGAGCGCGGGCGCCACAAAGGCGATCGTCACGAGGTCGGCCTCGGAAAAACCCTCCGGCCGCTTGGTCGCGAAGGTCACCCAGCTGTCGGCGCCGTTGGACAGCCGCATGGGGATGCACAGGTAGTGCACGTAGCCCGCGCGCTTGAGCTCGGGCACGACGCCGAAGCGCTCGTCGGGCGTGTCGGGAAGCCAAAGCTCGACCCATGAACCGGTGCGCGCCGCCTCGTAGTAGGGGCTCGCGAGATAGCTGGGGTCGACCGCCTCCGGCCGGACGTAGATCGTCTCGGTCACGCCCTTGCCGCGCGTCCAGAGCCGCCCCACGGCGTCGTGCTCCGCCGTGATCATCGCGATGGACGAGCCGTAGCGGTCGACCGGCAGGCCCGCGTCGAGCAGCCGCTCGCACATCTCCTCGATCAGGATCCCGGCGGTCTGGCGCTGGTCGGGGCCGAGCAGCCAGGCCACGAGGCCCAGGGCCTTGCGGGCGCGGTTGGGGGTCAGCCGCGACAGGAGCTCGGTCGACGACAGGTGCGAGAGGGCGGCTGCGGCCCGGTGAGGCGGCTCCGGGCCGGTCGGGGCGGGATCGGCCGTCAGCGTCAAACCCGCTCCCATCACCCGGCCTTGAAGGTGCGCGAGGGCTCCGACGCGCGCACGTCGGCCAGCACGGTCTCGCCCGCGACCGCCCGCGAGCCGTGACCCACCAGCACGCGCACGCCGTCGGGCAGGTAGACGTCCACCCGCGACCCGAAGCGGATCAGCCCGAACCGGTCCCCCGCCCCGATCGTCTCGCCCTCGCGCACGAAGGACACGATGCGCCGCGCCACCAGCCCCGCGATCTGCACCACGCCGATGCGGCCGCTGACGGTTTCGAGCAGCAGGCTCGACCGTTCGTTGTCCTCGGACGCCTTGTCCAGGTCGGCGTTGATGAACAGGCCCGGCTTGTAGGCGATCTTGACGATGCGGCCCGTCATGGGCGCCCGGTTCACGTGGCAGTCGAACACGTTCATGAACACGGAGATGCGCTGGAGCGGCCGGTCGCCCAGGCCGAGTTCCGAGGGCGGCACGAAGAAGCCGATGGACGAGATCACCCCGTCGGCGGGGGACACCACCAGGCCCTCGCGCATGGGTGTCACGCGCTGGGGGTCGCGGAAGAAATACGCGCACCACAGCGTGGCTGCGCCGCCCAGCCAGCCCAGCGGGCTCCACAGCCAGTCGAGCACCAGGGCCGCCACCGCGAAGCCCGCGATGAAGATGTAGCCCTCCGGATGCACCGGGACGAGCTGCCGGCGGATGCTGGACACGATGGACATCGACACTGGCGGTCACGACCCTGGCGTTGCGCGGGGGTGCTTTTGGCACCGAATTGCGGTGAAGTCACGGGCAGGGCAGGTGTGCGCGGGGCCCCGACTTTTGGTTGACCCGACCGGTGCCGGAGGACGCCCTTCGCCCCCCAAGGGGACCAGGGCAGAACCGGCGGACGTCAACCCGGGTTCGAGGCCCTGCGGGTCTGCGCCCCTGCCCTCACGCCGCATCGGCGTCGGCGGGCGCAGCCGCGTCCGCCTCCCGCTCGCGGCGAAGCACGTCGCGCGCGGCGTCGGCCTGCCGCTGCCGGTGCCACAGCGCGGCGTAGATGCCGCCGCGCCCGAGCAGCTCCGCGTGGGTGCCCCGTTCCGCGATCAGGCCCTTGGCGAGCACCAGGATCTGGTCGGCGTTGACCACCGTGGACAGGCGGTGGGCGATCACCAGCGTGGTGCGGCCGCGCGACACGCGGGTCAGGGCGTCCTGGATCTCGCGCTCGGTGAAGCTGTCGAGCGCCGAGGTCGCCTCGTCGAGCACGAGGATCGGGGGCGCCTTCAGGATGGTGCGCGCGATGGCGACGCGCTGCTTCTCGCCGCCCGAGAGCTTGAGCCCGCGCTCGCCCACCTCGGTGTCGTAGCCTTTGGGGAGCTGGGCGACGAAGCCGTCGATCTGCGCGGCCCGGGCCGCCTCGCGCACCGCCTCGGGCGCCGCGTCCCAGCGGCCGTAGCGGATGTTGTAGGCGACCGTGTCGTTGAACAGCACGGTGTCCTGCGGCACCATGCCAATCGCGGCGCGCAGGGACGCCTGCGTCACCTCGCGCACGTCCTGCCCGTCGATCGTGACGCGGCCGGAGCGCGGCTCGTAGAAGCGGAACAGGAGCCGCGACAGGGTGGACTTGCCGGCCCCCGACGGCCCCACCACCGCGACCGTCTTGCCCGGCGGCACCTCGAAGCTGACCCCGTGCAGCACCGTGCGGTCGCGGTCGTAGCCGAACACCACGTCCTCGAAGCGGACGCGGCCCGCGGTGACCGCGAGGTCGTGCGCGCCGGGCCGGTCGCGCACCTCGGGCGCCTGCCCCAGGATGCCGAACATCAGCTCGATGTCGATCACGGCCTGGCGCACCTCGCGGTACACGAGCCCCATGAAGTTCAGCGGCTGGTAGAGCTGGATCATCATGGCGTTGACGAGCACGAAGTCGCCCACCGTGTTGCGCCCGGCGCGGATGCCCGCCGCGCACAGCATCATCACGGCCGCGAGGCCGACCGAGAAGATCACGGCCTGCCCGGCGTTCAGGAAGGCCAGCGAGGTGTAGGTGCGGATGCTGAGCGCCTCGTAGCGCTCCATGGAGCGGTCATAGCGGGCCGCCTCCCGCGCCTCGGCCCCGAAGTACTTGACGGTCTCGAAGTTGAGCAGGCTGTCGATCGCCTTGGTGTTGGCGTCCTGGTCGCTCTCGTTCATCGAGGTGCGGATGGCGATCCGCCAGTTGGTCGCGACCGTGGTGAACACCATGTAGGCCGCGATCATGACGACCACCGCGACCGCGTAGGCCCAGGTGAACTGGACCGCGAACACGGCCAGGATCAGCACGAACTCGACCACGGTCGGGACGCCCGTCAGCATCACCATGCGCACGATGGTCTCGATCGCGGTGCGGCCGCGCTCCAGCACGCGGGTGAGGCCGCCCGTCTTGCGCTCCAGGTGGTAGCGCAGCGACAGCTCGTGCAGGTGGACGAACACCTCCGTTGAGAGCCTGCGCACGGCGTTCATGGCCACAACGGCGAACAGCGCGTCGCGCCCCTGCGTGATCAGCGCCATGACGATGCGCAGCACCCCGTAGGCCACGGTGAGGGCCAGCGGGCCTGCGAGCGCCTTGGGCAGGGCGTCGAGCCCGTGGTCGGGCCGGTTCGCGACTGCGTCGGTGGCCCATTTGAACGCGTAGGGGATCGCGACCGTGATCAGCTTGGCCACGAGCAGCATGACCAGCGCCACGTGGATGCGGCGCTTCAGGTCGGGCCGGTCGTGCGGCCAGATGTAGGGCCACAGGGCGCGCACGGTCGTGACCAGGCCGGCCTGCGCGCGAACGCGCGGGGGCTTGCGCGCCTCGTGGGCCGCGACGGGGACGGTTTGGTCGGACATGGGGGCGCTTGCACGGGATCGGGACGGCAGGCGCGAGCGCCCCCCGGGGTTTTCGGTCGGGCCGCCGCGGCGGCGCCCCGCCCCGTATAGCCGGGCCCGTCCGGCTTTAGAACCCCCGCGCGGCGGGGCGTCGCGGGCCGGGGAGCGGCCCCGCCCCGCCCCGCCCTACTCCCGCGCGTTCCGCGACGGCGAAGCCGCGCCGCCCTGCCCGGGCCGGTGCGGCATCACGAACACCTGCCCCGGGTAGATCAGGCGGGGGTCGCGGATCTGGGGCGTGTTGGACGCGTAGATCTCCGTGAACTGGACGCCGTGGCCCAGCATCCGGCGGCTGATCCGCCACAGGCTGTCGCCGCGCACCACGGTGGCGGTCTGCAGCTCCTTGACGATCACGGCCGCGGCGGCATCGTCCGCACGCGCCGGGAGCGGTTCGGAGGACGTCGGCGCGCCGGCCAGGGCCTTGGCCATCAGCATGCGCCGGGCGTGGCCGACGGCGGCCGCGGCGGGAAAGTCGAACGGGACCTCGGCCCGGGTCACGACGCGGCCCGCGCTTCCTTCGAGCTGGTCGGCCCGCACCGTGTAGCGGCCGGCCCGCATGCCCTTGGCGACCTTGACCGACCAGCGGCCGTCCGCTCCGGCGGTCACGTCGGCCAGGAAGGCGCCGTTCAGGTACAGGCGGCATTGGCTGCCCGCCTTGGCGGTTCCGGCCGCCATGAACGTGCCGCGCCCGGCCGTTTCCACGCTCTGGATCGCCACGGGCGCGGGCGCGGCGGAGGGCGCCGGAGCGGCGGGCACGGCCCCGCCCGACAGCACGCGGGCGGGCTGGCTCGGGTCCATCAGAGCCACCATGGGCGGCGACGCGTTGCCCGCAACCGACACCGCGACGCCCTGGGGCGAGGCGGACACCGCGCCGCCGCGGGTGGCCTGAAGTGTCAGGTAGTGTTCGCCGGGCGCGAGCGCCGGCGGCAGCAGGGCGAACTGGCCGCCCGCGTCGGCCTTGACCTCCGCCAAAACCTTGCCGCGGTCCATCAGCGTGACGGTTTCACCCGGCACGCCGCGGCCCGCCACCACGGCCTCGCCATGCGGGTCGACGCGCACGACGTCGAAGGCCGGCGCGGCAGGGCCGGCTTGGACCGGGGTTGACACAGCGGACGCCGCCGGTTCGCGGACGAGCGCCGCCGTATCGACGGGGCGCGCGGGCTCGGAAACGGCCGACATCGGGCTGGCGACCGCGACGGGAGCGGGACCCGTCACCGTTGAAACGGGACCGGTCACGGCGGAACCGGGATCGGCCGCGCGTTGGGGGAGCGGCGCCGTGCGGATCGCGCGGGGAGCAACCCAGGCCCCGGCCAGCGCCACAGCCACGGCGGTCGCGGTCGCGACGCTTCCGCGTGGGCTCTTGATCCAGGCCAGCATGGCGCAAACCTCCCGTCGATCGACCAGTTTAGCAGTCTTCGGCCGCGCCTGCCAGGGCCGGCCGGGTTCGGCGCCCAGAGGTTTACGACTTTTTAACGCCTCCGTGCCCGCGAATCACGCCCGCTTGACCGCGCCGCGGCCCGCGGGCGACAACCGGGGGCATGAGCGACCTGTCGAGCATCTGCGTCTACTGCGGCTCCGCGCCCGGCACCGACCCGGCCCACGTCGCGGCCGCCGCCGTGCTCGGCCGCGACATGGCGCGGGCGGGGATCGGCCTCGTCTACGGGGGCGGCAACGCGGGCCTGATGGGCACGGTCGCCCGCGCGGTGCTGGCGGCGGGCGGGCGCGTCACCGGCATCATCCCGGACTTCCTGCGCGACCGCGAGCGCGAGCTGCACGCGGCCCAGGAGATGATCGTCGTTCCCGACATGCACACGCGCAAGCGCCTGATGTTCGAGCGCGCCGACGCCTTCGTGGCGCTGCCGGGCGGCATCGGCACGCTGGAGGAACTGGTCGAGCAGATGACCTGGGTGCAGCTCCAGCGCCACGCGAAGCCCGTGCTCGTGGCCGACATCGGCGGCTTCTGGGAGCCGCTCCTGGCGCTGCTGACCCACATGCGCGAGCAGGGCTTCATCCGCCCCGCCTTCGAGGTGGCCCCGCTCGTGGCGAGGCGGGCCGAGGACATCGTGCCGACCCTGCGAACGGCGCTGGCCCGCGTGGCGGCCCGCGGCGTCGAGCCCGTGGCGCTGGACGCGCGCCTGTAGCCCGGCACGACCCGTCCCGGGCCGCCCTCAACCGCCCGGACGCCTGCGCGCGACCGCCGCCAGCACGGCCCGCGGCACGAAGTCGCCCACGTCCCCGCCCATCGCGGCGACCTGCCTGACCAGCGTGGAGGAGAGCGCGCGCGTGCCGGCCGCCGCGGGCACGAAGATCGTGCGCAGGTCGGGCGCCATGGCGGCGTTCATGCCCGCCATCTGCATCTCGTAGTCGAAGTCGGTTCCGTCGCGCAGGCCGCGGACGATCAGGGTCGCGCCGAAGCGCCGCGCCGCGTCAACCGCGAGCCCCTCGAAGCGCGCGACCTCCAGCGCGCAGCCCGAGCGGGCCGCGAGCGGGCCCGCCTCCGCCTCGATGGTGGCGAGCCGTTCTTCGGCGGACAGGAACGGGGTCTTGGTCGGGTGAACCCCGACCGCCACCACGAGCCTGTCGCAGAACCGGGCCGCGGCGTCGATCACGTGGAGGTGGCCGTGGGTCAGCGGGTCGAAGGAGCCGG
Source organism: uncultured Lichenihabitans sp. (assembly GCA_964243035.1). Classification (GTDB taxonomy): domain Bacteria; phylum Pseudomonadota; class Alphaproteobacteria; order Rhizobiales; family Beijerinckiaceae; genus Lichenihabitans. The sequence continues at coordinate 11,214 of CAXTDZ010000117.1, forward strand.
TGTAGAGGCCGGTGCGGGGCCCGGTCACTCCCCTTCGGCCTCCTCGCCCGCGCCCGGCGCGCCTTCGGAGGCTTCGGGGATGTGCTCCACCGCGACCACGCGCTCGTCCTTGTGCGTGTTGAACACGATCACGCCCTGCGTGCCGCGGCCCGCGATGCGGATGCCGTCCACGGGGCAGCGGATGAGCTGGCCGCCGTCCGTCACCAGCATGATCTCGTCGCCGTGGTCCACGGGGAAGGAGGAGGTGAGCTTGCCGTTGCGGGCGTTCACGGCCATCGCCACGATGCCCTTGCCGCCGCGGCCCGTGAGCCGGTACTCGAAGGACGAGGTCCGCTTGCCGTAGCCGCGCTCCGACACGGTGAGGATCACCTGTTCGGCGGCCGACATGGCCGCGTAGCGCTCCTGGGACAGCGACTGCGGCGCCTGGGGCGCGGCCTCGGCCTCCCCCACGACCTCGCGCTCGATGTCGTCCTCGCCCACCGCCTCGCCTTCGGTCGCGCGCCGCATCTTGAGGTAGGCGATGCGCTCGGCCGCGTCCGCCTCCACGTGGCGCAGGATCGCCATGGCGATCACGCCGTCGCCCACCCCGAGCGCGATGCCGCGCACGCCCATGGAGTCGCGGCCCTTGAACACGCGCACGTCGTCGACCGCGAAGCGGATGCACTGGCCGTTGGCGGTGGTGAGCAGCACGTCCCGGTCTTCCGAGCAGATCTGCACGTCGACGATGCCCTCGCCCTCGTCGAGCTTCATGGCGATCTTGCCCGCCCGGTTCACCTGGGCGAAGTCGCTGAGCTTGTTGCGCCGGACGGTGCCGCGGGTGGTCGCGAACATCACGTCCAGCGCGCCCCAGGTGTTCTCGTCCTCGGGCAGCGGCATGATGGTGGTAATGCGCTCGCCCTCGTGCAGGGGCAGCAGGTTGACGAGCGCCTTGCCGCGCGCCTGCGGCGCCGCGAGGGGCAGGCGCCACACCTTCAGCTTGTAGGCCTGCCCGCGCGAGGAGAAGAACAGCATGGGCGTGTGCGTGTTGGCCACGAACAGGCGGGCCACGAAGTCCTCGTCGCGGGTCTGCATGGCGGCGCGGCCCTTGCCGCCGCGGCGCTGCGCCCGGTAGGTGGCGAGCGGCACGCGCTTGATGTAGCCGGTGTGGCTCACCGTCACCACCATGTCCTCGCGCTGGATGAGGTCCTCGTCCTCCATGTCGGCGTCGCTGTCGCCGAGCACGGTCCTGCGCGGGGTGGCGTAGGCCGCGCGGATGGCCCCGAGCTCGTCCTTGACGATGCCCAGGATGCGCGCGCGCGACCGCAGGATGTCGAGCAGGTCGGTGATCTCGGCCGCGAGCCGGTTGATGGCCTCGGCGATCTCGTCGCGGCCGAGCGCGGTGAGCCGGGCCAGGCGCAGCTCCAGGATGGCGCGCGCCTGGGCCTCGGACAGCCGGTAGGTGCCGTCGTCGTTGAGCACGTGGCGCGGGTCGGCGATCAGCCGGATCAGCGGCGCCATGTCCAGCGCGGGCCAGTCGCGCCCCATCAGCGCCTCGCGCGCGGCCCCCGTGTCGGGCGCGGTGCGGATCAGCCGGATCACCTCGTCGATGTTGGCGACCGCGATGGCGAGGCCCACCTGGACGTGGGCCGCGTCGCGCGCCTTGGCCAGGCGGAACTTGGTGCGCCGCGTGATGACCGTCTCGCGGAAGTCGAGAAAGGCCGCCAGGATGTCCTTGAGGGTCAGGACCTCGGGCCGGCCGCCGTTCAGCGCGATCATGTTGGCGCCGAAGCTCGATTGGAGCTGCGTGTAGCGGTAGAGTTGGTTCAGCACCACCTCGGCCACGGCGTCGCGCTTGATCTCGATCACGATGCGCATGCCGTCGCGGTCGGACTCGTCGCGCAGCTCCGAGATGCCCTCGATGCGCTTCTCCCGGACCATCTCGGCGATCTTCTCGATCAGCGTGGTCTTGTTCACCTGGTAGGGGATCTCGGTGACGATCAGGGCCTCGCGCTCGCGGCGGATCTCCTCCACCTCGACCCTGGCGCGCAGGGTGATGGAGCCGCGGCCCGTGGCATAGGCCGAGCGGATGCCGCCGCGGCCCAGGATGATGCCGCCCGTGGGGAAGTCCGGGCCGGGCACGATCTCGGTCAACTCCTCGACCGTCATCTCCGGCCGGTCGATCAGCGCCACGCAGGCGTCCACCACCTCGCCCAGGTTGTGGGGCGGGATGTTGGTGGCCATGCCGACCGCGATGCCCCCCGCCCCGTTGACGAGCAGGTTGGGGAAGCGGGCCGGCAGCACGGTCGGCTCCTCGAACTCCGCCGAATAGTTCGGCTGGAAGTCGACCGTGTCCTCCTCGATGTCTTCGAGGAGCGCGAGGGCGGGCCTGGCGAGCCGCACCTCCGTGTAGCGCTCGGCCGCGGGCGGGTCGCCGTCGATCGAGCCGAAGTTGCCCTGCCCGTCGATCAGCGGCAGGCGCATGGAGAAGGTCTGCGCCATCCGGGCCAGGGCGTCGTAGATCGCCTGGTTGCCGTGCGGATGGTACTTGCCCATCGTGTCGCCCGTGACGCGGGCCGACTTCTTATGCGGCTTGTCGGGCGTGAAGCCGTTCTCGCGCATCGTGTAGAGGATGCGCCGGTGGACGGGCTTCAGCCCGTCGCGCACGTCCGGCAGCGCCCGGCTCACGATCACGCTCATGGCGTAATCGAGGTAGGAGCGCTTCATCTCGTCGGTGATGGAAACGGGCTTGATGCCGGACGGGTCGTCCGGGAGAGCGGTGTCGTCGGCCACTGCGGGGAGGTGTCCAGGGGCTAGATCAGGGATGGCCTACATATAGTCGGCACCCGGCCCGAACCCAAGCGCCCCTCCCCCCGGGCGATCCCTCAGACGTGGGCCATCATGAGGCGGGCGCGGGCGCAGTAGTGGCGCTGCGCGGCGCTGAAGCGGGTCACGGCGTGGCCGCTCTGGTAGGCCGCGAGCGTCCGGCACACGTCCCCGCCCTGGTGGCGGTAGGCCTCGGCCAGCGCCCGCATGCCGTAGGTGAGGTTGGTTTCGGGCGACAGCAGGCCGGAGGCGTCGCCCACGAACCCCTGCGTGCGGGCGGTCTGAACCTTGATCTGCATCAGGCCCAGGGCGCCGTGGTTGGTGGCGCGCGGGTTGCCGCGGCTCTCGATGCCCACCACCGCCAGGGCCAGGCCGGGGGGGATGCCGAGGTCGTGGGCGTGGCGGGTCACCATGGCGTCGATGGTGGGCGCGGGCCCCTCGTGCGGGCCGGCGGCGACAACCGGGTCCGGCGCGGGCGCGGGCGCGGCGGCCGGGGC
>CAXTDZ010000118.1:0-14419 GCA_964243035.1 uncultured Lichenihabitans sp.
TTCCACCTGTTCACCCACGCCTTCTTCAAGGCGCTGCTGTTCCTGGGCGCGGGCTCCGTCATCCACGCCTGCCACCACGAGCAGGACATGCGCCGCATGGGCGGCCTCTGGCGCAAGATCCCCATCACCTACGCGATGATGATCGTCGGCACGCTGGCCCTGACCGGCTTCCCGCTGACGGCCGGCTACTTCTCCAAGGACGCCATCATCGAGGCCTCCTACGCGTCCATGCGCCCCGGCTCGGTCTACGCCTGCATCCTGGTGGTGGCCGCGGCGGCGCTCACCTCCTTCTATTCCTGGCGCCTGATCTTTCTGACCTTCCACGGCGTTTCCCGGGCCCACGAGGGGCCGACCGAGGGTCACGACCACAACGCCCACGCTGAGCCCGGCCACGGCAACGAGGCGGGCGCGCCCGCCCACGACGTCCACGCGCATGACACGCACGGCCACGGCGGCGAGCCGCACGAGTCGCCCGGCGTCATGCTGGTGCCGCTCTACGTGCTGGCCTTCGGCGCCCTGTTTGCCGGGCTCATCTTCAAGCATGTCTTCGTCGGCGAGGGCGGCAAGGCGTTCTGGCAGGCGGCGCTCTACGTCTCGCCCAGCAACCACATCCTGGAGGACATGGAGCACGTCCCGGGCCTGTTCTCGTCGCTCCCCTTCCTGGCGTTCCTGCTCGGCTTCGCGGTGGCCTTCTACATGTACGTCATGGCGCCCGGCAGCGCCGCCGTGCTCGCCCGCGCCAACCGCCCGCTGTACCTGTTCCTGCTCAACAAGTGGTATTTCGACGAGCTCTACGACCGCGTCTTCGTGCGTCCGGCCTTCTTCATCGGCCGGCTGTTCTGGAAGGGCGGCGACGGTCTCATCATCGACGGCTTCGGCCCGGACGGGGTCGCGGCGGCGGTGCTCAACACCACCAACCGTGTCGTCAAGGTGCAGACGGGCTACGTCTACCACTACGCCTTCGCCATGATGCTCGGGGTCGCGGCCTTCATCACCTGGTACCTCGTCGGGGGTGTGCGCTGATGTTCGGCTTCGGCCTGCTGTCCGGCCTCCTCGTCGTGCCCCTGGTGGGGGCGGGGTTCATCCTGCTCCAGCGCGGCGACGACGAGGCCACCTGGCGTAACGCCCGCTGGGCCGCGCTCAGCGCCACGCTCGTCACCTTCATCCTCTCGCTCGTCGCCTGGAACAGGTTCGACACGTCGAGTCCCGCCTTCCAGCTCGTCGAGCAGAAGGACTGGTTCGGCAACGGGCTCGGCTACAAGCTCGGCGTCGATGGCATCTCCATGCCCTTCGTGGTGCTGACGGCCTTCCTGATGCCGTTCTGCATCCTGGCCTCGTGGGAGTCGATCCGGACCCGCGTCAGGGCCTACATGATCGCCTTCCTGGTGCTGGAAACGCTGATGATCGGCGTCTTCTGCGCGCTCGACCTCGTGCTGTTCTACCTCTTCTTCGAGGGCGGCCTGATCCCGATGTTCCTCATCATCGGCATCTGGGGCGGCAAGCGGCGCATTTACGCGAGTCTGAAGTTTTTCCTGTACACGCTGCTCGGCTCGTTGCTGATGCTGCTCGCCATCATGAAGATGTACGGGGTCGCAGGCACCACCGACATTCAGGTGCTGCTCAACACGCATTTCGCGGCTTCGCTGCAAACCTGGCTGTGGCTCGCCTTCTTCGCCTCCTTCGCGGTGAAGATGCCCATGTGGCCCGTCCACACGTGGCTGCCCGACGCCCACGTCGAGGCCCCCACCGCGGGCTCCGTGATCCTGGCCGGCATCCTGCTCAAGATGGGCGGCTACGGCTTCCTGCGCTTCTCGCTGCCGATGTTCCCCCAGGCGAGCCACGCCTTCGCGCCGCTCGTCTTCGCGTTGTCGGTGGTGGCCATCATCTACACCTCGCTCGTGGCCCTCGTGCAGGAGGACATGAAGAAGCTGATCGCCTATTCGTCGGTCGCCCACATGGGCTTCGTGACCATGGGCCTGTTCACCGGCACCCCGCAGGGCCTGCAGGGCGCCATGTTCCTGATGATCAGCCACGGCCTGGTGTCGGGCGCGCTGTTCCTCTGTGTGGGCGTGATCTACGACCGCCTGCACACCCGCGAGATCGCGGCCTACGGCGGCCTGGTCGAGCGGATGCCGCGCTACGCGGTCGCCCTGCTGGTGTTCACCATGGCCAACATCGGCCTGCCGGGCACGTCGGGCTTCGTGGGCGAGTTCCTGACGCTGCTGGCGGCCTTCCAGGTCAACACCTGGGTGGCGCTGTTCGCGACCGTCGGCACCATCCTGGCCGCCGCCTACGCGCTCTACCTGTACCGCCGGATCATCTTCGGAAAGCTCGAAAAGCCCTCGCTCAAGGGAATGCTCGACCTGTCACCGCGCGAGGCGGTGATCCTGGTGCCGCTCGTGGTGCTGACCATCCTCTACGGCGTCCATCCCGCCCCGGTCATCAACGCCTCGCAGGTCGCGGTGGACGGCATCAGCAGGGTCGTCCAGGCCGCGGCCGCCGCGCCGACCGAGACCGCCTCGACCGCGGCGCCCTGAAGGACCTCCAGATGTCGCCTCCCATCAACCTCGGCCCGATCCTGCCGGAGTTCCTGCTCGCGCTGGGGTCGCTCGTGCTGCTGCTCGTGGGCGCGCTGCGCGGAAACCGGTCCGCCTGGATCGTCACGGAGGGCGCCATCGCGCTGCTCGGCGTGGCCCTGCTGATCGACGTGGCCGGGCACGCCCATGGCGCGACCGTGTTCGGCGGCGCCTTCCTGGACGACCCCTACGGGCGCTTCATGAAGGCCTTGGCGCTGATCGGCTCGATCGCGACCCTGGTCATGTCGATCGGCTTCCTTCGGCAGGAAGGCATCGACCAGTTCGAGTATCCGGTGCTGATCGTCATCTCGACGCTGGGCATGCTGGTGCTGATCTCGTCGGGCAGCCTGATCGCGCTCTACCTCGGCTTCGAGCTGATGAGCCTGGCGCTCTACGTGCTGGCGGCCTTCCACCGTGACGACGCGCGGGCGAGCGAGGCGGGCCTGAAGTATTTCGTGCTGGGTGCCCTGTCCTCCGGGATGCTGCTCTACGGCGCCTCGCTGATCTACGGCTTCGCGGGAACGGTGTCCTTCGCGGGTATCGCAACCGCACTCCAGGGTCACGGCCAGATCGGCGTCGTGTTCGGCCTCGTGTTCCTGTCTGCGGGCCTCGCCTTCAAGATGTCCACCGTGCCCTTCCACATGTGGACGCCGGACGTTTACGAGGGGGCGCCCACCCCCGTCACGGCCTTCTTCGCCACCGCCCCGAAGATGGCCGCGGTGGCCATCACCGTGCGCGTCGTCATCACGGCCTTCCCCGGCATCGTGGCGCAGTGGCAGCAGATCATCATCTTCATCTCGATCGCCTCCATGGCGCTCGGCTCCTTCGCGGCGATCGGGCAGACCAACTTCAAGCGGCTGATGGCCTATTCCGCCATCGGCAACATCGGTTTCGCGCTGGTGGGTCTCGCGGCCGGCACGGAGGACGGCGTCTTCGGCGTCCTCGTCTACATGGCGATCTACCTGTTCATGACGCTCGGCACCTTCGCGGCCATTATGATGATGCGGCGCGGGGGCGTGAACGTTGAGACCACCGCGGACCTGGCCGGTCTCAGCCGCACCCGGCCCGCGATGGCCTTCTTCCTGGCCATGCTGATGTTCTCGCTGGCCGGCATTCCACCCCTCGCGGGCTTCTTCGCCAAGTTCTACGTGTTCCAGGCGGCCGTGCAGGCCAACCTGTACGGGCTCGCCGTGCTGGGCGTGCTGTCCAGCGTGGTGGCTGCCTATTACTACCTGCGCATCGTCAAGATGATGTACTTCGATGACGGGGTCGCTGCCTTCGACCGCGCCAACCCGGCCGTCAACGCGGTGCTCACCGTGACGGGCCTCGCGGTGACGCTGCTGTGGCTTTATCCCACGCCGCTGACGCTGGCCGCCAGGGCCGCCGCCCGATCCCTGTTCTAGATGTCGTGAGACTGCACGACGAGGTCTTCCGGGCCGGCTACCGGATCAACACCTTCGACGCGCTGGCCTCCACCAGCGATGAGGCGCTGCGTCGCGCTCACGCGGGCGACCGGGGCAGGTTGTGGATCGTGGCCGGGCGCCAGACGGGGGGGCGCGGGCGGCAGGGGCGCGCGTGGTCGTCGCCGCCCGGCAACGTTTACGCGAGCCTCCTGCTGGTCGACGCCGCGCCGCCCGTCTTAGCCCCGCAGCTCGGCTTCGTGGCGGGCGTGGCGCTCGCCGACGCGCTGGGCGACTGCGTCGGCGCGGACGCGGGCCTCGCGATCAAATGGCCCAACGACGTCGTCCACCGCGGCGCCAAGCTCGCCGGCATCCTGGTCGAGGGTGTCCGCTGCGGGGACGGTCGCTTCGCCTGCGTGCTGGGCTTCGGGATCAACCGAGCCTCTCACCCCTCCGACCTCGCCTACGCCGCGACCGACCTGTTCTCCGTGGGCGACCGGCGGCCCTCGCTCGACGCGGTCGTGGCGGCGCTGTCGCTGCGCGTCCAGGCGGCGCTCCTCGCCTGGGATCGCGGCCGGAATTTTGCGGCGATCAGGGCGCGCTGGCTGACCCACGCGCTTCCGCAGGACACGCCCATGACGGCCGGCACCCGCGACGGCAAAGTCGCGGGCAGGTTTCGCACCATCGATGAGCGCGGCCGGCTTGTGTTGGCGGCACCCGAGGGTGACAAGGTGATCGAAGCTGGTGACGTTTTCTTGATGGATCAGCCGGTGCACGCCACCGGCTGACGAGGTGGCTTGAATGGTTGATGGTGAGAACGAACTTGTTTTCTGCGCGCTCGGGGGCTTGGGCGAGATCGGGATGAACGCGGCGCTGTACGGCTTCGGGCCGCCCACGCGCCGCAAGTGGCTGATGGTGGATTGCGGGGTGTCCTTCGCGGGTCCCGACCTGCCCGGCATCGACCTGGTCTTCCCCGACGTGTCCTTCGTCGAACGCGTGAAGCGCGACCTCGTGGGCTTGGTCATCACCCACGCGCACGAGGACCACATCGGCGCGGTTGTGGAACTCTGGCCGCGGCTCGGCTGCCCGGTCTACGCGACCCGCTTCGCCGCGAGCCTGCTGGAGATCAAGCGGTCGGGCGAGCCCGGCATGGCCAAGATCCCGATCGAGGTCGTGGGGCAGGGCGCGACGCTGGCGCTCGACCCGTTCTCGGTCGAGCTGATCCCCATGGCCCACTCGATTCCTGAGAGCTGCGCCCTCGCGATCCGCACGCCGCTCGGCACGGTCGTGCATACGGGCGACTGGAAGATCGACCCAACCCCCGTGATCGGCCGCCCGACCGACGCGGCGCGCCTGAAGTCGATCGGTGACGCGGGGGTGCTGGCGCTCGTCTGCGACTCGACCAACATCCTGCGCGAAGGTGAGAGCCCGTCCGAAACGGACGTGGCCGCGACGCTGCTCCGGCTGATCGAGACCGCGCCCGCCCGCGTGCTGGTCACCACCTTCGCGTCCAACATCGCGCGCATCCGCGCGGTGGCGGACGCGGCGCTGGCCACCGGGCGGAGCGTGATCGTGGTCGGACGCGCCATGGACCGCGCCATCGAGGTCGCGCGCGAGTGCGGCTACCTCGACGGCATCCCGCCCTTCTTCGGGGCAGACAGCTACGGCTACATGGCCCGCGACAAGACGGTGGTGGTCGCGACCGGCAGCCAGGGCGAGGTTCGCGCCGCCATGGCCCGCATGGCGCAGGACGACCACCCCGACGTCAAGCTCGCGCCGGGCGACCGCGTGATCTTCTCCTCGCGCACCATCCCCGGCAACGAGCGCGAGGTGGGCCGCGTCGTCAACGGCCTCGTGCGGCAGGGCATCGAGGTCGTGACCGACCGCACCGACCTGGTCCACGTGTCGGGCCACCCCCGCCGCGCCGAGGTGGCCCAGCTCTACGGCTGGGTCCGGCCGCGCATCGCGGTGCCCGCCCATGGCGAGCCGCTCCATCTCGGCGAACACGCGCGATTCGCGCGCGAGATGGGCGTCGAGCAGGTCGTCACCGCGGGCGACGGCGACGTCGTGGTTCTAGCCCCGGGCGCGCCGGCCATCGTGGACGAGGCCGCGCACGGCCGGCTGTGCAAGGACGGCAACCTGCTCGTCGGCAGCACCGACCCGGCCTTGCAGGCCCGCACGCGGCTGGCCTTCGCGGGCGTGGTTTCAGTCGCCTTCGGGTTGACGGCGCGCGGCGAGGTCGCGGGCGATCCGGACGTGACCTTCTCGGGCCTCCCCTCGCGCACCCGCGACGGCAAGACCATGGACGCCGTCATCGACGCCGCCATCTTCGACACGCTCGACCACCTCGGCCGGGGCCGACGCCGCGACCCCGACGCCGCCGCGACGGCAGTGGAGCGGGCGGTGCGCGGGGCGGTCGGGGCCGCCTGGGGCAAGAAGCCCCTCGTCCACGTCCTCGTGGTCGAGGTGTGACGGGCCTGCCGGTTCCGGCCGCCACGGCGGCCGCGATCTACTTCACGATCTGGTGGATCGTGCTGTTCGCGGTGCTGCCGTTCGGCGTCCGCTCGCAGGAGGAGCAGGGGACCGTGGTCCCGGGCACGGAGCCCGGCGCCCCGCACGCGCCGCGCCTCCTGCTGAAGGCGCTCTGGACGACGGTGGTCTCGGCCGTGCTGTTCGCGGCCGTGATGGCGTTCATGGCCTACGAGAGCGGCGGCCGTCCGGGCTGACCGCGCGGGCCGGACGGCGGCTCAGACGTTGGTGCTCTGGGCCTGGACCAGCACGCATCCGTTGATGCGCCATTGCCCGTCCACCTGCTCGAACGTGTAGACCGCGGTCCATGCCTGCCCCTTGTCGTCCACGATCATGACCTTCTCGATGGGCCCCAGCGCGGTCGTGCCCGCGGGCTCGAACCGCGTGCTCTTCGGGTGGATCAGCGGCGCGTAGGACTGGTGGACCATGGTGTTGAACGCGTCGGCATCGGGGAACTTCTGCTTGATGCCCGGCGCCGCGAAGCTCTGGGCCGTCTGCGCGTCGTTGCGTCCGAACGCGTCGATCTGCTTGGTGATGATGGACTGGAGCGCGTCCTGGGTCGCGGCGTCGAGGCCGTCGGCCCGGGCCGGTCCAACCGCCGTCGCGCTCAGGACCGCGCCGACCAGCACCAGCGTCGCTCGCACCGTCATGGACCCCTCCTCCGTGCGCCGCACTGCCGGCGCGCCCCACCGAGCGTCAACGACCGAGACTCCGCCGCGCACAAGCCTGAGACGCTGTGACGCAGAGATCCGCGATTGGCGATGGTAGCCCGGCCGGCTCGGCTTGACCCGCCGCGCACCTGCGGACTATGGACGGGTCCGCCCACGGCGGAGCGCGTAGCTCAATCGGTAGAGCATCTGACTTTTAATCAGAGGGTCATGGGTTCGAGTCCCATCGCGCTCACCAACTCGCCACCCCCCGATGCGGCGAACACGTCCGCTTCGGCGAAACGCGCTTCTCATCACCTCGGGTTGAGCCTAGCCTGACGAAGGGCTGAACCCTTGGAAAGGCATCGTCCATGCGCTTGCACCTCACCGCGCTCCTGCTCGGCCTCGGCGTCTTGGCCGCCGCCGCGAGCCCTTCGCTCGCCTGCGCGTTCCACGACGAGGCCGCGACCAGCAGCCAGCAGCAGACCGTCCAGGCTCAGCCGCAACAGCCGTCGCAGACCAGCACGCAGTGAGCCGAGCCACCCGGCACCGTCGGGCGCCGGGGTGACCCGCGTCCGCGCAGCGCTTCCATGAAAGCATCCGCGATCCGCCTGGCGGTGGCCCTCGCCGTGCTGCAGGCCGTGCCGGCCGTGGCTCAGCAAACAGCGCCGACCGGCGGCGAACAAGCCGCCGGCCAGATGATGCTGACGATCTTCCTCAAGCACGACCAGTCCCGGCCCTTGGCGGACATCAACGCCCAGCTCGCCAAGCAGAAGTTCTACGAGACCTTTCCTCCCCAGGGCGTCGAGGTCGTGTCGTGGTACGTCATGATGGGCATCGGCCAGGTCGTCACGCTGCGCTTTCCGGCCGAGCGCCTGCGGGAGGTCAACCGGGCGATCGAAACCACGGCCTGGGGTCCGTACCGGACCGAGTTCTACCCCACCTACGACTACAAGCCCCTGGCGCTGCAGGAGCGCAAGACGCGGGCGCCGTGACCGGGGCTCGCGCGACCGCTCCCGACGCTCACCGGCCCGGCAAACCCGTCTGGGATTGGACGCGGACGTAGGCGCGGACCGGCCCGAGCTCGGTTGGCGCGCGCACGTCGACCGACAGGCTGCCGAGCGCCCCTAAACCCGTCGTGGTCACGTGGGTCAAGGGCGACGGGCCGCCGGCGCCGACGGCCCCGGCCTCCACGCGCAGCCGCACGCCCAGCCTGACGCAGGCGTCGCTCCCCTTCACTCCCGCGAAGCCCTCCGGGCAATCCCGGAGCAGGGGGAGCGGGGTCGCGTCGATCCTGTCCCAGGACGCGGCCCCGGCGGGAACCGCGGGGGCGAGGGCCAGCAGGAGGAGGGCGGGAAGCGGGATCGCGCGCACGGATTTATCCCCCTCAGGTCCGCAGGCGGTCGAGCCAGGCTTGGGCCTGAGCGCGGACGTTGTCGGGTGCGGTGCCGCCGAAGCTCGTCCGGCTCGCGACCGACTGGCGGACGCCCAGCACCGAGAAGACGTCCTCGCTCAGCGCCGCCTCGACCCCGCGCATCTCGTCCAGCGACAGCGCGTCCAGCGCCACGCCGCGTTCGGCCGCGAGCGCCACGAGGCGCCCCGTGACGTGGTGCGCGCGGCGGAACGGCATCCCGAGCCGCCGCACCAGCCAGTCGGCGAGGTCGGTCGCCGTGGCGTAGCCCGCGCCCGCGGCACGCTCCATCCGGCCCGTGTCGGGCGCGAGGTCGCGCACCATGCCGGCGCTGGCCGCGACGCACAGGGTCAGCGCGTCGAAGGCCGCGAAGGTGCCTTCCTTGTCCTCCTGCATGTCCTTGGAATAGGCGAGCGGCAGTCCCTTCATCACCACCAGCAGCCCGGTCAGCGCCCCGACCACCCGGCCCGCCTTGCCGCGGACCAGCTCGGCCGCGTCCGGGTTGCGCTTCTGCGGCATGATGGAGGAGCCGGTCGAGAACCGGTCCGACAGCGCCGCGAAGCCGAACTGAGGGGTCGCCCACAGCACGATCTCCTCGGCCAGCCGCGACAGGTGCGTGGCGCAGATGGAAGCCGCCGCCAGGGCTTCGAGCGCGAAGTCGCGGTCGGCCACGCTGTCCAGCGAGTTGGCGGTCGGGCGGTCGAAGCCGAGCGCCGCCGCGGTGACATTCCGGTCGATGGGGAAGGAGGTGCCCGCCAGGGCCGCGGCGCCCAGCGGGCACTCGTTCAGGCGCGCGCGGGCGTCGCGGAAGCGCCCCCGGTCGCGCGCGACCATCTCGACGTAGGCGAGGCAGTGGTGCCCGAAGGTCACCGGCTGGGCGGATTGCAGGTGGGTGAAGCCCGGCATCACGGTGCCGGCGTGCTCAAGCGCCTTCTCGGCCAATGCCCGCTGAAGGTCGGCCAGGCCCGCGTCGGTGGCGTCGAGGGCGTCGCGGACCCAGAGCTTGAAGTCGGTCGCGACCTGGTCGTTGCGCGATCGCGCGGTGTGCAGCCGTCCCGCGGGCTCGCCCACCAGCGCCGCCAGCCGGTGCTCGACGTTCATGTGGATGTCTTCGAGCGCCCGGGAGAAGGTGAAGGTGCCCGCCTCGATCTCGCCCGCGACCCGGGTCAGCCCCTCGTCGAGGGCGGCGGCGTCCGCGGCCGAAATGATGCCTTGTTTGGCGAGCATGGCGGCGTGCGCCCGCGATCCCGCGATGTCCTGGCTGGCCAGGCGCCGGTCGAAGCCGATGGAGGCATTGATCTCCTCCATGATGGCGTCGGGGCCGGACGCGAACCGGCCGCCCCACATCTCGTTGCTCATCACCCGCCCCGGACCGCGCCCATGACCGATCGAAGCCCCGCCGCGCCGCCTGCCCCCTCCCGCCGCCGCGGGCCAGCGGGGATCGCGGCCGGCCTCGTGCTTCTGCTCGGCTGCGCGGGCGTCCTATACGGGATGCGGGGCGCGGGCAAGGAAGGCGCCCCCGAGTGCCGGGACGCGGTCGCGCGCGGGGCGCGGCTGGACCCGTTCGTCCGCGGCGAGGTCGCGGCCCTGGCGCTCCGGCGCGAGCCGCGGCGCGCGCCGGACCTCGCCTTCAACGGCCCCGACGGCCGCCCCACGACGCTCGCGGCCCACCGGGGCAGGGTGGTGCTGCTCAACCTGTGGGCGACCTGGTGCGTGCCCTGCCGCAAGGAGATGCCGGCGCTGGACGCCCTGCAAGCCAAGCTCGGCGGCGACGGATTCGAGGTCGTGCCCGTCAACATCGACACGGACAGGCCGGAGAACGCGAAGGCCTTCCTGCGCGAGCACGCCATCACCCACCTGCCGCTCGACGCCGACCCGACCGCCGACGCGTTCCAGGTTCTGCGGGCCTCGGGCGAGGCGCTGGGCCTGCCCACCACGCTCCTGCTGGACCCGCGAGGCTGCGAGATCGGCACCATGGCGGGACCGGCCGACTGGGCGTCGCCGGAGGCGCAGGCGCTGATCCAGGCCGCCGAGGCCTCGTAGCGCCCGCTCAGCCGGGGTCGAGCGCGGCGCGGAAGGCGGCGAGCGCCGGCGCGACGCCGCGAAGGTAGGCGCGCGCGGCCTCCACCGCGGCCGTCGCCCGCGCGGGTTCGAACTCGTCGTAGGCGTGCATCGCCACGTGCCGGAACCGACGCAACTCGGACAGGTCGGCCAGCAGGGCCGTGTCGAACACCGCCGGACGCGCGCCCCCGACCGCTTGGCCAAGACGGCGCGGCAGGGCGGCCTGGGTGTCCGGCCCGACCGGTTCCGGCTCGTCGAGCAGCGCGAGGAGACGCTTCATCGCGGCCTCGAACGACGTGTAGGCCGCCTGCATCGCGTGCTGGAACGCCATGCCAGCCTCGTAGCGCCGCCGCGGGTCGCCGCGGGTCAGGTCGGCGTCGAACATATCGACCGCGTGTCCGTAGTGCCGCGTGGAGGAGGCGACATCGGCCAGCACGTCGTCCCACAGCGCCGCGGTCATCCGAGCACGCGCCCCTCTCCCAGGGCGCGGGCCAGCAGCGCCTCCGAGCACCACGCGGCCGGGCGGCAGTCCGGCACGAGGCCGCGTTCGACGCAGAGCGCGTCCGCGGCGTCGCAGGCCGGCACCGCGAGGGGTTCGGCGAAGTCGGCCAGGATGTCGACGTCGCTTTCCACGCGCATCCGCTCCGTCGCGCTCGATCCGAAGCGGATGAAACGTCCGCCGTGCCGGCGCGCGTAGGCCGCGAGCGCCGCGTCCAGCCCGGGCAGGGCGGCGCGCATGGCGTCGAGCTTGCGGCGGCGCCGCTCGGGCAGGGTGACGACCGGGTCCACCGCCGCCGCCCGCGGCTCAGCGGCTCGCGATCGGCACGGGCGACACCACCTTGGGGCGCGGCACGGGCGCCACCGGCCCGGCCGCCGCGCCCTGCGGGACGCCGTCCGGCTTGATGAAGTCGCGCCACAGCGAGATCAGCGCCGCCATGATGGCGGGGCCGACGAACAGGCCGATCAGCCCCCAGGTCTCCACCCCGCCCAGGATGCCGAGCAGCACCCAGATGAACGGCAGCTTGGTGGCGCCGCCGATCAGCACCGGCCGCACGAAGTGGTCGGACACGAACACCATCACGTAGCCGATCGCCACGACGACGATGGCGAGCCACACCGCCTTGCCGGTGGCGATCATGAACACGCCGATGATCGAGAGCAGGGCCACGAGCAGGAAGGGGATCATGGCCGCCACCGCCGACAGCGCCCCGAGCAGCGTCGGATGCGGCACGCCCGCCGCCGCGTAGACGCCGAACAGCAGCACGCCTTCCGCCAGCCCCACCAGCACCAGCCCGTCCACCGTGCCGTGGATGGAGGACATCATCTGCCGCGCCACCATCTCGCCGTGCGACCCGAACAGCTTCTGGCTCGCCACCAGCAGCTCGCGGGTCAGCGTTTCCCCGCTCCGCAGCACGAAGAACAGGGTCAGGATGGTGAAGAAGAAGATCAGGATGCGGTGCGTGAAGGCCGCGCCGATCTCCCGGGTCGTGACGAGCGCGGTTCCGTGCGTGGCGTGGTGCACCAGGCCTGACACGTCGGACGGGTTGGTGAGGTTGGCCTGCCACCACGAGGTGACCTGGGCCGCGCCGAAGGGGAGGTCGGACACCCAGGCCGGCACCGGCACGCCGCTTTCCATGGCCGAGCTCGCGAAGCGCACGACGTCGTGCGCCTCGCGCGCCGCCTGCACGCCCAGCACCACGAAGGGCAGCAGGAACACGATCGCGACCGCGGTGGTGAAGGCCAGCGGCAGCGCGATGTTGTGGTGCCCGGGCGGCCAGCGGCGCGCGGCACGGGCGTAGAGCGGCCCGATCGCGACCGCGATCACCGCGGCCCAGACCAGGGCCGAGATGAAGCCGTGCAGCGTCCACACCCCCAGGCCCAGCAGGGCCGCGGCCAGCACGAAGCGCGCGTTCCGCTGCAACCGGGGCTTCTGCTTCTCGGAACCGTCGACGGTGGCGTCGGGCATAGGTGACCTCCTGAGCGCGGGCCTTCTTAGCGCAAACGCGAGGGGCCGCGAACCCGCTTCGCGCGCTACGCTCGTGCGGAGACGTCCTCCGCCACGTCGACCCAGGTCGCCCCCACCAGCGCCGCGAGCCGCGCGGGCGGGAGCCGCACGGCGCTGTCGGTCGAGCCCGCCGCGGGTAGGACGTCGGGGAAGGCGAGCAGCGAGCGGTCGCAGAACACGGGCAGCGGGGCCGCCAGGCCGAACGGGCACACGCCGCCCACGGGGTGGCCCGTCGCCCGCAGGGTCGCGTCGGCGTCCAGCATCCGCGGCTTGGCCGCGAAGGCGGCCTTCACCTTGCGGTTGTCGAGCCTGCGGGTGCCGCTCAGCACGATCAGCACCGTCCGGTCACCGACCTGGACCGCGAGCGTCTTGGCGATCCGCGCGGGTTCGACCCCGAACGCCGCCGCCGCGAGCGCCACGGTGGCGGAACTTCCTTCCGCGCGCAGGACGGGAAGGTCGGGCGCGTGCTCGGCAAGAAAGGCGCGGACGGAGTCGAGGCTCAAGGGGCGGCTCCTGGCGGCGCGACCGGTTCGCGGGCCGCCCCCGTTTGACAGGGGCGGCGTTCCTCCCCATCGATGCCGCGAAACGCGGCGGAGCGCGAGGGGCCGGATGCGGCGCAAGATCATTATCGACACCGACCCGGGCCAGGACGACGGCGTCGCGATCCTGCTCGCGCTGGCCTCGCCCGCGGACCTGGAGGTGCTTGGTATCGTGGCGGTGGCGGGCAACGTGCCGCTGTCGCGCACGGGCGTCAACGCGCGCAAGATCGTCGAGCTGTCCGGCCGCACCGACGTTCCCGTCTTCGCGGGCTGCTCGCGGCCCATGCTGCGCCCGCTCGTCACCGCCGAGCACGTCCACGGGCCCACGGGGCTCGACGGGCCGTCCTTTTCCGATCCCGCGTCGGCGCTGGACCCGCGCCACGGCGTGGATTTCCTGGTGGACACGCTGCGCGCGGCCGCGCCCGGCGAGATCACGCTCTGCGCCCTCGGCCCGCTCACCAATCTCGCGATGGCGCTCGTCAAGGCCCCGGAGGTGGCGGGCGCGATCGGTGAGATCGTGCTGATGGGCGGAGCCTATTTCGAGGTCGGCAACATCACGCCCGCGGCCGAGTTCAACATCTACGTCGACCCGGAGGCGGCCGACGTCGTGCTCGGCTGCGGGCGGCCGGTCACCATGCTGCCGCTCGACGTGACCCACGCGGTGCTGAACACGCGGGAGCGGCTGGCGCGGCTGGCGGGCCTCGGCAACCGGTGCGGGACCGCCGCGGCCGAGATGCTGCGGTTCTCCGAGTCGTTCGACCTCAAGAAGTACGGCTGGGCGGGGGCGCCGCTGCACGACCCCAACGTGATCGCCTACCTGCTCGACCCGACGCTCTACGAGGGGAGAACCGTCAACGTGTCGGTGGAAACCCGCAGCGAGCTCACGCGCGGCATGACGGTTGTGGACTACTGGCGCGTCACCAACCGGCCGCCGAACGTCCGGTACATGCGCGGCGTCCGCGCGCCCGCGGTCTACGACCTGCTGGTCGAGCGCCTGGCGGTGCTGCCGTGAGCCCGCTGCTCGCCGTCGACCCCGAGGTCCGCGACGCCCTCGCCCAGGGCCGCGCCGCGGTGGCGCTGGAATCCACCATCATCACCCACGGCATGCCGTTTCCGCAGAACCTCGAAACCGCGCGGGCCGTGGAGGCCGTGGTGCGGGCGGGCGGGGCGGTGCCCGCCACCGTCGCGGTTCTGGACGGCCGGCTGCGCGTCGGCCTGGACGCCGCCGCCCTGGAGCGCCTGGCCCGCGCC
>CAXTDZ010000119.1:0-14165 GCA_964243035.1 uncultured Lichenihabitans sp.
TCCGCGTAGCGCGGCATCAGCTCGTCCTTGAGGTGGGCGGCGCCGCGGTCCAGCGTGATCTGCTCGATGCCGCGGTGGGCGAGGTGCAGGATGGTGCCGCCGGGCGTCTCGTACAGGCCGCGCGACTTCATGCCCACGAAACGGTTCTCGACGAGGTCCAGGCGGCCGATGCCGTTGGCGCGGCCGAGCTCGTTCAGCCTGGCAAGCAGGGCCGCGGGGCCGAGCCGCTCGCCGTCGACCGAGACGGGGTCGCCCGCCTCGAACCCCACCGCGATCACGGTCGCCCGGTCGGGCGCCTCCTCGGGCGACAGCGTGCGGGAATACACGTAGTCCGGCACCTCGGCCGCGGGGTCCTCCAGCACCTTGCCCTCGGAGGAGGCGTGCAGGAGGTTGGCGTCGACCGAGAAGGGCGCCTCGCCCCGCTTGTCCTTGCTGATGGGGATCTGGTTCTTCTCGGCGAAGTCGAGGAGCGCGGTGCGCGAGGTCAGGTCCCACTCGCGCCAGGGCGCGATCACCTTGATGTCGGGTTCCAGCGCGTAGTAGCTCAATTCGAAGCGCACCTGGTCGTTGCCCTTGCCGGTGGCGCCGTGGGCGACCGCGTCGGCGCCGACCTGCCTCGCGATCTCGATCTGCTTCTTGGCGATCAGGGGCCGCGCGATGGAGGTGCCCAGCAGGTAGAGCCCCTCGTACTGGGCGTTGGCGCGGAACATCGGGAACACGTAGTCGCGCACGAACGCGTCGCGCAGGTCCTCGATGAAGATGTGCTCGGGCCGGATGCCGAGCAGCTCGGCCTTCTTGCGCGCGGGCTCCAGTTCCTCGCCCTGGCCGAGGTCGGCCGTGAAGGTCACCACCTCGCAGCCGTAGGTCGTCTGCAGCCATTTGAGGATGATCGACGTGTCGAGCCCGCCCGAATAGGCGAGCACGACGCGCTTGGGGGCGGCTGCGGTTGGGGCGGGCATCAAGGCTTCCTGCTTGCTGTCGGGCGGCTCGGGGGCTGCCGGGACCCTATACCGCGGCGCGGCGGGAATCGACATCGCCGGGCCGGCTGCCGCGGGGCCGCGAATCCGCTATGCAAGGACCGGGCTTCCGGCGGCGAGGAGGGTGATGACGAACGGTTCTCTCCCGGCGGACCCGGACACCGCCTCCCTGGTCAACGTGGCGCTGGGCAGCCGCGCGACGCAAAGCTCGCGGTCGCCCTGGTCGGGGCCGGACGAGGCCACGGCCGCCACGGCGGGGCGCATGCCGGCCGACTTCGCCTTCCACACGGCGGTCGAGGACGCGCCGTGGTTCGAGCTGGACCTCGGGGGCGCGGTCCCCGTCGAGGCCGTGGTGGTCCACAACCGCCTGCTGGACTGCCAGGAGCGGGCCCGGACGCTCAGGGTCGAGCTGGCCGAGGAGCCCGGCCGATGGGTGCTGGTCCACGCGGGCTACGCGCGGTTCGGCGGGCGCGGGCACGGCCGCCCCCTCGCCCTGTGGCTCGGCGGCGACGTCCGGGCGCGCTACCTGCGCCTGTCGCTGGGCGAGCGCCAGCCGCTGCACCTCGCGCAGGTCGAGGTGTTCGCGCGGCCCGAGCTCGTGGCCCTGGAGGCCTACGCGCGGCGCCACGGCCTCGCCGGCTTCACGCCGCGCAGCACCGATTTCGGGCGGCCCTACGGCCTGGCGGCGGTGCCCGGCGCACCGCTCGACCGCGTGGTCGGGCTGCGGCTCTCCTACGCGGGCCGGTTCGGCAACCTCGCCCTGCAGTACTCCCACATGATCGAGCTGGCCCGGAGGACGGGCCTCGCCTTCGTGCAGCTCGGCCGGCACGAGCTGTTCGACCTCGCCAAGCCCGTCGCGGTTGACGGCCTGACCCTTCTGCCCGCCGACGCGCCGCTGCCGGCGGACGGGCTGTTCATCACGGGCAGCTTCTTCGACACGGGGCCCTTCGCGCCGGTGCTGCCGCCCTTCATGCGCTTCGACCCGGCGGACGAGGCGTTTTACGCGGGGCTCGCCCGGCGGGTGCTGCGGCCCCACCTGCTGACCGGCGTGCCGCTGCCCGACGAGCGCCACCCCGCGGACGAGGTCACGATCCACCTCCGGTCGGGCGACCTGTTCGGCCAGGCCACCCCCGACGCGGCCTACCGGCAGCCGCCGCTCAGCTTCTACCGGCTCGCGGTGGACAGGCTCCGCGCCGAGGGGCTCGTGACGCGCGCCCGGCTGGTGTTCGAGGACCGGGGCAACCCCTGCGTGGACGCGCTCGAAGCCTGGCTCGCGGCGGAAGGGCTGCCGTGCCGCCTCCAGCAGGGCACGCTGACCGAGGACCTGTCCGCGCTGATCGACGCGCCGCACCTGGTGTTCGGCCACGGCACCTTCGGCTACGCGGCCTGCCGGCTGTCGGGGCGGATCGAGACCGTCCACTTCTTCGCGCCCGAACTGGGCGGGCGCTACGCCGCCATCCCGCAGATCGCGCGCGTGGTCGCGGTGTCCGACCGCGACGGCCGCTACATCCGCGCCGGCGAATGGGGCAGCGGCCTGCCCGGGGAATGGCGCAACACCCCCGAGCAGCGCCGAACCATGCTCGACTACCCCGCCTCCGCGTTGCGGGTGGACGAGGTCCGCCGCGCGGGTGCGGCAAGTTCGCAAACGGAGCGCCCCCGGCCTGCCGACGCTTGAGCAGGCAAGCCGCACTGATCGCGCTTCGGAAAACCAAGACGGCCGGAGCCTCTCGGTCCCGACGCTGGTTAACAAACATCGTTAACGCGTTCTTAAGGGCTCACCGCCTAGGAAGGGTCGGGACGGCCCGCGCTCGGCGAGCCGCACCAACGCGAGCCGCGCGACACCCCTCGCGCCCCGCCGGGAGGCACCATGACCGACGATTCGCTGTCTCCGGCCGTCCGGCCCAGGACGATGCTGATCGAGGGGTGGCGCGGGATCAGCCATTCCTTCGGGCTCGTCAACCAGGCGCAGGTCCTGGAACTCATGAAGATCGACGGGCTGGAGCTGTTCCACCGCGACCTGCCCTACGCCTTCGACCACTGGTCCCGCGACCGTATGCCGGCCGGACTGCCGCCGGAGGACCAGGCGCGCCTCGACGCCCTGCCGCTCCCCCCGGACGAGAGCGCGGTGGATTGCGTGTACCGCATCGGCGCGCCCACCCGCAGCCCCGCCCCGGACGACCGCCGCAAGACCCTCACCTTCATGACGACGGAGCTGGGCCTGACGGGGCAGAGCTTCGCGGGCGGCCGGGCGGACCCGGGCCCCTTCACCCGCGGCGACCGCTCCGTGGTCACGACCTCGACCTGGGCCAAGGCGCGGCTGGTCGACTGGGGGCTCCCGGACGACCGGGTCGCGATCGTGCCGCACGGCGTCGACACCGCCGCCTTTCACCCCCTGTCCCCGGCGGAGCGGGACGCGAACCGGGCGGCGCTCGGCTTCGGGCCGGACGAGACCGTGTTCCTCAACGTCGGGCTCCCGGTCTGGAACAAGGGGGTCGACCTCCTGGTGCTGGCCTTCGCCACGCTCCGCAGCCAGGGCCGCAAGGTCCGGCTCGTGCTGAAGGACCAGGCCAACGTCTACGGCCGGTCGGCCCGGGCGCTGGTGGGCGAGCTCGCGGCCAAGCACCCCGCCGTGGCGCGGGAGGACACGCTGGGCGCGATCTCGGTGCTGGCGGGCGGGTTGAGCCGGGCCGAGCTCCGGGTGCTGTACGGCGTCGCGGACTGCTACGTGTCGCCCTACCGGGCCGAGGGCTTCAACCTGCCGGTGCTGGAGGCGATCGGCTGCGGCACGCCGGTGATCGTCACCCGCGGCGGCGCCACGGACGACTTCTGCACCGACGCGGTGGCGGTTCGCATCGACGGCAAGCCCGCGCGGATCGACGACCCCGCCACGGGTCTCAAGGGGCGCTACATCGAGCCGGACCTCCCGGCCCTGACGGAAGCCATGGACGGCTTCGCGCGCGGCTGCCCGCTCGACCGGGCCGGCGCCGAGCAGGCGCGCGGCCTCATCACCGAGACCTTCACCTGGGCCCGGGCGGCGCGCCTGCTGCACGACCTCGCCGCGACCCCCGTCGCGGAGGCCGCGAAGGACAGGCCGCTCACCCTGCGCTCCGAGATCGAGGTGCTGGCCCAGAAGGACATCCTGGACCTGATCGCCATGATCCGGCCGGTGTCGATGACGGAGGTGAGCAAGGTGCGCGTCGGCAACGACTGGGACGGCGGCTACGTGCTGCCCGAGACCGCGCTGCACTGCGACGCCGTGCTGTCCATCGGGGTCGGGCCCGACGTGAGCTTCGACATGGCCTTCGCGGAGCGCGGCGCGCGCATCATGCAGTTCGACCACACGGTCGAGCAGGCGCCCTCGGCGCACGAGAACTTCTCCTTTTACAGGATGGGCTGGGGACCGGAAACGACCGACACCCTGCTGAGCTTCCCCGACATCATGGCGCGCTTCGGGGCGCTCTCGCCCAGGCGCGCGCTGCTCAAGTTCGACATCGAGGGCTACGAGTACCCCGTCCTGGAGGCCATCGAGGCCGAAGACCTCCGGCAGTTCGAGGTGATCGTCTGCGAGTTCCACCACCTCAACAGGCTCGCGGACCTCGGCTTCTACAAGACCGCCAAGGCCTGCTTCGAGAAGCTGCTGCGCTTCCACGCGCTCGTTCACCTGCACGCCAACAACTGCGGCGGCCTGTCGGTGGTGGGCGGCGTGCCGATGGCCAACGTGATGGAGTTCAGCTTCCTGCGCCGCGACCTCGACAGCTTCACGGGCCCGAGCCCCGATCCCATCCCGGGGCCGCTCGACCGCCCCAACCACCCGATGGCGGTGGACATCTGCCTCAACGCCTTCTGACGCGAGACGGCGCGGCCCGCGCCACGATGACGGCGCTCTTCACGGCGGCACTGATGTCGCGTCCCTGTTCCAAGTTAAGCAAGACTTGGGACAGCCCGTAGAAGGGGAACTTTGCCACATTTCCGGCCGTTTTCGCCGTTGGACGACGGAGGCGGGACATGCGGTTCATCATCGGGGTTGTCGTGGGGTGTCTGCTGACCGTGGGGGCGGCCTACGTTCACGACGCGGGGACGTCGGACACCGTCACCGAGGCCGCCGCGGCCGACGGCAGCGGCCGGATGGTGAACTGGGCTGTGGTCAACCACGAGCTCAACGGCTTGAACGACTGGGTCCACTCGCAGTGGGCCTGGATCAGCGGCAAGCTCAACAAGGCCGGCTGAGGCCCGCGCGGTCGCGTCGAAGCGCCGCCGCGGCGGGCGGGAGACTCCGGGGCCCGTCGCGGGTTGTCGAGGGTCGACCCATTCCGAGGAGCCCCCCATGTCCGACCTGACGCGCCGCTCGGTTCTGGGCGCAACCGCCGGGCTCCTGGGCGGGTCCGCCGCCGCGGCCGAGGGCCTGCCCCCGACCGGCGCCGTCGAAGGCACGAAGGTGGAGTTGCCGCCCCTGCACGGCCCCACCGAGGTCAACGGGCGGATCGACAACCCGGACCCGCTGACCAAGCGGCTCGGCGTGGCCGTCGTGGGGCTCGGCCACCTGACCCTGGAGCAGATCCTGCCGGGCTTCGGGCAGGCGGACGCGGTGCGTGTCACCGGGCTCGTCAGCGGCCACCGCGACAAGGCCCTGGCGCTGGCCGCCCAGCACGGCGTGCCCGAGCGCAATATCTACGACTACGCGGGCTTCGACCGGATCAAGGACAATCCGGACATCGAGGCCGTCTACGTCGTGCTGCCCAACGCCATGCACGAGGAGTTCGTGACCCGGGCCGCCGCGGCCGGCAAGCACGTGCTCTGCGAGAAGCCCATGGCGACCTCCTCGGCCTCGGCCGAGCGCATGGTCGCGGCCTGCAAGGCCGCGGGCGTCAAGCTGATGATCGCCTACCGCATGCAGTACGAGGCGACGCAGCGCGCCACGATCGCGCTCGCCCGCGGCGGCGAGTTGGGCGACCTCCGCCTGATCCAGGCCGTCAACGGGCAGAACGACGTGCCCGGCCAGTGGCGGCAGGTGAGGGCGATGGCGGGCGGCGGCTCGCTGCCGGACGTCGGCATCTACTGCTTCAACGCGTTCCGCTACCTGACCGGCGAGGAGCCCGTGGAAGTCCGCGCCAAGCTGACTCGGCCCGGGGGCGACCCGCGCTTCCGCGAGGTCGAGGACGTGGTGGAGTTCACCCTCGCCTTCCCGTCGGGCGTGGTGGGGGTGGGGACCAGCGGCTACAGCTTCCACGAGACCCGGTCGCTCCAGGTGCTGGGCTCGAAGGGCTCGGCCTCGGTCGACAACGCCTTCGCCTACGACAACCTGACCCTGATGGTGTCGCGCAAGGTGGGCGCCGTGAACGGGATCGACCACCGGAGGTTTCCGCCCAAGAACCAGTTCGCGACCGAGATGGACCACTTCGCCCGCGCGGTGCGCGCCGGCCGCACCCCGCACACGCCCGGCGAGGAGGGGCTCCAGGACATGCGGGTCATGGAGGCGATCTACCGGGCGGCCGAGGGCGGCAGCCCCGTGACGCTGCCGGTGGTGGCGGGGCTCGACGTCACGCGCGGCCCCGCGCCGGAGGACGAGGCGGGCTGAACGCCGGATCTCGCCGGGGCGGACCCCGGCGCGATTCCGCTTGGCCGCGCCTCCGGCCTCATGCCATGGTGGGGCGCCGCGGTCCTCGGGGGGAGCGACCGGGCGACC
Source organism: uncultured Lichenihabitans sp. (assembly GCA_964243035.1). Taxonomy (GTDB): domain Bacteria; phylum Pseudomonadota; class Alphaproteobacteria; order Rhizobiales; family Beijerinckiaceae; genus Lichenihabitans. Next base: position 6,661 of record CAXTDZ010000119.1, read on the forward strand.
GAGGGGAAGATGCTGATGGCCGTCCGGACTGGTGTGATTTGCGCCCTGGCGAGCCTCGGTCTCGCGACGGCCGCCGCCGCGGCCGACGTCAAGCCCGCCGTGATCTACGACATCGGCGGCAAGTTCGACAAATCCTTCAACGAGGGCGTGTTCCACGGCGCCGAGCGGTTCAAGCAGGAAACCGGCATCGACTTCCGCGACTTCGAGATCACCAACGACGCCCAGCGCGAGCAGGCGCTGCGGCGCTTCGCCAAGGACGGGTTCAGCCCCGTGGTGGCGGTGGGCTTCGGCCAGGCGAGCGCGGTGGAGAAGGTGGCGGGCGAGTACCCCAACACCAAGTTCGCCATCATCGACTCGGTGGTGGACAAGCCCAACGTCCAGTCCATCGTCTTCAAGGAGCAGGAAGGCTCCTTCGTGGTGGGCCTGCTGGCCGGCAAGGCCTCCAAGACCGGCAAGGTCGGCTTCGTGGGCGGCATGGACATCCCGCTCATCCGCAAGTTCGGCTGCGGCTACGTCCAGGGCGTGAAATACGCCAACCCGCAGGCCGAGGTGTTCCAGAACATGACGGGCACGACCGCCGACGCCTGGCGCGACCCCGTCAAGGGCGGCGAGCTCGCCAAGTCGCAGATCGACCGGGGCGCCGACGTGATCTACGCCGCGGCCGGCGCCACGGGCGTGGGCGTGCTCCGGGCCGCAGCCGACGCGGGCAAGCTCGGCGTGGGGGTCGACTCGGACCAGGACGGGCTGTTCCCCGGCAAGGTCCTCACCTCCATGATGAAGCGGGTCGACAACGCCACCTTCAAGACCTTCTCGGACGCCAAGGCGGGCACCTGGAAGGCGGGCGTCTCGGCGCTGGGCCTCAAGGAGAACGGGGTCGGCTACGCGTCCGACGACTACAACAAGGCCCTGCTCACCCCCGAGCTGAAGGCCGCCGCCGACCAGGCCGAGGCCGACATCGTGTCGGGCAAGATCCAGGTCCACGACTACATGGCCGACTCGAAGTGCCCGATGTAGGCTGACAGGATACGCGTGACGTTTTCTTCGCCGTGCGCCGACCTCGTCCGGCATGCTCCTTCGCCCCGCCCGTGGGGAGAAGGTGGCCGAAGGTCGGATGAGGGGCGGTCCAGGCGCTTGCGTCGACCCCTCATCCGCCCTGCCGGGCACCTTCTCCCCGCGGGCGGGGCGAAGGGCGGAACCGGCCGCGGTCGCGTTTCGACGCCGGGACCTGCCGCTTGACCGCCCCCGCGATCCGCTTCGACAAGGTCAACAAGCGGTTCGGCACCGTCCACGCCAACCGCGACGTCGACCTCGCGGTCGCGCGCGGCTCCATCCACGGCATCGTGGGGGAGAACGGGGCGGGCAAGTCGACGCTGATGTCCATCCTGTACGGCTTCTACGAGGCGGATTCCGGCACCGTCTCGGTCGACGGCGCCCCCGTGCGCATCACCTCGTCCCGCGCCGCCATCGCGCACGGCATCGGCATGGTCCACCAGCACTTCATGCTGGTGGACACGCTGAGCGTGCTCGACAACGTCCTGCTCGGCGCCGAGGGCGGGGTGCTGGTGGCCGACGGCAAGGCGCGGGTGCGGGCGCGCCTGGGCGAGCTCGCGCGCGACTACGGGCTCGCGGTCGACCCCGACGCCCCCGTGGGCGAGCTCGGGGTGGGCGCGCAGCAGCGCGTCGAGATCCTGAAGGCGCTGGTGCGCGGGGCCACCGCGCTGATCCTCGACGAGCCCACCGCGGTGCTGACGCCGGCCGAGGCCGACCAGCTCTTCGCCGTGCTGGGCGTGCTGCGCCGCGAGGGCAAGACGGTGCTGCTCATCACCCACAAGCTGCGCGAGATCATGGCCGTGACCGACCGCGTGTCCGTGATGCGGCGGGGCGAGATCGTGCTCACCACCGACACGGCCCAAACCTCGCCCGCGGCGCTCGCCGACGCCATGGTGGGACGGCGCGTCGCGCTCACCGTCGCCAAGGGCCCGGCCCGGCCCGGCCCCGCGCGCCTGGAGGTGCGCAACCTCACCGTGCGCGGCGAGAACGGCGTGGCGCTGGTGGACGACGTGAGCTTCGCGCTGCGGGCGGGCGAGATCTGCGGGCTCGCGGGCGTGGCGGGCAACGGGCAGTCGGAACTGCTGGAAACGCTCGCGGGCATGCGGCTCCCCGCGTCCGGCGCCATCCTGGTGGACGGCCGCGCCGTCGCGCCCGCGGAACACGACCCCGCCGCCATGCGGCGCCTGGGCGTCAGCCACGTGCCGGAGGACCGCCACCGGATGGGCCTCGTCACCCGCTTCGAGGCCTGCGAGAGCGCGATCCTGGGCTTCCACCGCGACCCCGCCTACGGGCTGGGCGCCTGGCTGTCGCGGCGGCGCATCGTGGCCGACCTCGCGGCCAAGATGGCGGCCTACGACATCCGCCCGCCCCTGCCCCGGCTCCGCACCGCCAACTTCTCCGGCGGCAACCAACAGAAGATCGTGCTGGCCCGCGAGATGGAGCGCGAGCCGGGGATCGTGCTGGCGGGCCAGCCCACGCGCGGGGTGGACATCGGCGCCATCGAGTTCATCCACCGCCGGCTCGTGGCGCTGCGCGACGCGGGCCGCGCCGTGCTCGTCGTCTCCGTCGAGCTGGACGAGATCATGGCGCTGGCCGACCGCATCCTGGTGATGTGCGGCGGCCGGATCACGGGCGAGCGCACGCCGCCGCCCGATGCCGCCGCCGACGAGGGGTTCGTGGGCGACCTCGGCCTCCTGATGGCGGGCGTCACGGAGCAGGCAGCCTGATGCACCCTCGTTTGTCGATCGTGACGCTGGGCGTGGCCGACGTGGCCCGCTCCCGGGCCTTCTACGAGCGGCTGGGGTGGCGGCCCTCGGCCGCGAGCCAGGACGCCATCGCCTTCTTCCAGCTCGGCGCCCTGGGCCTCGCGCTGTTCGCCCGCGACGCGCTCGCGGCCGACGCGGGCGTGCCGGCCATGGCTTCCGGTCCGGGCTTGACGCTGGCCCAGAACTACGCGAGCCCGGCCGAGGTCGACGAGGCCTACGCGGCGGCGCTTGCCGCGGGCGCGACCTCCCTCAAGCCGCCCCACCCCGCCTTCTGGGGCGGGTACTCGGGCTACGTGGCGGACCCCGACGGCTTCGCCTGGGAACTCTGCCACAACCCGTTCTTCGCCCTTCGCGAGGACGGAAGCGTGACCCTGCCGCCGCCGTGAGCGCCCCCGCGCCCCTGCCCCGCTGGGCGGACCTCGCGCTGGTACCGGTGCTCAGCGTCGTGACCGCCTTCGCGGTGGCGGCGCTCGTCGTGCTCGCCATCGGGGTCGACCCCGTCAAGGCCGCGGGCGAGATGGTGACGGGCGCGCTGGGCAGCGGCGAGGGCCTGGGCTTCACGCTCTACTACGCGACCGACTTCATCTTCACGGGGCTGGCGGTGGCGCTCGCGTTCCAGGCCGGGCTGTTCAACATCGGCGCCGAGGGCCAGGCCTACCTGGGGGGCTTAGGGGCAGCGCTCGCCTGCCTGGCCGCGCCCGGCCTGCCCGCGTGGCTGCTGATCCCCCTCGGGGTGCTGGCCGCGGCGGGTTTCGGGGGCGCGTGGGCCTTCGTGCCGGGGCTGCTGCAGGCCCGGCGCGGCAGCCACATCGTCATCACCACCATCATGTTCAACTGGCTCGCCACCACGCTGCTGGCCTACCTGCTGGTCCACACCCTGCGGGCGCCCACCGAGATGGAGCCGGGCACGGTGCGGCTGCCCGCGGCCTCCGTGATCCCCTCGGTGCAGGCCGTGCTGGGGCGGCTCGGGATCGCGATCCCCGAAACGCCGCTCAACCTGTCCTTCCCCCTGGCGCTGCTCTGCGCGCTCGCGGTGTGGGTGTTCGTGTGGCGCACCCGCACGGGCTACGAGATCCGCACGGTGGGCGCCAACCCCGTGGCGGGGCTCTACGGCGGCGTGTCGCCCGCCCGCGTCATCGTGCTGGCCATGACGATCTCGGGCGCGCTCGCCTCGGGGGTCGCGGTGAACGAGGTCATGGGCGTGCAGAACCGCCTGCTGATCGACTTCACCTCGGGCTACGGCTTCGTGGGCATCGCGGTGGCGCTGATGGGCCGCGCCCACCCGGTCGGCGTGGTGCTGGCGAGCCTGCTGTTCGGCGCCCTCTACCAGGGCGGCGCCGAGCTCGCCTTCGACGAGCCCAAGATCACCCGCGACATGATCGTGGTGATCCAGGGCCTCGTGGTGCTGTTCGCGGGCGCGCTGGAGGGCGGGTTCCGCCGCCCGCTCGGGCTCGCCTTCGCGACCCTGGGGCGCGCGCGGCGCACCCGCGCCCAACCCGCTGAATAAGGCGCGGCGCCGTGCAGACCTTCGCGCTCGACGCGGCGCTGATCCTGTCCTCCAGCGTGCGGCTCGCGGTGCCCCTCGTCTTCGCCTGCCTCGCGGGCCTGTGGTCGGAGCGCGCGGGCGTGGTCGACATCGGCCTGGAGGGCAAGATGCTGGTGGCGGCCTTCGCGGCGGCGGCGGCGGCCTGGTGGACGGGCAGCGCCTGGGCCGGCCTGGGCGCGGGCGTCGCGGCCTCGGTCGCGCTCGGGCTGGTGCACGGCTTCGCGGCCATCGACCAGCGCGGCAACCAGATCGTGTCGGGCGCGGCCGTGAACCTGGTCGCGGCGGGGCTGACGGCGCTGGTGGGCAACGCCTGGTTCGGCGAGGGCGGCCGCACCCCGCAGCTGGAGACCGCCGCGTCCCGCTTCCAGGGGCTCGCCTGGCCCGGGGCCGACGCCCTGCGCCCCGTGCCCGTGCTGGGGCCGCTCTACGCCGACCTGCTGTCCGGCCACACGGTTCTGACCTACCTGGCCTTCCTCACGGTGCCGCTGACGGGCTTCGCGCTGTACCGGACGCGCTTCGGCCTGCGGCTCAGGGCGACGGGCGAGAACCCCGCCGCGGTGGACACGGCGGGCGTGTCGGTGCGGGGGATGCGCTACGCGGGCGTGGTGATCTGCGGCGTGCTGTGCGGTTTCGCGGGCACCTATCTGTCGGTGGGGCAGGCCGCGAGCTTCCTGCCGCAGATGACGGCCGGCAAAGGGTTCATCGCGCTGGCCGCGCTGGTGTTCGCCAAGTGGCGGCCGGTGCCCGCGCTGCTGACCTGCCTGCTGTTCGGCTTCCTGGACGCCAGCGCCATCCGCCTCCAGGGCACGGTCCTGCCCGGGGTGGGCGAGGTGCCGGTGCAGGCGATCCAGGCGCTGCCCTACCTCCTGACCGTGGTGCTGCTGGCGGGCTTCGTGGGCCGCGCGGTGCCCCCGAAGGCCTCCGGCATCCCCTACGTCAAGGAGCGTTGAATGGACCCCGCGACCGAGGCGCTGTTCCAGGCCGCCCGCGACGCGCAGGCGCGGGCCTACGCGCCCTATTCCCGCTTCCAGGTCGGGGCCGCCGTGCGCGGCGCGTCGGGCGCCGTGTACCGGGGCTGCAACGTCGAGAACGCGGCCTTCCCCGTGGGCTCTTGCGCGGAGGCCGGCGCGATCTCGGCGATGGTGGGGGCCGGCGAGCGCGTGATCGAGGCCGTGCTGGTGTTCGGCGAGGGCCGGCACCTCGTCACCCCGTGCGGGGCCTGCCGCCAGCGCATCCGCGAGTTCGCGGGGCCCGACACGCCGGTTCACGTCGCGGGGCCGGACGGGTTGCGGGCCAGCTTCACGCTGAACGAGATCTTGCCGGAGTCGTTCGGCCCTGACAATCTCGCGGGCTCCTGACCCGCCGGACCGCCCGCCCGCCATGCCCGACCAATCGCCCCAGTGCCTCGACGCCCTCCGCGCGCGGGGCGTGACCGAGCGGGTCGGCATCGCGGTCGTGCTCGGCACCGGGCTGGGCGCCATCGCGGAAGCGCTGGAGGGCGCCACCACGATCCCCTACGCGGACCTGCCCGGCTTCCCGGGTGCGACCGTGTCGGGGCACGACGGGCAGCTCGTGCTGGGCCGCTGGGACGGCGCCCCGGTCGCGGTCATGCAGGGCCGCGCGCACGTCTACGAGACGGGCGACCCCGCGGCCATGCTGACGCCGCTCGCGACCCTCAAGGCCCTGGGCGCCCACACCGTGGTGCTCACCAACGCGGCCGGCTCCCTGAACCTCGACTGGTACCCCGGCAACGTCGCCGTGATCAGCGACCACATCAACCTGACCGGCCTCAACCCGCTGGTGGGGGTGGCGGGCGACGGGCGCTTCGTGCCGCTCACTGATGCCTACGACGCGACGCTGCGCTCCCGCCTGCGCCGGGCCGCGGTGGCGGGCGGCGTGCCCAACCTGCGCGAGGGCACCTACATGTTCTTCCCCGGGCCGTCCTTCGAGACCCCGGCCGAGATCAAGGTCGCCAAGCTGATGGGCGCCGACCTGGTCGGCATGTCCACCGTGCCCGAGGTCGTGCTGGCGCGCTGGCTGGGCCTGCGCGTGCTGGCGCTCTCGATGATCACCAACTTCGCCACCGGCGTGTCGGGCGGCAACCCGACCCACGCGGAAACCAAGCAGGCCGCGCTGGTAGGCGCGGTAGCGCTCAGGCGCCTGCTCAGGGCCTTCGTGCGCATCCACGACGCGGCCCCGACCTGATGCTGCCGGCGGAGATCATCCGGCGGAAGCGCGACGGGCTGGAGCTCACGGGGGCCGAGATCGCGGGCCTCATCGAGGGCCTGGGCACCGGAGCCGTCACGGGCGAGCAGGCCGCGGCTTTCGCGATGGCGGTGTTTCTGCGCGGCATGGGCACGGCCGAGACCGTGGCGCTGACCGAGGCCATGACGGCCTCGGGCCGCGTGCTGGACTGGGCCGCCCTGAACCTGCCCGGCCCGGTGGTGGACAAGCATTCCACGGGCGGCGTGGGCGACAACGTGAGCCTGGTGCTGGCCCCGCTCGCGGCCGCCTGCGGGGCCTTCGTGCCCATGATCTCGGGGCGCGGCCTGGGCCACAGCGGCGGCACGCTGGACAAGCTCGACGCCATCCCCGGTTACGGCACCGCGCCCGACCTGCCCCGGTTCCGCGCCGCGGTCCGGGACGTGGGCTGCGCGATCATCGGCCAGACCGCCGACCTCGCGCCCGCCGACGGCACCCTCTACGCGATCCGCGACGTCACGGCCACGGTGGAATCGGTCCCGCTCATCACCGCCTCCATCCTGTCCAAGAAGCGGGCGGCGGGCCTCGGGGCCCTGGTGATGGACGTGAAGACCGGGTCGGGCGCCTTCATGGCCGCGCGCGGGGACGCCCACGCGCTCGCGGCCTCCATCGGCGCGGTGGCCAGGGGCGCGGGGCTGCCCACGGTGGCGCTCGTCACCGACATGGGCGAGAGCCTGTGCGGCGCGGCCGGCAACGCCCTGGAGGTCCGCGTCGCGGTGGACTACCTGACCGGCGCCCGTCGGCCGCCGCGGCTGCATGCCGTCGTGGTGGCGCTCGCGGTCGAGATGCTGCTGCTGGGCGGCCTCGCGGCCGACCCCGACGCGGCGCGCCGGCAGATCGAGGCCGCGCTCGCGAGCGGGGCCGCGGCCGAGCGCTTCGCC
>CAXTDZ010000120.1:0-14147 GCA_964243035.1 uncultured Lichenihabitans sp.
CGTCGCCCCCCTCCCGCGCGGCCGGGCGCCCGGCGCCGAGCCGCGCCCAGGCCCGCCCCAGGGCGAACGCGACGGCGCCGAGCACGCCCACGTAGAAGCCGATCGGCCAGTCCGACAGGTAGGACAGGGCGATCGACAGCCACGCGACCGCCAGGGCCAAGGCGACCGACAGGATCACGGCCACGAGCGGCCGGCCGGTGAGCGACCGCGCCGCCGCGGCCGGGCCGACGGTCAGGCTGAACACCAGGAGCGCCCCCACGACCGGCAGCGCCACCGCGGTCGCGAGCGCCAGGATGCCCAGGAAGGCGAGGTCGACCGCGCGGGCCGGCACGCCCCGCGCCTCGCCCAGCTCGGGCGACACCGAGTTCAGCAGCAGCGGCCGGAACAGCACCGCGACCGCCGCCACCGCCAGGGCCCCGACGCCCGCCGCCGGCGCGACGTCGGCCGCGCCCACGCCGAGGGGCTCACCGAACAGCAGCGCGTAGACCTCCTGGGAGTACTCGCGGCTGAGGCTCAGGAACAGGGCGCCCAGGCCCAGCAGGGTCACCAGCGACAGGGCGGTCGCGACCTCGTGGCGCCCGCGGCGGCCGAGCTGGTGGATGCCGGCCACCCCGAGGCCGGAGAACAGGATCAGCCCGTAAAGCTCGCTGAAGCCCAGCAGGTGGGCGGCGCTGGCGCCCGGGAAGGTGCCGAGCGGCAGCGCGTGGGCCGCGAAGGAGGAGCCGCGCAGCACCACGAAGAAGCCGATCGCGCCCGCCACCACCGCCACGATCGTGGCGACGATCCAGGTGTCGATCATGAAGGAGGAGAACATCGGCCCGTCCTACTCCGCCTCGGGACCCGCGAGGGCGATCGACATCCCGCGCCGCCGGTTGCGCCGGGCCCGGGGGCTGCTCGCGACCAGGTACAGCGCGAAGATGAGCGCGACCACGAAGAAGCTGACCGGCCAGCCGTGGCCAGGCGTCCAGTGATAGCTGTCGTAGGCGAGCAGGATGCCGCCCCACACCGCCGCCACGCCGAGCAGCGGCGCGAGCACCACAGCCATCCCGGGCCGGTCGGTCAGTCGCAGGGCCGCGGCGGCAGGTCCGATCAGCAGCGCCGTGGACAGTACCGCCCCCACCGTGATGGCCGCCAGCGCCACCGCCAGCGCGGTCACCGCCAGGTGGAGAAAGCCGACCAGCCGCACCGGGACGCCCCGCACGGCCGCGAGCTCCGGGTCCAGCGAGGACAGCAGCAGGGGCCGGTACAGCACCGCGACCAGGACCAGCGCGACCGCGCCCACCGCGACGGCCAGCGGCAGCACCGCGGCGGAGATCGCGAACATGGAGCCGAACATCACCGTCACGGCGGCTCCCGTGGTGCTGTGCGAGGTCACGTCCAGGTAGAGGAACAGCGCCGACAGCCCGAGGCCGGCGCCGAGCACGATGCCGGTGACGAGGTCGCGCTCGCGGGGGCGGCGCACCCGCACGAACTCCATGCCGACGGCCGCCAGCAGCGCCATGGCGAGGAAGCCCACGAGCGGGTTGAGGCCGAGCAGGAGGGAGGCCGAGCCACCCGCGCTGCTCACGTCGGCCAGCGCATGGCCCGCGAAGGACTGCGAGCGGATCACGGTGAAGGTGCCCACCGCGCCGGACACCAGTGCGGCGCCGCCGCCGATCAGCACGGCGGTGTGGACCGGCCCGCTCGCGAAGAAGCCGGGCTCGATGATCGCGTCCAGGAGCGCACTCACGCCGGGAGCCCACCCAGGTCGGCCCGCGCGCGCGGGCCGCCGGTGGCGGCGATCACCAGCACGCGCCCGTGCAGCTGGACCACGTCGATCGGGTAACCGTAGAGCCGGCTCAGCACCTCGCCGCGCACCACCTCGGCCGTGCTGCCGCTGACGGCGCGGCCGTGCGCCAGGTAGACGATCCGGTCCATGCTGGACAGCAGCGGGTTCATGTCGTGCGCGGAGATGAGCACCGTGATCCGGTGCTCCGTCGCAATCGCGCGCAGCAGCATGACGATCTCGGCGACGCTGCGCACGTCGAGGTTGGCGAGCGGTTCGTCGAGCAGCAGCAGCTTCGGGTGGCGGATGAGGGCGTGGGCGATCATCACCCGCTGCTGCTGACCGCCCGACAGGTCACCCACGCGCTTGTCCGCGAAACCGTCCGCCGCCACGGCGTGCAGCATGCGGTCGACCAGGTCCCGCCGCCGCTTCGACGGCAGCGGCAGGCCGAGGCGGTGCCCGTCGAGCCCGAGCGCCACGAGGTCGCGCGCCCGCATGGGGATATAGGGGTCGAGCGCGATCTTCTGCGGCACATAGCCGATCGAGCGCAGGTCGCCCCTGCCGCCGACCCGCACGCGGCCGCGGTCGGGCTTCTGGAAGCCCAGCACGGTGCGCAGCAGGGTCGTCTTGCCCGAGCCGTTGGACCCGATCAGGCCGCAGAAGGCGCCGGGCCGCAGCGTGAAGCTGACGTCGTCCAGCACGGGGGGGCCGGAGAAGGCCACGCTCACCCGGTCGACCGCGAGCGCCTCGCCCTCCGGCCGCACGGTCAGGGCGTCCCGGCCTGGAGCCGTTCGGTGGAGGTGCCGTCCTTCAGCGCCTTGTCGAGCGCGTTCACCTCCGCGACCATCCAGGTCTGGTAGGTGTAGCCATTGGTCGGCATGGTCTCGTAGACGCCCACCACCGGGACGGCGTTCTTCTTGGCGAGGTCGAGGAAGCTTTGCGTCAGGGCGTCGGTCACCTGCTGGTTGTAGGCGAAGACCTTGACCTTGCGGCCGGTGAACAGCGCGTTCTGGGCGGAGACGTCCTGCGGCGAGGGGTCGGTGCCGTTCATGATCGCCGCCTCCAGCGCGAAGGGCGTCTCGATGTCGAGGCCTGCGGCCTGCAGCATGTAGTCCGAGACGGGCTCTGTGGTGGCCACCGGCGTGCCGGGATGGTCGGCCTTGAACGCCGCGATCGCGTCGGTCCACGGCTTCAGCGAAGCGTCGAACTTCTCCACGTTGGCCCGGAAGGTGGCGGCCTGGTCCGGCTTGAGCGCCGCCAGCGCGTCGCCGATGGCCTTGGCCACGACCGGCATGGTCTTGGGATCGTACCACAGGTGCGGGTTGGGGGTGCTCGCGGGCAAACCGAGCAGCTCCTGGACGTTGATCACCTTGCGGCCGGGGTTCGGGGCCGCGGCGACGATCTTGTCGACCCAGGCGTCGTAGCCGACGCCGTTCTCGACGATCAGCTGGGCGGCCGCGACCGCGCCCGCGACCTTGGGGCTGACCTCGAAGGTGTGGGGATCGGTGTTGGGGTCGGTCACGATGGCGGTGGCCTGCACGGCGGCGCCGCCGATCTGGCCGATGACGTCGGCGTATTCGTTCTCGACGCCGACCGCGTTGACCGCGTCCGACGCGGCACGGGCGGGTTCGCAAGAAACAGCAAGGGCGGCGAGGATCGCGAGCACGCGCCAGGCGCGGCCTTTGGCGCCCGCGGACGCGAGCGGGAGCGGGGAGCGATCATCGTCCCAGGCGTTCGCGCGCGCGACGTGAGCCCCGTTTGAGCGGTGTGTCACTCGCATCTCCATCACGTTCGATGTGACAAGCCTCGGTCGCACCTCGCGTCCGCTGCCGTTTCTGCGGGCCCGGCCTCCCGGCCCGCCCGGGTTCGTGCCGGCCCTGCGGCCGGCTGCGTTCAATGGAACCGGCCGGACCTACGCGGCCGCCGGGGGGGCACCCGCGCGGCAGCCGTCGAAGCCGCCCTTCAGGACCTCGGTCGGCAGTTTGCGGCCGATGAAGACGAGGCGGCTCGTGCGCGCCTCGTCGGCCCGCCACGGACGCTGCCGGCCGCCTTCGACCAGCATGTGCACGCCCTGCACCACGTGGCGGTCGGGATCGCCCGCGAAGGCCAGGATGCCCTTCAGGCGCAGGATGTCGGCCCCGTGCACCTGCACGATCGTCCCGATCCAGTCCCCGAACCGCCCGGCGTCGAGCGGCACGTCGGTGGTCAGCGACAGGCTGGTCACGTGCTCGTCGTGCGCGTGCGCGTGCTCGCCGTCGAGGAAGTCGGGCTCGATCTCCAGCACGCGGTCGAGGCTGAAGGCGTCGCGGCCCAGGATCTCGGGCAGCGGCACGTCGCAGTGCCGCGTGTCCTTGATCGCCGCCGTCGGGTTGATGGTCCGCACGCGCGCCTTGATCGCCGCCAGGTCGGCCTGGTCCACAAGGTCGGTCTTGTTCAGCAGCACGATGTCCGCGAAGGCGATCTGCTCCTGCGCCTCGGGCGCCCGGTCGAGTTCGAGGCCGATGTGGCGGGCGTCGACCACGGTCACGATGGCGTCGAGCTTGGTGTCGCGCCGCACGTCGTCGTCCACGAAGAAGGTCTGCGCCACGGGGGCCGGGTCGGCGAGGCCGGTGGTCTCGATCAGGATGCCGTCGAAGCGTCCGCGGCGCTTCATCAGCCCTTCGAGGATGCGGATCAGGTCGCCGCGCACGGTGCAGCAGATGCAGCCGTTGTTCATCTCGAAGATCTCCTCGTCGGCGGAGACCACCAGGTCGTTGTCGATGCCGACCTGGCCGAACTCGTTGACGATCACGGCGTAGCGCTTGCCGTGCTGCTCGGAGAGGATGCGGTTGAGCAGCGTGGTCTTGCCGGCGCCGAGGTAGCCGGTGAGCACGGTGACGGGGATGGCGCCGGGGGTGAGCATGGGGCGATCTCCTAGAATGGTCGGGTGTTGCCCGCTTTGCAAACGCTATAACGTTTATTTAAAAGTTACAACATATAAACGTCCGGGGGACGATCGCGTGGTCGCCGTGTTTCGCGGCTCCAAGGTCGATCGGCGGCGGCGGCAGTTCGAGGCGACCATGCACGCCCGACTCGGATTCGGGCCCGACGACGTGGTGCGGGCGAGCGAGGTCGCCTGCGTCGTCACCGTCCCGCTCGTCATGCGCGCGAGGGGCAGGACCATGATGCTCCGCGCCGACAAGCCGCGCCCCGTCGTCGACCCTCTCGCGCGAGACCGCGCGGGGCGCGTCGACACGGACGTGCCGCCCACCCCGCGCAATGGCGCCCGCGATGCCCACGCGGTCGCCTCGCTCAGCCGGCGTCAGCGTCGTCCGACGCGAGGGGGAAGTTCGTCCTGGCCGGCGCGTGGCCCTTTGCCCGGATCTGCACCCGCCGCGACCCGGACCCTCCGCGTGTGAGTTCCCGCGGCGGGTTTTCGGCCCTGACGACGCGGCTCCCTTCGTCGGCGAGCCCTGGCTCGGGCGCGAAGGTGCGACCGAACTTTGCGGCGTCCTGTCCGCCGCAGGAAGTTAAGGAATAACCCTCCGGTGGAACGCGTGATCTCAGGAGAGGTCTGGCAGGAGAGGAGGGACTCGAACCCCCAACCCCCGGTTTTGGAGACCGGTGCTCTAGCCGATTGAGCTACACTCCTTCAGCGCCGCCCGTCTAACTGCCGCATCCGTGGGCCGAACGCAAGCCCGAGCGGGCGGGTCAGACGACCCGCTCCAGCGTCACGGCGCTGCCGTAGGCCAACACCTCCGTGATGCCGTCGGTGATCTCGTTGGCGTCGTAGCGCATGCCCAGGATGCCGTCGGCCCCGGCCTGGGCCGCGTGCTTGACCATCTGGTCGAACGCCTCCTGCCGGGCCTGTTCGGCCAGCTTGACGAAGACGCTGAGCCGCCCGCCGAAGAAGCTCTGGATCCCGCCCGCCCAGTTGCCGAGGGCGCTGCGCGAGCGCACCGTGATGCCGCGGCAGACCCCCAGGTGCCGCACCACGCGGTAGCCCGCGACCTCGTTGGTGGTGGTGACGATCATGCGCCTCCTCGCCCGACGGCCGGCCGCGTTCCGCTCAGGGCTGTAAACTCGGGTCAACGGTCGCCGGTTCTGCCCTTCGCCCCTTGAGGGGAGAAGGTGGCCGACAGGCCGGATGAGGGGGGATCCCGAGCGCGTGGGCCGACCCCTCATCCGCCCTGTCGGGCCCCTTCTCCCCGCTGATCGCGGGGCGAAGGGCATCACTTGGCACCGGTGGTCTTGACCTGAGTTCAAAGCCCTGGCGTTCCGGTCGAAGCCATAGGGCGCCGGCCCGTTTTCGTCCACCGTTGCGCCCGCGTCGGGGCCGCCCCGCCACCCGGCGCGCCCGTCGTTGACAAGGGAGGCACGCCTGTCGCAAACTCGACATCGGCGTCGTTCATGGACGAGGAGATCCGGCGCCTCCACGCGCGAGCCCCATGTCGATCGCACCGGATCCCTCGCAGGGCCCCTCGGCCCGCCCCGGCCCCGACCTGCTCGGCTCGGCGGCCCGCGGCGGCGGCGACATCCTGTTCCTGCTGGTGCCCTCCTTCTCCATGATCGCCTTCGCGTCCGCGGTGGAGCCGCTCCGGCTCGCCAACCGCGCCATGGGCGACCGCGCCTACCGGTGGCGCGTGCTCACCGCCGACGGCAGGCCCTGCACGGCCTCGAACGGCATCCCGGTCGCGGCGGACGGCAGCTACGCCGACGTCGCCGGCGCGCAGGCCGCCGTGGTCTGCGCGGGCGTGGACGTCCACGCTCACGAGCACCGCGACCTGATCGCCAAGCTGCGCGGGCTGTCGGCCCGCGGCGTGCCGCTGGGGGCGCTCTGCACGGGCGCCTACGTGCTGGCGCGCGCCGGGCTGCTCGACGGCCACCGCTGCACCATCCACTGGGAGAACCGCGACGCGCTGCTGGAGGAGTTCCCGGACCTGACCGTCACGGAGGAGCTGTTCGAGATCGACCGGTCCCGCTTCACCTGCGCGGGCGGCACGGCGGCCATCGACATGATGCTGTCCGTGATCGCCCGCAACCGGGGCCAGGAGGTGGTGGCCGAGGTCACCGACCAGCTCATCCACCACCGGATGCGCGACGCCCACGAGCGCCAGCGCATGGAGTTGCGCGCCCGGCTCGGCATCGCCCACCCCAAGCTGATCGGCGTGGTGGGCGAGATGGAGCGGCGCATCGAGCAGCCCCTGTCCTGCGCGGACCTGGCCGCGGGCGTGGGCCTGTCGACGCGGCAGCTGGAGCGGCTGTTCAGCAAGTACATCGGCCAGGCCCCCACCCGCTACTACCTGGGGCTGCGGCTGGAGCGGGCGCGGCACCTGCTGCTGCAGACCAGCATGCCGGTGCTGTCGGTGGGGCTGGCCTGCGGCTTCGTGTCGGCCTCGCACTTCTCCAAGAGCTACAGCGAGCACTTCGCGCGCACGCCCTCGCAGGAACGGCGCAGCCCGCGCGACGCCTGACCGCGCGCCCCGCGCGTCACGCCCGGCGGCGGTCCGCGTCGCGCTTGGCGCCCCGCTTGCCGCGGCTCGACGCGGTGCGGGCGTGGAAGTCGTCGGGCTTGGTGCGCACCCAGGCCAGGAACTCGGCCAAGGCCGGGTCGCGGCGGAGGCTCTCCACGTCGTGGAGGCGCCGGGCCAGCTCGGCCTCGGAGAAGCGGGCGTGGATGGCGCTGTGGCAGACCTGGTGCAGGAGCACGGTCTGGCCCTTGGCGCCGCCCTTCAGCTTGGGGACCAGGTGGTGGCGGCTCGCCTTGGCGCCCGGCGGGATGGGCCGCGCGCACAGGGGGCAGACGGGCGGAGCCGGCCCGGGCGCCTCGTCCGCCGGGCTCCCGAGGTCGTGCAGGTCGAGCCGGAGGCGGGGCGCGCGTGCCATCCCCCCCTCGCGCCCGTCAGTGCTTGTTGCCGTCCTTGTCGAACTGCTTGAGGTAGGCCACGATGTTGTCGATGTCGCTCTGCTTGGTGAGGCCCGCGAAGGTCATCTTGGTGCCCGGCACCTTGGCCTGCGGGCCCTTGATGTACTCGCGGAACGTCGCCTCGTCCCAGGTCAGGCCGGAGTTCTTGTTGGCGTCGGAATAGTCGTAGCCCGGGTACACGCCCGAATGCCGCCCGATCACGCCGTTCAGCACGGGCCCGACCGCGTTGTGCGCGTCGGGGCCGATCTGGTGGCAGGCCCGGCATTTCACGAAGACCTTCTCGCCCCGGGCGGGGTCGCCGGGAGCGGGGGCGTCCTGGGCGCCGGCCGCGCCGGAACCGAGGAGCAGAACGGCGAGGACCAGGCCCTTCACGGCGGCATGCACTCCGAATCGCGCCGCGATCAGGGTCGCGCGGCCACCCGCGAACCTATGTCCCGCGGTTGACCCGCGGCAAGGGGGCGGCGGCGCGAGGTCGCGCCTCGGCGCGCCCTCGCGGCGTCAGCGCAGGCCCGCGGCGCGCTCCACGAAGCTCACCACCTCCACCGGCTTCCACGGCTTCGGCATGAACTGCGCGTTCTTGGGCAGGCGGTAGGGCCGCTCCAGCGCCACGCCGGACGTCACGCAGATGGCGATCTCCGGCCAGCGCACCGCCACGAAGGCGGCCAGCTCGATGCCGTTCAGGGGGCCTTTGAGCCGCACGTCGGAGAACATGGCCGCGACGCTGTCGGAGTTCTCCTTGAGGTAGTCGAGCGCCGCGTCGACCGAGTCCACCGCCATGGCGTGCAGGCCGGTTTCCTCGATCATCTCGGACGCCATATCGGCCAGGATGGCGTCATCCTCGACGATCAGCACGACCGATGTTTGGCCCATGTCCTCGTCCTTCACGTCACCGGCCTACGCCCGGACAGGTCGGATCTCCTGAGCCTCGGCAGATCACGCGACCGTCCCGCCGATCACGCGCAGTACCGCGCAAGACTTCCCCGCCCTCCGGGTCCCGGGCCGGGCGGCAAAGGCGGCGCGCGCACTTAGCCGATCGGCTCCCCGCCTCGTTCGTTTGCTCCGGCGCGAACAAAGTCAAGTCGACCGCGTCCCGACCGCGACCGCGCCATAGTCAAGCTGCAGCCCGGAAACTGCTCGGTGCAAGCTTTGTTCCGCGCTTCAACAGTGATTGCGCAAACTTAAGCTCGCGTAAACCGGCCGCCCTGAACTGCCTGTGAATGGGCCGCCGCGCGGCTTAGGATCGCGCGGGCGGGCGGCCCGGTCCGCCCCGATTGCCAATCCCGGGCAGCCATGCCAGGGATGGTTAACGTCGGCGGCTCCGCGGCGGGGCGCGACAGGGCCCGGCACCGCTGTCTCGGCGATGGGAGAGTCGTGGATGACGATCAAGCAAACGGGTGCGCGGGTGTTGGCCGCATCGGTCGCCGCCCTGGCGCTCACGGCCGGCGCGGGCCGCGCGGCGGGACAGGGCCCCTTCACGGACCTGGCCGGCTCCTGGGCTGGAACCGGCACGGTGCAGGTGTCGAACGGCACGCAGGAGCGCATCCGCTGCCGCGCCAGCTATTCTTCGCCCCCGAGCGGGCAGGCCCTGCACCAGGAGCTGCGCTGCGCGAGCGACAGCTACAAGTTCGAGGTGGACGCCAACGTGCTGGCGGACGAGGGCGGCCAGTTGTCCGGCACCTGGTCGGAGCTGACCCGGCAGGTCACGGGCTCGGTGTCGGGCCGCGTGTCGCCCGGGGTTTTGCAAGCGATGGTCAACGGCACGGTGTTCTCGGCGTCCCTGTCGGTGTCCACCAAGGGCAGCCGGCAGACCGTGGTGATCCGGCCGCAGGGCTCGGAGATCCAGGCCGTGAACGTGGACATGCGCCGGAGCTGAGCGCTCCCCCGGCCCGACGGGGCGGGGCGGCCCGCCGCGGCCGCGTCCCTCAGCCCGCCGCCGCGCCCCAGTCGCCCAGCACGGCCTGAACCAGCGCGAGCGCCGCCACCGCCGCCGTGTCGGCCCGCAGGATGCGGGGCCCGAGCGAGATCCGCACCGCGTCGGGCAGGCCCGCGAGCGCCGCCCGCTCGTCGGCCGCGAAGCCGCCCTCCGGGCCGATCAGAACCCCCATCCCGCCGTCGGCCCGGCCGCGCGCGGCCGTCAGCGCCGCCACCGGGTCCGCCACGGGCGCGTCCTCGTCGCAGACCACCAGGGGGCGGCCCCGCGGCCAGTCCGCGAGCCAGCGGTCGAAGCGCAGGGGCTCGGCCAGCACCGGCACGGCCAGCACGCCGCACTGCTCGGCGGCCTCCGCGATGTTGGCGCGCATGCGCTCCGCGTTGAGGCGGCCCGGCTGCGTGTGCCGGGTCAGCACGGGCTGGAGCACGCCCGCCCCCATCTCGACGGCCTTGCCCACCACGTAGTCGAGCCGCGCGTGCTTGAGCGGCGCGAAGCAGTAGACCACGGGGCTCGGGGCGGGTTGCGGGCGCGTTCGCGCGCCCACCCGCAGCACCGCGGCCTTGCGGTTCGCGTCCTCCAGCGCGGCCCGCCACTCGCCGTCGCGCCCGTTGAACACGAGCAGCGGGTCGCCGGGCGCGAAGCGCAGCACGTTGAGGAGGTAGTTCGCCTGCCCCCGGTCGAGCGGCACCGCGGCGCCCGGGGCGAGGTCGGCCGCGACCAACAGCCGCTGCGATGTGAAGTCGATGCGCGCCACGCCAGCCTGCCTCCCTCGCGCCGCGGCTTGCCCGCGGCCCCGCGGACCCGTAAGCCACGCGCCATGCCCACCCTACCCTCGTCCAACCGACCCATGATCATGGCGTCCGTCATGGCCGCCATGGCCATGGTGGCCATCGAAGCCACCATCGTGTCCACCGCCATGCCGCTCATCGTGGGCCAGCTCGGCGGGCTGTCGCTCTACGCCTGGGTGTTCTCCTCGTTCCTGCTGACGCAGACCGCCGCCACCGTGGTGTTCGGCAAGCTGTCGGACCTGTTCGGGCGAAGGCCCGTGCTCCTGTTCGGCATCGCGGTCTTCGTGGTGGGCTCGGTGCTGGCGGGCTTCAGCTGGTCCATGCCCTCGATGATCGCCTTCCGCCTGATCCAGGGCGCGGGGGCGGGCGCCATCCAGCCGGTGGGCATGACGGTGGTGGGCGACCTGTACTCGGCGCGCGAGCGCGGCCGCATCCAGGGCTACCTGGCGAGCGTGTGGGCCGTGTCGGCCGTTGTCGGCCCGCTCGCGGGCGGGCTCATCGTGCGCCACCTGTCCTGGGCCTGGGTCTTCTGGATCAACGTGCCGGTGGGCCTGGTGGCGGGCCTGGGCTTCATCCTGTTCCTCCGCGAGGACGTGGCGCGCGAGAAGCGCGCGGTCGACTGGGCGGGCGCGGCCCTGTTCACGGTGGCGGTGGCCTCCCTGATGGTCGGCCTGACGGCGGCGGGCGACAGCCGGATGGGCGACGCGCTGTGGGCCGGGGCCGTGGTGGCGGTCAGCGGGGTCCTGTTCTTCCTGCGCGAGCGGCGCGCCCGCGAGCCCATGGTGGCGCTCGACCTGTGGGGCCGGCGGCCGGTGGCGGCCACCAACGCGGCGTCGCTGCTGGCCGGCATGGCGCTGATCGGGCTCACCTCCTTCCTGCCCATGTACGTGCAGGGCGTGCTGGGCCGCTCGGCCCTGGTGGCGGGCTTCGCGCTGACCGTCATGGTGCTGGGCTGGCCGGTGGGCGCGACGCTGGCGGCGCGCGGCCTCACCCGCTTCGGCCTGCGCCCGACGATGGTGGCGGGCGGCCTGCTGATGCCGGTGGGGGCGCTGGTGTTTCCGCTGCTCGGGCCCGCGTCCTCGCCTGTGCTGGCGGGGGTCGGCTCGGCCGTGATGGGGTTCGGCATGGGGCTCCTGTCCACGGCCTCGCTGGTGCTGGTCCAGGAAATCGTCGACTGGTCGCAGCGCGGCAGCGCCACGGCGTCCAACATCTTCTCGCGCAACCTCGGCAGCACGCTGGGCGCCACCGCGCTCGGCCTCGTGCTCAACCTGGGCCTCGCGCGCGCACCGGGCGGGGTCACGGCCGACGGCATCCGGCGCCTGCTCGACACCGGGACCGGGCCGGCCGCGGTGCCGGACGAGGCCGTGCGGGCCGCCCTCGACGCGGGCCTGCACCTCACCTTCTGGGCCGTGCTGGCCATCTCGGTGCTGACCGTCCTGGTGGCGCTGTTCGTTCCGGCCGTGGCGATCAGGGCCGCGCCCGCGGTCGCTGTTGCCGAATAAGCACGGTCGAGCCGCCTCGCGCTCGGGGCCGGTGGAAAACCGGCGGCCGTCATGAGCGCGCCTTGTTTGGCCGGCTTCCGTCCGCGGCATACGCACCAAAGTCATACGGGGCGGCGGGCCGGAGGGCGCGCCCGCCCCAGCCCGAGAACGGATGAGCCCCCGATGCCGAGCCCCGCGCCGCACCTCCCGCCGTCGCGCCGAGCCCGCGCCGCCCTGCTGGCCGCGCTGCTCGCGCCGCTCGCCCTGCCCGGCCCCGCGCGGGCCGACTGCAACAGCGACTTCGGCGCGCTCATGTCCAAGCGCATGGCGCAGATCGGTGAGCTGAACACCAATTCCAAGAAGAACGGCGGCAAGCTCGACCCCGCCACGGCCTGCCCGAAGCTGCGCGCGGTGGCCGCCATCGAGGGCGAGCTCGTGTCCTACATCCAGAAGAACAAGGCGTGGTGCAACATGCCCGACGACCTCGAAGACAAGATGACCGCGACCCGCGCCAAGACGGCCGGCATCGCGGCCAAGGCCTGCGCCTTCGCGGTCAAGGAGAAGCAGATGCAGCAGCAGGCCGCGACCCAGCAGGCCCAGCAGGCCGCCCAGCAGCCGACCGTGAAGCTGCCCACCGGGCCGCTCTGAGGGCATCCGTGCGCCGTCCCGCCCCCGCCGCGGGTCCGGCCGCCCTCCCCGACACGACCGAACACTGGCTGCTGCGCCGGTCGCCCGCGGCCTGGCGGCCCTACGTCCAACTGGCCCGGCTGGACCGGCCAATCGGCTGGCAGCTCCTGCTGCTCCCCTGCTGGTGGGGCGTGGCGCTGGCGGGGGCGGCGGCCCACCGTCCGCCCGACCTCGCCCACCTCCTGCTCCTGCTGGGGGGCGCCGTGGCGATGCGCGGGGCGGGCTCGACCTTCAACGACGTGGTCGACCGCGACCTCGACCGCCAGGTGGCGCGCACGCGGGGCCGCCCGGTGGCGAGCGGGCGCGTCGCGCCCCGGGCCGCGGCGGCCTTCGCGGGCGCCCAGGCCCTGGTGGGCCTGGCCGTGGTGCTGTGCTTCAACCGCTTCACGGTCCTGCTGTCGGTGGCCTCCCTCGGGCTCGTGGCGCTGTATCCCTTCGTCAAGCGCGTGTCGTCCTGGCCGCAGGCCGTGCTGGGCCTGGCCTTCGCGTGGGGGGCGCTCGTGGGCTGGTCGGCCTCGGCCGGGGCGCTGGCGGGGCCGCCCGTGCTGCTCTACGCGGGGGCGGTGCTCTGGACGATGGGCTACGACACGATCTACGCCCTGCAGGACCGCACCGACGACGCGGCCGTGGGCATCGGCTCCACCGCGCTCGCCTTCGGGCGGCACGTGCGGGCGGGGGTGGGGGTTCTGTACGGGCTGGCCGCGGTGGCCGCGGGTGCGGCAGTGGCGACCGCCGGCGGTGGGGCCTGGGCCTGGGCCGGCGTCGCGGGCTTCGCGGCCCATCTCGCGACCCAGGTGTGGCGCGTGCGGCCCGACGACGCCGGCGCCCGCGCGCTGGCGCTGTTCCGCAGCAACCGCGTCGCGGGGCTGGTTCTGTTCGCGGGCCTCGCGCTTCAGGGCTCCGTGGCGGGCTGAACCGCCGCGGGAGCCCGCCCCGGCCGGATCCGCTCCGGCCTCACCCCGCGGCGAAGCGCAGGAACCGCACGGCCGTGTCGCCCTGCCGCCGCTCGTCGAGGGCCGCGAAACCGTCCGGCGGCTCCCAGGCCGCCCGCGCGTCCTCCTCCACCACGCAGACCGCTCCCGGCGCGAGCCAGCCGCCCGCGCGCAGCGAGGCGAGTGCCGGGCCCGCCAGGTCGCGCCCGTAGGGCGGGTCCAGGAAGGCGAGGTCGAAGGGAGCCCCGGGCGCCTCGCCCAGCCGGGTCGCGTCGCGGCGGAAGATGCGGCTCACCCCCGCGACGCCCAGGCGCTCCACGTTGGCGCGCAGCAGCGCCCGCGCCTCGGCGCCATCGTCGACGAAGAGCGCGTGGGCGGCGCCGCGCGACAGCGCCTCCAGCCCCAGCGCGCCCGTTCCCGCGAACAGGTCCGCGACCCGCGCCCCGTCGAGCGGGACCCCGAGACCGTGCTCCAGCACGTTGAAGATGGTTTCGCGCAGGCGGTCGGCGGTGGGCCGCAGCCCCGGCCCCGCGGGGCCGTCCAGCGCGCGGCCCCTGAACCGCCCGGCGACGATGCGCATGGCCTCAGCCCCGCGGACGGCCCCGGCCGCCCGGGCGCGGCCCGCCCGCCCGCGGCGGCTTGCCCCCGCCGCCGGGGCC
>CAXTDZ010000121.1:0-14020 GCA_964243035.1 uncultured Lichenihabitans sp.
CCAAACCCGACCAAGTCCACTGACTGTCCACAAAAACGGGTCAATCCCAATCCCAATGACCCACCTGCGCGGCATCCTGGACATCCCGACCGAGCATGTCCCGATCAACGCGCCCGAGCCCGTCATGCGCTCCGACCCGGTGAAGCTGAAAGGCTCGGGCGTCTAACCGAACGAAACGTCGCTTCGTCATGCCAGCCGCTTGGGCCTACGTCCTGTGCAACGCAGCCCGATTGGCCAAAGTCGAGCTCAGAACCTGACTTGAAAGCCTACTTCTGCGCGAGCCACCTGGTGGCGAGGTGGATGGCCGGGAGCGTGACAAAGGCGAGCAGGGGCGCGGCGAGGGTTTCGCCGTCCTTGGCCAGGCGGCGGTTGCGGCCGAACCGGGACAAGGTCTGGGATTGCCCCGTTTTGGATCCTGCTGGCGGATCACCGGCTCACGCCGGCGCCGCCACGAGGCGGACGAAGGCGGATCGGCGTGTCTGCGCCACGGCCGTGTCAGCCGGCCAGTCCGCGAGGCGGCCGAGGTTGGTGGCGGCCGCCGTGAGCGGGGGCTGGAGGTGGGTCTTGCCGCGGGCCGCCACGAGCGCTTCGTGTCCTTCGCGCCGGCGCAGGGTCAGGAGGCGCCGGCTCGGGCGCGTGCAGGATGGTTTCGACGGGCAAGCTTCGCGGTGTGTGAGCGAGAACCGATGCTCGATCCAGGCGCACAGGCGCGGCAGCGTCCACTCGCCGCCGCCCTCGTCGCCGCGCGGCTTGCGGAACACCGTGGCCCGCAGCACGGCCTGCTCGCCCTCGCTCAGCGCCGGCGGACGGCCCGACCTGGGGCGGTCGCGCAGGCCGTCGAGCCCTTCGGCGTTGAAGCGCAGCACGGCATCGCGCAGGGCCTGACGCTCCAACCCGGCAAGGCGCGCCGCTTCGGCCCGCGTCATGCCTTCGAGCGCGTTGGCGATGGCCAGCATGCGTGTTGCCGTGCGCCGGTCGCGCTCGCGGCGCGCCAGGCGGCGCAACTCGTCAGGCTCGGCCAGGTCGCGTCGGATCGCCAGAGATGATCCCATGCCGGTTCCTCCAAGGAAAAACAATACGCAATCACAGCAGCCGCTCAGCCGCAAACACTCGAGTCAAATCAAAAGCGCGGCGGTATTAAAAGCTGGTCGGGGTCGGCGACATCGCCCTCCGGGCCGACCAAGTGCGCGCGCCGTGGCCCCCTCGCCGCGCGTGCTGCTCTGCAACGAGCCGACCTCGGCACTCGACCCGGAACTCCCCACCGAGGTGGTCGGCATGCTGACCGATCTGACGCAGGAGGAAACAACCATGGTGGTCGCCATTCACGACCTGCGCCCGGCGTTCCGCAAGGCACAGCGCGTCGTCGTCCTCGACGTGGGCTCCGTGGTGGAGACCGGCGCGGCGCGCGAGATCTTCGAGCGGCCCCGGCAAGGCGCACGAATGGTTCTCTCCGGTCGCTGTCGGCCGGCGACGGGCTGGACGGCGCGAACCGTGGAGGCTGACGCCGCAACGGCCGCTGCCCGACCGCGGCCGCGTCACACGACGAATCCCGTGCCGACGAGCCCCTGTTCCAGCCAAGCCCCGACCTGCTCCCGCCTCGCTTTGGTGAACAGCAGCCTGGCCCACAGTGGCGCCGCACCGAAAACCTCGATGCGGTCGCCGGAAAAAACGATTTCGATCGTCACCGGCTCGACGACGACGCGCAGGAAGCGCTCGTCACCCCGTTTCAGCCATTTGTACGCCATGGCGCGGGGGAAGCGGTGGGCATTCTTCTCGAGGTTGTCGTTGATGGCGCGCCGCTTCGCGGCGGTCAGCGGGGCATTGATCGGGAACACGTAGAGCCGTTCAAGGGTCATCGGCCTTGACGCCGAACGTCTCGCGTGCCGGGCGATCCAGGCGCCAACCTGCTCCGCCGACCTCTGGACCGGACGTCTAGAAGGCCAGCCTGATGCCAACCACCGCCAGCGTGCTGGCGAGGATGGGCCGCAGGACCCGGTCGGGCACGTAGCTCGCGAGCTGGCTGCCCACGACGATGCCCGGGATGGAGCCGACCAGCAGCGAGACGAGAAGCATCCAGTCGACCGACCCGATGAGCCAGTGTCCCGTCCCGGCGATGAGCGTCAGCGGCACCGCGTGGGCAATGTCCGAGCCGACGAGCCTGGCCACGGGAAGCTTCGGGTAGAGGAGGATCAGCACCGTCACGCCGATCGCGCCGGCTCCGACCGAGGAGATCGACACCAGCACGCCCAGGATCGCGCCGAGCGCCACGGTCAGCAAGCTCACCTGCCTGGCCGTGAGCTGGTCGGTGTGGCGGGCCAGGGTGGCCAGCAGCCACCGGCGGAACAGGAGCGAGATGGCCGTCAGGATCAGCGCAATCCCCAGCACGACGTTGATGAGCGAGCCGGTGCTCTGGCTGTTCCGGCCCAGGAAGGCCAGGGCGAGCAGGGTGAGGATCGTGGCTGGGATGCTGCCCGTGGCGAGGCGCCCTGTGATGGTCCAATCGACCGTCTTGTTGCGCCCGTGGACGGCCGTCCCGACGATCTTCGTGAGACCGGCATACAGCAGGTCGGTGCCGACCGCCGTCGTCGGGTGAATACCGAACAGCAACACCAACAGCGGGGTCATCAGCGATCCGCCCCCGACGCCGGTGAAGCCCACGAGCATGCCGACAAAAAACCCGGACAGCGAGTAGAGCGGGTTCACGTGGTGCACCATGTCGATCATCGTTGGACCTTGCTGTTCGAGACCGGGCTCGTTCTTCTGGAAACGCCGCAAGCTCGAAGTGCGTCAGCCGCCTTCGAGGTCTGAAATCGTGGCTGCGCGGCTTCGACGCCACCTGCTGCGGTCGGAGATGTGAACCGGAGCGAGGACCCGCCTCTCATCCGCCGTTGGCGCGGAACGACCTCTTTGGTCACTGCGCCGCTCCGGCCGAAGCCGGGCGGGGAAGCCAGCGCGGGCGCAAAATCCCATCCTCGCCAAAGGTAAGGAGGACCGCCGTACGTCCGACCGATGCAGCTGATCCGCACGCTGGCACAAGGCGTCGTCGAGGCCCGTGGACGCGACCGGCATACGTCGCACGGCGATGCGGGCCGACGGTGGTTTTTCAAGGGCGACCCGGACGACTGCTGTTGTGTTCAGACGCAGTTGTCGAACCGTGATCCTCGGGGCGCCCAATATGCTTCAAGCGGCGCCACAGAAAGGCGAGCCATTGATCTCGGCTCTGGACCCGCGAGGTCACGTCACCCTCCCCATGCCGATCCCGCCGGGCCGCGAGAACGTCCAGTCCAGCAAGGTCTTCGAGACCATCGATCCAACGCCTGATCATGATTTACAACCATGCATCGCGGTTCCGCGCCGACGCGAAAGCCTGCCAGCAAGCAACCGGGTCGGCGGCACAGAGCAGCACGGCGTCCAGGGACGACACCGGACATCCGGGATGCCGCGCCCGGCAAGACAGGCCTGGACATTCGAGAAAGGGGTCGGGGGTCGTGGCGGGATCGGTCATCATGAGCTCAGCAGCGGCTTCATAGTCTACTACCATAGTAGACTGTCAAGGGCATGTTCCACTTGACAGGCGCTTTGCGCTTGGAAGACGTCTCGCCGGCTGGCGACGGAAACCGGGTGGCACGCCGCGCTGACGAACAGTGCTTTGAGAAAAGGCCAAAGTGAGAGACGTCCTTCACCAAAACCGCGCCAGGAGCAGCAACGTTGGACACATCTCGAAAAGACGTCGCGATGCCCGCCGTCCAGGTGGAAACACGAGGCCGCGCTAGTCCGCGCCGAGTTCGATCGCAACGATGACCGACGTTCTCAAGCTGTCCGCCGGCATCGTCGAGATTGCCTGGATCAACATGGTCCTGTCCGGCGACAACGCCATCATGATCGCTCTCGCGTGCAGGGGCCTGCCCCGGTCACAGCAGCGGCTGGGCATCGCGCTCGGTGCGGTGGGGGCGATCGCCTTGCGCATCATCTTCACGCTCGTCGTGGCTCGACTTCTTCATGTCCCATTCCTGAAGGTGGGCGGCGGCCTGTTCGTCGTCTATCTTGCCGCGGCACTGCCGACCCAGATCGGCGGGCCACCGAAGGTCGAGGTAAAACAATCGCTGGCGAGCGTGGTCGGGACGATCATCGCTGCCGATGCCGTCATGTCCCTCGACAACGCGCTCGCGCTCGGGGCCGCGGCGAACGGGTCCCGGCCCCTGATCGTATTCGGGCTGCTTTTGTCAGCGCCGCTCGTCATGTTCGGGGCCCGCATCCTTGCTTCGCTCATGGAACGGTTGCCGGTCCTGATTTGGGCCGGCGCCGCGGTTCTGGGCTGGGCCGGCGGCGAACTGGTGGGGGGCGATCCCGCGTGGGGTGACGTGGGCCTCGCCGCGCCGCCCCCGTTCTGGCCCGGCATGGCCAGCAGCGCCGTCGCGCTTGGCGCTGGCGTGCTGATGAAGCGTCGCCGGAGAGCCTGAGCGGGTACATCGATCGGGCCCGATGCGGCGGCGGGACCCGCCGCCGCATCGCCTTTCCACGTCCCCGGCCGTCCGTCAGGCCTGCCTGAATTTCTGCTTCGGGCGCGGACCGTCTGCTCCGGAAGCAGGCTCTTCGTTGAACTCGGCCTCGGCCGCCTCGTCGTCGAGGTCGAGGTCCTCCTCTGCCTCGATCAGGACGCGCTTCTTGGCCCGCCGCGCGGCCGCCCGCGCGACCGCGGCATCCAGGCCGTCACCCGCGCCGTCCTCGAACCCGCGGCGGAACACGTTGTTCTCGGGAAGCAGCTCGACGAGGAACACGCCGCTGAACACGACGCCGTAGGCGACACCGTAGGCGGACTTGTAGGCGCCGGAATGCGCGGTCGCCTTGACCCTGCGCGCGGCGGCCTTGGCCGACGCGCTGGCGTCGGCCGCGACCTGGTTCATCGACCCGGCGGCGCTCTCGATCGCTTCGCCGACGCTGGCGAGCGGGTCGGGCTGCACGGCGGTCTGTCGTTCTGTCGTAGACATCGGTTGGAATCTCCTGAACACGTTGCGCCAATCACGGAACGATGGGCGGTGATTTGACGGTTTGCCCTGTCACGCGGACCCGGTTTTCTCCTCGAAAACCTGGTCGATCATTCCCGGACGAGACCTCCGCAGCGAAAACAGCCAAGCTCCACCAAAAATCATATAGGCAAGGTAAATCCAGACCAGGATGTTGTTGGGGTAGGATGGCGGTGGAAACAGCTCGCTTCCCGGCAAGCCGACAACGCCGAGAAACGGAACAACCATGAACCCCGCTCCGAGCACGGCGAAGACGACCGAGCGGACGGTCATCTCCCCGAGCCTGTAAAGGAAAATGGGCGAGGCGAGCGAGACCAACACGTAGACCGACAGGAAGCCGAAGCTGCACAGCGTTCCGAAATAGCCCTGGCTGTTGAACTCAGACACGCCGAAACACCCGGGTATGGCCGCCACCACGAACGTCAGCAACGACGTGAAGGCAATGGCGATGTAGGGGGTCTCGTTGCGTCTGTGCACCGCGCCCAGCGCGCGCGGCGCAACGCTGTGGCGCGCCATCGAGTAAATGATCCGCGCGGTGGCGTTGATGGACGCGAGCGTGCAGGAGAAGAAGCTCAGCAGGATGCCGATGTTGATGAAGAGGCCGAGCCAGCCGACGCCCAGCTTCCCCGCGAGCAGGAACAAGGGCGAGTCCGTCTTGGCCAGGTCGTCGGACAAGCCTCGGAAGCCGAGAATGACGACGTAGGCCATGAAGATGAAGATAAGGCCCGAGATGACGACGCTCTGGACGACGGATTTCGGGATCGTCCGCAGCGGGTCCGAGGCCTCCTCGCCGAGTGCCGTCGAGCTCTCGAAGCCGGAGAAGGCGAAGACCACCAGCACCACGCCCGTCAGGATGCCGCCGGGCGTCGCGCCTTCGAGCTTGACCTGGGGAATGTCGAGCGCGAACCCGTGCGAGCGCCAGGCTACGATGCCGAGGGCCAGCACGGCCGCGATCGCCGCCCCCTCGAAGGCCAACATGGTTTTGGCCGATAATTGCACGTCGCGGCATGCCACGTAGAAGGCGACGAGCACGGCGCCCGACGACAGGACGACGGACGGAACGGAAAACCCGAGCGCTTCGAGGAGCCCCTTCGCGGTGACCACGAAGCCGCAGAGCGTGGACATGCCGGTCAGGAGGTAGCCGAACAGCAGCGCCCAGCCGCCGAGCACGCCGGCCGCGGCTCCCAGTCCCTTGACGATGAAGCGGTAGAGCGAGCCGGCCGACGCCGAGCGTCGCGCGAACTCGTTGATGTTGAGGCTGACGAGAACGAGCCCCACCATGCCGAACAAGAAGCTCAGCCAGGTGCCGTTACCGGCGGACGCGAAGATTAGACCCAGCACCGCCGCGGGGACAGTCGAGGGGGCGATGACCGAAACCGACTGGGCCAGGACCTCCACGTAGCTCAGGCACTGGGATCTCAGCCCGGAGCCATCGGCGACGGGGAACATGGCTCGCTGCTGCGACGGCGCCGTCATCCACGTGTCATCCTTCTCGTGTAGCTGGAGCCAGCGGTTGAGCCTCGCACCCCGTCTGCCATTCTGAGATAGACGGGAGGGTTGCAATAGCTAGGGTTAGTCCATAGGATTTATCGACTAGCGGAACCGTGTCAATCCGACGGCAGTTGGTTCAACGATGGCGACCTTGTCGATCAGGCGGGAACGACTTGGAGCCGCGGCTCGCGGCGGCAGCACCGCGGTGCCCCGCGGGGCCGGTGTTCCAAGGGAAAGGCTCCGCCTTTCGCTACGATTGCGGCGGGTCCTGACGGATAATCCGCACGCGCGCCACTTCACCGTCCAGCACATCATCAAGGCCCTGGAGTCCGGCGGTGCGGCTCCCCCTGCGGCCTTGTTCGCGGCGGCCGGCCTGCTCGGAGCGCCGGACACCGCGGGTGTTTCAGGTGCGGTGACCAGTGCGGCAGGCGCGAGCGTGGCGCTTGGCAGCCGAGGGATCCACCTCCCCCGGTCCCTGCTCCGTCGCAGGGTTCCGCGCAGCTCGCTCGCCCTGCTCATCCACGGCGTGGGCAGCGTGATCGAGAGTGCCGAGGGCGCGTTGCGGGAACGGTGGACGTGGGTGTTCCATCCCGTGATGACCGGGGCGCTCGGCCTGATCCTGTTTCTGCTCGGCCTCGCCAGCATGGCGCCGGTCGTCGGCGGCGGCGTGCAGCACGCGGCGTCGGCCTTCTTCATCGCGGTCGGCCTGGCGGAGCGCGACGGCCTCGCGGCCGTGCTCGGCGCACTCGCGGGTCTCGCGTGCCTTGCCGTGGCGGTGCTCAGCATCTCCTCCGGGCGGAAGCTGTGGGCCAGGGTCAAGGCTTGGCTGCTGCAGTGCGCGCGCAAGCTGCGCCTCAACGCGCTGGCCCGCCTTCTCGACACCTGCTGCGACGGCCTGGGCGAGCTGCTGCGCCTGCGCTGGAGCGGGCTCGTGCTCATCCTCCTCTCGCCGGGCTCGGCGGTCGCGCGCGCCCCTCGTCCCGACCATTCGGCCAGTTCGGCGGTACGGCAGCGCGTCCGTCGCGTCCGGCTGGCCGCAGAGCGCTCCTTCACGCTGGCATCGCAGGCCGATGAACCTTGAGCAATT
The DNA here is from genome assembly GCA_964243035.1 of uncultured Lichenihabitans sp. Lineage (GTDB taxonomy): Bacteria > Pseudomonadota > Alphaproteobacteria > Rhizobiales > Beijerinckiaceae > Lichenihabitans. The sequence continues at coordinate 7,603 of CAXTDZ010000121.1, forward strand.
CTACGTGTTCCCGATCGACGCGCCCCTGTCGGCCGAGAGGCGTCGTGCCATCGAGGCGCAGATCGGCGAGAACGCCCAGCTGTTCGAGCGCGAGGTGTCCTACAAATGGCTCAAGCGGGGTGACGAGCGGTTCCTGCGCATCCTCGTCGAGCCAGTGACGATCGAGGTCGTGTTCTTTGACGACCGGATCGAGTGCTACGGGGCGGCGCCGGCCTGGGCGCGGCTGCTCTTCACAAAGACGCGCAAGCTGGAGCTGAAGGATCGGCTTGAGCAGGTGCTCGTCGGCGCGGGCTTCGTGATGGACGAGGCGGCTTGACCGCTATGCCTTGCGCTTGGCGCGGATGGCGGCGTAGGTCGCAGCCGCGACGAGCGCCAAGCCCCAAACGCGCGCGGCACTCGCGTTGAGTCCCGCCGACAGCGCGGACACGCGGCCGGTTTTCTTCGGTGGCGTCCCACGGGCGTCGTGCCGCGTCTCGGCAAGTCTCGCGCTCCGCGCATCGAGCCAAGTCAGCATCCGCGCGTAGATGGCGTTGATCCGCGCGGCCTTCCTCGGATCGCCGCCCCGGTCCGGGTGGTGGACGATCATCAGGCGGTCGCGGCGACGGCGCAGCTCGGCGCGGGAGAACGCGGCATCCCGGGACAGCCCGAGGCGTGCGGCATCCTTGATGAATTGCGCCCGACCGTAGCGCGTCGACACGCGGAACCCTCTATCCAGGCGCGGCGTCGCGCCCCTGACGGGCCGTCAGGCCGCCCGTTCCAGGACGCCCTCGCTGTGCTCCGCGATGAACTGCGCCGCCTCGTCCTTCTGGCGCTGCAACTGCGCCGACCGGCGCAAGGGCAGCAAGCCGTTGGCGACCGCCGCCAAGCCGCCGATCTGGTTGAACACCATCGAGTGCATCACGCCGAAGTTCCCGAACAGGGCGCCCGCGATGCAGACCGCGTTGGCGCCCACGATCATCCGCCAGCTGCGCCTGACGTTGCGCTGGAGGTCGGTCGCGACGTCGTGGATCTGCAGCAGCTTCTCCAGGCTGTCCTCCATGAACACGATCTGCGCCGTGTCGGTGGCGATGGTCGAGGCGCCGCGCAGCGAGATCGAGACGTCGGCCTGCTTCAGCGCGATCGAGTCGTTGACGCCGTCGCCGATGAAGCAGACGCGCCGCCCCTCCTTTTGCAGCCGTTCGACGAAGCGCGCCTTGTCCTGCGGCAGGACCTCCGCGAAGTAGCGGTCCATGCCGAGCTTGCGCGCGAGGCTCCGCGTCGGCCGCTCGTGGTCGCCGGAGATGATCGCGAGGTGCCGGGCGCCACGCGCGCGCAGCCCGTCGATGACGAGTTGCGCCTCGCTGCGCTGCGCGGCCTTGAGCTCCAGCGCGCCGCCGAGCGCGCCGTCGACGCCCACCATGATCAGCGAGTGCCCCTCGTCGTGGGCGCGCTCGACCTCCCGGTCGAGTTCGGGGGGCAGCGCGACGCCCTCGTGCGCCATGAAGCGCGCGCTGCCGACGTGGACCGTGTGGCCCTCGACCCCGACCGTCACGCCGTAGCCGACCGCGTATTTGGTGTCGTCGGTCTCGGGCATCGGCTCGCCCGACCCCGCGAAGCGGTCGAGGATGGCTTTGGCGATGGGGTGGCTGAACCGGTTCTCCGCCGCGGCGGCCCAGGCCAGGATCCGGTCCTCCGCGTGCCGGTCGAAGGTCAGGATGCGGCCGACTTCCGGGCGCTCGCGGGTCAGCGTCCCCGTCTTGTCGAACAGGAAGGTGTCGACGTCGCTCATGGTTTCGAGCGCGAGGCCGGACTTGACCAGGACGCCGTGCTGCGCGGCCAGGGTGAGCGACGACAGGAGCGCGATGGGCGAGGCCATGCGGATTCCGGTGCCGAGGTCGCAGTTGACCACCGCCGTGGCACTGGCCGCGCCCCGCGTGGCCAGGCTCAGCGCGCCCAGCGCGAGCGTCGGCGTGACGGCGCGGTCGGCGAGCTGCGTGCCCTTGGACGCGGCTTTCAGCGTGTGGCCGGACGTCTCGTTCAGGATCTGCGCGAGCTTGGCCGCGGTGGTGTCGCGGCCGGCGCTGGTCACCGCGACGCGGATCTTTCCCGCGATCACGGTGGTGGCGGCGAACACCTTCTCGCCCGCGATCTTCTCGACGGGGGCCGACTCGCCGGTCAGCGCGTGCTGGTCGACCATGGCCATGCCGTCCACCACGTCGCCGTCGACCGGCACCGACTCGCCCGTGTGGATCACGATGACGTCGCCGGTCCTGACCTTCTCCAGCGCCGTCTCGACCGCGACGCCGTCGACGTCCAGCCACACGAAGCGCGGCTGCTTGCCGAACACGTTGAGAAGCATGCGCTTCGAGTCGCGCTCGGTGCGCTCGACCAGCTTGCGCGACACGCTCAGGGTGAAGGCGAGCACCGTGCCCGCAAAGATCTGCCGGGTCGCGAGGCAGGCCGCGACCACGATGGCGTCGAGGACGTCGACGCCTAGCCGCTTCTCCTTGACGACCAGGTCGTAGACGCCCTTGAAGCTCGGGATCACGGAATAGATGAACAATGCCGCGCTGACGGGGGTGAGGACCGGCAGGAGGAACTGGCCCGCCGCGGCCAGCGTCACGGCGGCCGCCGACACGGGCAGGTCGTAGTCGATCGGCGCCAGCGAGAAGTCCTCGGTCTTCGCGACGGCGGCGTCGAGCAGGTCGACGATCTGTCGCTTCCGCAACTGGCGCGGGTTGAAGTGGACGAGCACCGTGCCGGTCAGGGTCTGTACTGAGAACCTGTCGACGCCGAAGGCGTTGACGAGCTCAGCCTCGATCACCTGGCCAAGGACGCGTCGGCGCAGGAGCAGCGGGTTGTGGAAGCGGATACGCCCCTCTAGCTCGTGCTTGACCGACCACCCCGACAGCGTCTTCCCGTAGCGCTGCAACCGCACCCGCGAGCGGTCGCCGCGACCAAAGGTATCCGGCAGCGCGACGCACCCGCCGCCGCCCGTGCCGCCGATCGCGCGCGATAGCGCGACGACTTGGCCGCGCGGGTCCCGGGCGTCGACCGCGTAGCGGATCTCGGCCCGGCCGCGCACGGCGTCGATCGACACGGTCTCGACCTCGGGCCGGCTGAACGCCCGCTCGACGAACAGGCGCGCGCCCGGGCCCGTCGGGCGCGCGATGAAAGGTGCGTCGCTGATCCGCACGAAGCCCGGCGTCGACAGGTCCACGCGTGCCGGCGGAGCACCTTTCGGCGCGGTCGCGCTCAGGGCCGGCGGAGGCGCGACCGCGACGGAGCCGAGCCGCACCACAGAATTTCCCAGCAAAGACATGGTCGACCCTGATCTCCAACCGGCGTTCACAACGGGACCGCGATCCTCACCGACCCCGCGGGTCGGCTCCGCCGTGTCCGGGAACTCGGAGGCGTCGATCCGACGCGGCGCGCGACCGCAGGCCCGCGCTGCGCCGTTCGGCCCTGCGGTCCGACATGACCTCGAAGCCGGCGACCGCGAAGCCCGCCACGGACGCGCAGACCGTGCCGAACGCCTCGGCCGCGCCCGCGAACAGCCCGCGGCGACCGCGCCGGGGTCGTGCCGCGCCGCTGGTTGCGGCGCGCGCAGGCGTGATCTCGCGCGACATTCCCCAACACCCCCCGCACCCAATGCCACTGTGACAGCCTAATGACAGGGTGGCTTTAGTCAAGCAGCCGTGTAGACTAAATGCGGCGATATGATCGCGGTCAGGAGGATCAGCATGGGCGCGGAGGCCCTCGCTCAGCGCAGCCGGGATGTTGGGGTCACTCTCCCTCCCATCCGACCTGAGCCGCACCGGACTCCCCCGCCCAGGCCCCGGGTCCGGATCGCCGGCCGCCGCCTGCTCGTGTGCGCCCCGGACCTCTTCGAAAACGACGACACGCCGGCGCGCCGGCTCGTCGAGCACGCCTTCTCGCTCGACGAGGTTCAGGCCGTCGCGGTCCGCCGCGAGCGCGGGGAAGTCAGCCTCCTGCTGGCCCCCCTGGCCGACGCCGAGGGCGTGTGGCGCCGTCTCGGCACGCTCCTTCGCGCCGGCGTCGTCGATCGGTCGAACCGCGCCGCCCGTCTGGACCTGAAAGGACCGCTGCCCGGCTTGCCGGTGCGCATCGGACGGGCCGGCGACGCTTTGACGACCTTCCGCGCCCGCGTGCTGGGGCGCGACCACCTGCGGATCAGCCACCCGCTGCTGCGCGACCGCGACGTCCGCCTCCGTCTCGCCGACGTCCTGCGCGCCTTGCACGGCGTGACGGATGTTCGTGCGGCGAGCTTCCGGCCTGTCCTCCGCGTGGCCTTCGATCCCGCCTCGCTCGAAGCGGAGCGCATCCTGCGGTTCATCGAGGGCGCATGGCCCGAAATCCTCGGCGGACCGCCCGTCACGCCGCGGCCGAGGAAGCTCTACGTCGCGGGCGGCCTGCTCGCCTTTTCCGTCATCGCCCAGTTCCTCCGCCCCGTGCTGCTGCCCTGGGCGACGGCCGCCGTCGTCCTGTATTCCCTGCCCAACGTCATCGGCGCCGCCCGCGACCTCGCGCGAGGCCGCGTCGGGCTCTACGCCCTCTATACCACTGGATTGGGCTTCCTGCTCTGGACTCGACTGCCTTTCGCGGCGAGCCTCATGGCGACGTTCTTCCAGGCGTGGCCCGCGCTCGCGCAACGCGTGGTGGTGACCGGCGAACGGCGATTGTTCGCGGAGCGCCGCCGCCGCCCGATCTCCGCCCGCCTCAAGGGCAGCGATGGGGCCGAGATACTTGTCGACCTCGGCGACGTGATGCCCGGATCGACGGTGGTCGTGCGCGCGGGCGAGTTCGTCCCGGCCGACGGCCTCCTCGTCGAGGGCCGCGCCGCGGTCGAAGAGGACATGCTGAACGGCGCCCGCGGGGCAACCGACCGCTCCGCGGGCGACCCGGTTTATGCCGGGACTTTCGTCCGGGATGGCACCCTGACCGTCCGGGTGACCCGGACCGGGTCGGCGACGGCCGCCGCAGCCCTGGCGCGGGCGCTCCCGTTCGGCGCCCTGCAGGGACTGCCGTCGAGCGCCGCGGTGGAGCGGGTCGCCAACCGCAACGCCAAGCCGGCACTCGCCGCCGCGGCACTCCTTCTGATCGCGACGCGGGTGCCGCGGTTCTCGCAGGTGGTTATCCGGCCCGATTACGCGACCGGGCCGCGCCTCAGCGCACACCTGTCCGCGCTGGCCGCGCTCGCGGAAGCGCTCAACCAGGGCGCGCTGGTCAGGAAGCCCGCTGCCCTCGATCTCCTGTCCTCGGTCGAGGTCTTCGTCTTCGACGATGCGGTCGACTTCTCCTCCCGCGCGACCGCCATCAAGAAGATCAACGTGACGCGGCGGTCGGCGGCCCCGGATGCGCTCGGCCTCGCGGCCGCGGCGCTGGCCGGGTCCGACGATCATCGGGCCGCGGCGCTGATGCGCGACCTCGGAGACCTGGGCGGCGTCGAGGCGAAGGTGCAGGACCGCCGGCAACGTGTCGACGAAACGGTCTTCCGGGACGGCGCCGGCGCGCTGGTCTCCGTTACGACCCCCGGCGTCGCGCTCCGCAGGGCCGACAGTGAGCCGCACACCGCGAGGCTGCGCGCCCTCGTGGACAAACTGGCGGCCGAGCCGCCCGGCGATCCGGCCGAGCATCCGCTCGTCGTGGTACGGGACCGTCGGATCATCGGCGTCGTGCAGTTCGCCCGCCAGGGCGAGCCTCGCGTCGCGGAGGTCATCGCCACCTTGCGCGTGCAATTTCCTGACGCACGCTTCGTTCATGTTTCGTCGGCGCGGCAGGACGAGGCCGAATCCAACGTGGAAGGCCTGGGGTTCGACGCCGTTTTCGGCGGCCTCGACGCGGAGCAGAAGGCGGGGACGTTGCGCTCGCTCGGCATGCGCGCGGTTTGGATCGGCGACGGCACGGACCCCGGCTCCGCGCTCGCGCGGGCCGCGAGCACGCTCAGCATCTCGCTCGGCGGCCTCGACCGCCTCCCACGGGATGAGACCGACGTTGTCCTGCTTCGCGACGACCTGCAGGTGCTGACCACGCTGCGGCCCATCGTCGATGCCCACGTCGCCCGTCTGAGGTCCGACTACCGAACCATCTATGCCGCCAACCTCCTCGCGGTTACCGGCGGCTTCACCGTCGGCCTCGGCAGCCTGGGCGCCGGGTTGACCTCGAACTTAGGTTCGGCCCTCGTCTTTCTCCGACGCTGGCGTGGGCTGGCAGGGCTGCAAGCCGCGTCGACCCGCACTGCCGCCCGACGGCTTCTCCCGTAAAACATCAAACCTTCCGCGAGCCTGGGCAGAGAGAGGCTTGGCGTAACCATTCTCACCCGGGTCGTCGACGAGCCTACATGAGAACCCCTTTGAGATGCCACAGTTGGACACCTCCAAGAACCGCTGATCTGCGGCGTTTGGGAGCCGGACAGGGG
>CAXTDZ010000122.1:0-1155 GCA_964243035.1 uncultured Lichenihabitans sp.
GCCTCGACCTCATGGGCGAGGTGCTCGTGCCCGCCTGCGCGCTGGTCAACGGCGCCACCGTTGTGCAGGAGCGGGTCCAGCACGTCACCTATTGGCACGTCGAGCTCGACAGCCACGACGTCATCCTCGCCGAGGGGCTGCCGGCCGAAAGCTACCTGGAGATGGGCAACCGGGGCTTCTTCGCCGGCTCCGGCGTGACCGACCTCGCGGCGGGGCCGGACGCGCCCGCGCCCAGCCACGCCGCCTTCTGCCGTCCGTTCCACGCCGAGGGCGCCTTCGTGGAGGTGGCCCGGGCGCAGCTGCGGGCGCGCGCCGAGGCGCTGGGCTGGCGGCTGGAGGAGCAGGGCCTGGGCGACCTGCACCTGGTGGTGGACGGGCGCCGGGTGGAGCCGGAGGTGGACGGGCTCGCGGCCCGCTTCGCGCTGCCGGCCGCGGCGCGGGCCGTGTGGCTCACCTCCAGCGCGGGCGTGCCGCGCGAGACCGGGCTGTCGGGCGACGAGCGCCGGTTGGGCGTGTGCGTGGGCGGGCTCGCCGTAGAGGACGGGTCTGGCGCGTCGCACCCCCTTGCCCTTGACGACGAGAGGTTGGGCACCGGGTTCTACGCGCCCGAGCGCGGCTCGGATGGGGCGTGCTGGCGCTGGACGGACGGACGTGCCCTGCTGCCGGCCGAGCTGTGGGGCGGCGCGAAGGGCGCCGGCACCCTTCACGTCGAGCTGACGGGGCCGGCGCTGCCGCGCTGGGTGGCGCCGAGCGGGCTGAAGACGGAAGCGGCTGAAGCGGCCTGAGCGGGGCTGGTCCGGCCTTCCCTCACCGGAACGCGTCACGTCTTTCCGGCGGCAGCGCCTCTCGGTGGCACGGCCATCCCGGCTCGCGAGCGCGCTGCGCTTCGACAGCATTCCAAATCTGTCGTTTGGCTCGCATCTCCCGAGGGCTCAGGCCCGATCATCGCTCTTGAATCCGAAGACATGCTGTGGGTGGCTCGCTGGCACTGGCAGACAAAGGCCACGCCCGTCTGCTGCTGAGGGACGGACCAATGATCGATCTCGCAACCTGCGCCACCTACGCGGCTGTCGTGCTCGGCCTGTTTTTGATCCCGGGTCCTGCCGTGCTGTTGGTGCTGGCACGGTCGATGAGCGGCGGGCGACGTGTCGGCAT
>CAXTDZ010000122.1:1255-13981 GCA_964243035.1 uncultured Lichenihabitans sp.
CTGCCGTGCTGTTGGTGCTGGCACGGTCGATGAGCGGCGGGCGACGTGTCGGCATGTCGACAGGGCGAACTGCCCGGCTTCGACCAGCCGGCGCCGCCGCACCTCGAGCCGCGCAACGCGGCCTTTCCGGCTCACCACGGTCCCGACGTGGTCGCCGCGGTTGTTGCCACGGTGGCAAGAACCGGCCGGGCCTTTGAACACCGCCTCTGCCGCGGTCCGCGCGTCAGGCCCAACACGGCCCAGGAACGGCATGCTGGGTGCCGGGACACCTTCGCCTCCGCCGACCCCTGGAACCCGTCCAGGGCCACCGCTCGCGGCGCGCGGGCGTGACGGGCGAGGGATCGTTCTCCTACTACCGTTCACCGAGCTGCTCGGTTACGGGAGGAGCTTGAGCTCAGCTCTGATCACAGGCGCCCCGATGTGCCCGGTCCGACCAATCCGCCAGGAACGGCGCTTCACTCCACAAAGTGCTTCAGGGCTGCATGAACCTTGCGGGAGTCGAATGGCTTGCCGACGAACACCCCACGCTCGGGCAGCTCGTTCGCCCGGCGGTTAATGGCCGAGGTCATCAGGAGTTCGACCGGCGGCCAGCGATTGCGGATGGCCCTGGCCAGGTGAAGCCCGGCGCTCGAGCCGCGCATGTCGAGGTCGGAGAAAACCACCCGGATGTCGATGCGGGTTTCCAGAAGCCCGATCGCCTCGGCCACGCTGGTCGCCTCGACCGCTTGGCAGCCAGCCTCCTCCACGTAGTCGACCAACTGCATCATCAAGATCGGCTCGTCCTCGATGATCAGGACCACAGGCGGCCGCGGAGCCTGAGAACTATCCATTCAATGCACCCGCACCTGGACTTCAGCGAGCGGGGCGCGGAACTTCGCACGCAGGCCAACCGGGTCATACCGCAGATCAGCCTGCTGGCTTCCAAGTAGGCCGCGACGGATCAGTTTCGAGCCGAACCCGACGCGATTACTCGGTGGCGTGACCGGCGGCCCTCCTTCCTCGGTCCAATCAAGGACGAGATGGGGCATCGTGCCGTCACCTTCGGTGCGCCAGCTGACCCTGACCCTGCCGGCGGAGGCCGACAGAGCCCCGTATTTGAGCGCGTTGGTCGCCAGCTCGTGCAGTAGCAGCGACAACGACAGCGCCGCCTCCGGGCTGATGTCGAGGTCCGGCCCGTCGAACGCGAAGCGGTCGAGGTCGGCCTGCAGGGCCAGCACGCCCTCCATCACGGCGCGCATCTTGGCAGCCATGAAGCTCCTGTCGAGCAGCACGTCGTGGGCGCGCGACAGGGCCAGCAACCGGCGGGTGAATGCCTCGACCGCCTCGGTCTCGGAAATGTTACGCAATGTCTGGCCAGCGATCGACTGCACAATGGCGAGGGTGTTCTTCAGACGGTGTGACAGCTCCCGGTTGAGGACCGCTTGCAGCTCCTCCGCCTGCACGCGGGCGACGCCGACCTCCAAGCGATCAGCGACGTTGCGCAGGAACGCCAACTCTTCGGAAGCCCATACCCGCGCCTTCACGTCATGGATGATGAATACCGCGACCGTGCGCCCCCGCTCGCGAACCGGCATGTTGACCAGCGAGCCAATGCCGAGCCCCTGCATCGGGCCAGGGTCGTCGCGGGTTCGCGGATCGGTCGTTACGTCGTTGATGACCAGCGGCTCGCCGCGTGCCAGGTGCGCGCGGATGTCGCCGTAGTCCTCGAAGCGGTGCCGACCCGCGATGCTGACCTGACCCGCCGCGTACCAGTCCGGTTCGATGATGATGTGCTCCACATCACCCTCAACGCGGCCGAAGCCGGCGCGGGTTACCCCCAGCGTGCGGCCGACGATCTCGGCCGCCGCCCGGGTCATCGCCGGTATGCTGGTCAGGTCGCGCAGGTGGTCGCCGAGCTGTATCAGGGCGGATCGTCGCGCGTCCGCCTCGACGCGCGGCGTGACATCGAGGAAAATGATCCCAAACCGCTCACCCTCCAGCCGGAAACCGCGCCCCTCGTACCAACGCCCGAGCTGGCCGACCTGGCGCGTGAAGGTGATCGAGCGATCTTCGGTCACGACCGTGGCTAATTCGGCGACCCACGCGTCCTCGATGCCGGGGAACACCTCGCGCACCGTGCGCCCGATCACGTCGGCAGCAGGAATGCCGACCAGGTCGCCCCAGGCCGGGTTAACCTCGGCGTACCGCCAGTCCACGACCTGGCCGTCGTCGTCGCGGACCACCTCGCCGACGATGAACCCTTCGTGCAGACGGTCGATCAGGCGCCGCCAGTAGGCGTCCTTCGCGCGGGTGAGCGCGCGAGCTTCGGCGGCGGCAAAGCCGGCGGTGGTCGCGCCGGCGAACAGGCCGAGCATGTCCAGGTCGCGGTTTGTGAAAGCGCCCGGCTTGGAGGATTGCAGCTTAAGGGCACCGAGCACGGTGGGGCCGCGCAGGATCGGCACGGCGACGGCCGACCGCAGCCCGAGGCGCTCGCGAAACTCGGGTCTGATGCGCGGGTCGGTCAGCGCCTCGTCCACGCGCTGCGGCGTGCGGGTCGTCGCACAATGGCCGGCCAGACTGTCGGCCAGCGACAGGCGTAAGCCCTGATGAGGCACCAAGGTGCCGACCGGCACGGCGTAGACCAGAGTCTCGCCATCGAGCAGTTCGACCACGCCGCCCTCAGCGGCCGGGATTGCCTGTAAGGCACCTGCAACTACCGCGCGGAGCGTTTCGGCGAGATCGCCCTCGGCCATCGCCAGGGCAGCTTGGGTGTCGCGCAGCGCATCCCGGGCGCGGAATGCCTGAGCTTCAACGGCGCGCACCTGGTCGCGCTCGGCAATAGCCCGGCGCAGCTCCAAATGGCTGACGACCTGCTGCGCCAACAGGCGGAGGTCGTCCTGCTGCGCGGACGTCAGCCCTCCGGGGCGGGGTTGCCTGTCAATGGCACAGAGCGACCCGAGCACGTGACCGTCCGCCGTGACCAGCGGCGCGCCGGCGTAGAAGCGGATGAACGGCTCGCCGGTGACGAGGGGGTTGGCGCTGGTGCGCTCGTCCCGGGTCAGGTCGGGGATGATGAGCAGGGTGTCCGGCCGTTCGAGCGCGTAGGCGCAAACCGAGCTGTTCAGGTCGGTTTCGCAAGGCGGAAAGCCAATGCGAGCTTTGAACCACTGCCGATCGCCGGCGACCAGGCTGACCAAGGCCACCGGTACGTCGCATAACCGGCAGGTCAGCTGCACGATCCCGTCGAAGCCCGCCTCGGCTGGCGTGTCGAGGATGGCGTAGGCATCCAGCGCGGCAAGCCGGGCCGGATCGGTGACGAGGGAGGGGAAAGGAGCGGGCGGCATGTCTTCTAAGCAATCGTCTGGCATCTGACCTTACGGATGGACTGTGACCAACACCAGACGATAGGCAAGCGACCGGGGCGTTCCGCCGGGACCGTCGTGGATTGAGGCGGGCCCGCTCTCCAAACTACCCAGCGCCACAAGCCGCAGCGCACCAGGGTGGGTATTCGGGGAGTTCTCAGAGCGGCAGCACGAGCTGCCCCAGCTCAACCAGTCGCCGGCGCCAGGCGCCACGCCGGTCACGGTGACGCGGCATCACGGTTGGGACGCGGGCCTCGCACGCGACGGCTCGCGCGATCGGCGTCGGCGTCGGCGTCGGCGGCCTGGGCAGCGCCGGAGCCGGGCGCGGCGCCGGCAGCGCGATCCGGCTCCGTGCCACGGCGTCGAGCTCGCGGCCGCGCTCCGTCAGCCAACGGACGAGCAGGTGTCCGTCGCGGATGCAGTCGCGCGGCAGGTCGCGCAGCTCGCGGCTGACGGCGTGGATGGCGGCGACCACGTGGGCGGGAAGCACGATCGTGTCCGTCGCGAGTTCCGGCTCCGGCTTCACGCACTTCGCCAGTGCCCGGCGCTCGACCACCAAGGGTTTTACAACAGCCGGGGGCGGTTTTGGCGGCCCTGCCCTGGTGTGAGGCGCCCGGCCACGCTTGGCGGGCGTCTGTTGACCGTCCTGGGCCGCCAGCGTCCGCGCGCCGGGCTTGGGCGGGCGCGGACCCATCAGGCCGACCCTAGCTGATGTGCAATAATATGCGTAATTCTGCTTGGAGTTGAGCTACTTTTGCGCACATAGATAGGCATCGGCGGCGGACGGACTCGATGCCCAAGGTCGAGATCAACACCAAGCGCATCCTCGACCGGCTCACCGCCGAGGGCTGGGTCGGCCAGGGCGGCGCCAAGCACACGAAGCTGGCCCACCCGGACCACCCCGGCATCCGCATCATGGTTCCGCGCCACCGCACGCTGACCGAAGGCGTCGCCCGCTCCATCGCCAAGGCCGCGGGCTGGATCTGAGGAGGACACGAGATGGCGGGCTACATCGCCCTGATCGACGGTAAGCCGGGCGCCTGGGGCGCGGCCTTTCCCGATGCGCCGGGCTGCACCGCCATGGGAGCCGACATGGAGGACCTTCACGCCAACGCCGTCGAGGCGCTGCGCGAGTGGATGGCAGACCGGATCGACGACGGGCTGGAACCGCCCCCCGCGCGCGACCTGGGCGCCGTGACAGAGGAGGCCGCCGGTCGGCCCATGATGCAGGTGCCGCTCCTGCTCGACGCGGGCCGCACGGTGCGCGCGAACATCTCCGTGGACGCCGGGCTGCTGGAGCAAATCGACCAGGCCGCCAAGCTGCGCGGGCTGACGCGCTCGGCCTTCCTGGCCTCGGCGGCGCGAGAGAAGATCGCCGGGCAGCGGTGAGGGGAGGCGCGGGCGCATCGCCCTGGCTGTAGTCGCCCGCGCTCTGGCGGACGCCGCGCACCGTCATCAGGACCGACGGTTCCACGTAGACGGCCCGGGCCAGGTAGCCCTGCGCGACCAGCGCGTCCACCGAGACCTCGAAGGGCTGGCAGTCGAACCACGAGCCGGGGCCGCCGTAGATCGCGCCGTCGGCGGTGCGGAACGTGGTGGCGCTGAGCCCAACGCGGGGCGTGGCCCGCCCGCGCGGCAGGGTGTCGAACAGCCGGTGGAACCAGGAGCCGCGGTGCAGCGGCATCTGGTGGGCCTCGTCGACCACCACGCAGGCCGGGTCGAAGCCGACCGCGCCCGCGAGGCTCTGGGGCGTGCCGACCAGCACGCGGCGGTCCGCCTCGCGGCGCCCCAGCGCGGCGCAGACCACCCCGACCTCGGCGGCCGGCAGGAAGCCGAGCAGGGCCCGCTCGTTCTGCTCGGCCAGCTCGCGGGACGGCACGGTCACCACGATCCGGCCCGGGCCGAGGTCGGCCACGAGGCGGCCCACGATCACCGACTTGCCCGAGCCGGTGGGCGCGCTGACGACTGGGTTGCGGCCGTCCCGGTGGCTGGCGAGCGCCGCAGCTGCGGCCTGGGCCTGGTAGGGGCGCAACGCGACGGCGCCGGTCAAGGCTGCCTCCTAAGGTTCGAGGTCGGGAAAGTCCGGGGTGAGCCGGACAGGATCGGCGTGACAGGGCGTCGGCCAAGCCCCCGCGACGGGGAGGGCCTACGACCCCTCCTCCCTCCTCCCGTCACGGTGGGCGCCTCCGCTGGGCCGGCTGGGGTGTGACATCCAGCGTGACAAGCGTGACAGTTCTGGTCGCCTCGCGGCCAGGAACAGAAGGATGGCGACGGATGTCGGGCTCACCCTTGGCGATCCCGGTCCGACCCGGACTCGCTCGGCCGCAGCCATGGAGCGATCAGCCAGCACCATTCGAGGCGGCGTCTGGCGATCAGGCCGTGGCGCACGGACGAAGCCACAAGCCGCCTACCGATCCATGTCCTGATCGCGCGAAAGGCGTAGGGTCGCGTCGGCGAGAGCGAGCTGGCGCTCGATGGTGGCAAGTTGGGTTCGGATGGCATTGCGCGTGGCCTCAAGCTGCTGACGCTCCCGCTGAGCGCGTATGAGGGCTTCGGTCTGGGCAGTGGAGGCGGCGCGACGAGCTTCGATCTCGCGCCATTTCAGGTATCTTTGCTGAAGATCGTGGATTGCTGCGGCAGACCAGCAGCCCGCTTGATTGTACCAAGCAGCGGTGACCCGCCAGTTCCCCGGCGGAAGACCGAGAGCTTTACATGCTGCGTTGATTTGAGACTTGACGGTCTGACCGGGGCGGATGATCCCGGCTGCATGGAACACCATTTGTCTGGCGTCGTCTCGGATCGCGGTGCTCATGTCGTCCGCCTGACGAGCACAAATGCGGAACAAGTCTCTCCGGCCCATTCGCAAAACCTTCCCTGCGAGAGTTCATCTCGCAGGGTGGGTTCACGGAAGGAGCCAGGGGGTACATGGTCGAACAGCACGGTCGCGACGGTCTTGGCGGACAGGATGCGACGGGGCTGGTGCAAGGCGTGCTTGGCGGCACGCCTGGGGAACGCGACAGGGGAGCCGGGCTGCGTTTGGCGACGCGCGCTCGGCCGAACCTGCTGCGGAAATAGATAGGTAGCGCGGGCCGTCACGGGCCGCTCCCGACGTCGTCGACCAGGAACGCGCCATCGGCGAAGGCTGGCATTGTGGAGGTTCCCCACACCGCAGGACGGATCGATGACGGCATGGGAGGGAGCGCGTCGAGCGGTCGTAGGCCCAGCTCCTGTTCGATCTTGCGCCCGTCAGCGAGGATCCGCTCAAGACAGGCCCGCTCGGCGGCGGGGTCGATCGCGAGGTCGGCGGAAAGGCCGCCCATCTCGACGAGGCGCCCGGGCGAGAACGCGGCGCCGAGACCGTGCATGGCGGCCGGTCGCAGTGCGGCTTCGGCCAGGGCGGGCGCGACCGCGGGTGCGAGGCCGAGCAGGGCCAGGAAGCGGCGGCGTTGGAGGGGGCGCGCATCAAGGCTACTCATCCGACGCCGATGCCCCTTGCACTTGGTCGTTAGGTGCCGCTGTCCCGTTCTCGCCTTTGAGGAAGTCGTTTGGTGTGACGCGCTGGTTAGTCGCTTCCGTGATGCGGGCCAGCAGGCGGAAGGACGGCGACTGCTTGCCTCGACGTAATCGCGAAATGGTTGCCTCCGACGAATGCACGCGGGTGGCAAACTCGGCGTTGCCGATGCCTTGCTCCAGCAGGTAGGCGTGAAGGGCGTTCATGCCCGTATTTGCATCCCACGCAAGAACAAAGTCAAGCCTGACTTGCATCGGGTGGTTTCACATAGCTTCAGGCCCGCTGTAGGTTTCTTGCATGGCACGCAAAAAAGCGCCCGCCGGCGCGCTTGCCAGCCGGACTCTGCAGCGGACGTTCATCATGGAGTGGCGCGCCCACCGTGGATTGAACCAGGACGTGCTTGCCTCTCGAGTCGAGGAGATCCTCGGGGTGAGCTTCACCACCTCGACCTTGAGCCGTATCGAGAACGGCAAAGGGCCCTATAGCCAGCCCCAACTTGAGGCGCTGGCCGAGGCGCTTGGCTGTTCCACTGGCGACCTGCTGGAGCGCCACCCCCAAACGCCCCCGCCGATCTCAATGCAGGACTTACCGGAGGGCGATGCCGAGCGTGTCTATCAGTTTATCCGCGCTCTCCGGGTCAGCCGCGTCGACCTCGAAGGCAACCCGAGCCCCGACCTCCCCGACACCCTGCGCCAGCCCGCCATCGTGAAGGCACGGCGACGGAAGGCGCAGTCTTGAACAGGAGATCGCCCCCAAGGGGCTCGCCTGATGCTAAACCCAGTGGAACCCTTCCGGCCGCGGCTGAGGCGTTTCGAGTGTCGCCCTCACTGCCGCGAGCGCAGCGACGTACCCCTGCTCTCCGATGGGGAACTCGACGTAGGTTTGGCAGGGCTCTGGCCTGTCGCGGCGCTCCGCTGCGTCGAACGTTCGCGCCAGCGCGCGGAGTGCTTCGGCGACCGCCTTGGCTTGCGCGTCACCCATGCGCATCAGAGCGCTCCGGGTGCCGTCGGCGCACGTGTAAGGGCGCATCCACGCTTCCATACCGTTCGCCAGGCCGACGATGTTCACGACCGTAGGTCGTAAGGGTCGGGGTCACCCGCTGGCGCTCTGACCAAGGTGGAGGTGTCCATGGCGCTGTCCGAGTTTCGTAAGGGGCCGCTCGATGATCTCCGCAAGGCAATCGCGCACGCGGTGACAGTCAATCCCCGATACCTGATCGAGGCTGTGAAATTCAATCTCGATCGGATTGCATTCCAAGCAGAGCCTGGACGCGCATGGCAAGCTGCGGCCGCCAGGGTTTCGGAGAGCGCCAGGGGACTCGTGGCAGCCGTCCAGAGCGGCTACCGCATCGACGACAGCAATCGTGCTGCACTTGCATCGGTGGATGCCCTTGCTGCAGCTCTCGAAGGCGTACCGTCCCGGGAAGAGGCGCGGAACAACGGAATGGGCTGGTGATCCGGACCCGCTGGCGTCGGCTGACGGCTAACCAGCGCGTCTTCATCCTGCTGTGCGCCGTGTTCCTGCTGACCGCCATGCAACAGGTCTTGGAGTTGGGGCGAGCGAAGGGCTGGTGGTCGTGAACCGCGGCCGAGCAAGCATCCGGGCCAGGCGCGGGGCGATCCGGCTTGCCCCGTCGCGTCAGAGCGCCCTCGCCCCGCGCGCACAAGGCTTGGCGGCCCTCGTCTGCCTCGCGGCGCTGTTCGGGCCGTGCGCTGCGCAGGACGCCCCACCCGTGCAGGGGACGAGCGGCCCGCAGCAAGCAGCTGCCCCGCGCAACGCGATGGCGATCTGCCGCGAGGCCGAGTCGACGCTCGTTCCCGAGGAGCCCGACGCCGCGACCGGGAGCAAGGCCGAACCGCCCTGCGACGCCGAGGCGCTCTACTACGGCATCGGCCGCGCGCCCGACGTCAAGGCCGCGCTCCACTGCGCCGGCCGTCACGTGCGCGACGCCTCGCCGGAGAGCTGGGGGCCGTTCGACGGCGAGAGCCTGCTCATGACGATCTACGCCAACGGCCGAGGCGTGCCGCGCCGGCTCGATGTGGCGCTCGCGCTCGCCTGCCGGGTCGGCGGCGCGCCGGCTGAAGGAGAGCTGCGCATACAGCATCTCTCCCGGCTGCTCGCCGAGCGCTGGTCGGGATCGGGCTTCAGCATCTGCGACGATGCCACGAGCGGCCTGCTCGGCGGCATGTGCGTCGCCCATGACGAGCGCATCGCCGCGGTCGGGCGGACGCGCCGACTGGACGCGGTGGCGGCGCGCCTGTCGCCCGCGGCGGCCGCGGCCTTCGCGCGGCTGCGCCGGGCCGAGGCGGCGTTCAGCGGGGCGGTGGCGGAGAACAAGGTCGACCAGACGGGCACGGCGCGCACCGCGGGCATGATCTGGGCGCGGGCCAAGCAGGACGACGCCTTCGCGGCCCTCGCGGAAACGCTCGGCAAGGTCCCGGCGCGACCCGCACCCGCGAGCGCCTACCGGGACGCGGACGCGGCGCTCAACGCGACCTACGGCACGCTGATGGCGAAGGACGACGGGGGCTGGGGCACGGTGGACAAGGCGGGCATCCGCACCACGCAACGCGCGTGGCTCGCCTACCGCGATGCCTTCCTGGCCTG
This sequence comes from uncultured Lichenihabitans sp., assembly GCA_964243035.1. GTDB lineage: Bacteria > Pseudomonadota > Alphaproteobacteria > Rhizobiales > Beijerinckiaceae > Lichenihabitans. Next base: position 10,715 of record CAXTDZ010000122.1, read on the forward strand.
CGCGCGGGCGACCGGCGACGATCCCGACGTGGTCGCTGCGTCTCTCACGCGCGACCGTACCGCTTGGCTGAGGGAGATGCCTGGTTGAGCCGGGCGTGAGGGAGCGACTTCATGCAGGGCTATCTGCCTTCTGGCCCGGCCCAGGCGACGATCGGCTCGCGTTCGTGATGCTTGGGCTGCTGCTGGTGGTGATGGCGGTGTGGCTGGCGCTGGTTGAGGGGTGGACTTAACAAATTTTACTTATCCCTCACAACGTGTCAGTTAGCCACTTAAGTTCTTTTTTGTAGCGTTCGACAGCTGGGTTTACCTCGAGGCGGCGAAGATCTACTTGATACTTATCACCTGCCTTGAGGTTGGCTATCGGAATGCGTTGTGTACCACTGATTCGCCCGCTTGAGAAAAATCATCCAAAAGGTAGAAGCAGTTTTCAACTTTATCTGAAAATAAATGTTCGTATTCTTTAGCAATATTAAGTGCTCGGTTTGTAAAAAATTTAGTCGTGCTATCAGGCGTAAAACGAGATTTTCTACTATGCCCGCAGTGAGTCATGACAACAGCATGAATTTCTGGAGTATGGTCCATCCCAGCAATCTTATTAAATCTGTGATAGTCGCTATCTTTGTCGGAAAGCATCTTAAAAGTGAGCTTCAAAGCAATCCGTACGATAGACACCAGTGTCGGTCGTAAGCCGGTGTCGTACCTTGCCCGCGTCGTCGAGATCCTTCCCAACCCGCACGATCCCATCCACCACCGCCGGCTCGCCCGTCGCCACGACGTACACCGTCCAGGTGCCGCCGGCTTCCATGCGCATGTCATAGGTGGCCGGGCGGGCCCAGCCGGCCGCAACTCTGTCACCCCGGCCCCAGCCTGATCCTCAGCAAGGCCCAGCAAATCCACAGTAGTGCCTGCGTCCCCCACGGCCATGAGGAGATCGGGCCGTCCTCAGCCTTGCGCGCGTTGTCGTTGGCTGGGTCGGGCATGGCAGCTTCGCGGTGGCCGGAGTGGCCAGGAAGCTACGGGGCGGGAGGCGGAGTGGGCTCGCGGAGCGGATCGGGGGCGGTGGCACCTTTCGTCACGCTAGCGCCAGGAGCGGTCGCGTTCAGACTCGCTCGCCCGGCCCCGCGTCCGTGAAGAACCTCCGCCGCGGCAGCCCCTCGTAGGGGTCCTTGCGGTCGACGCGGCCGGGCTTCGCCTTGTCCTTCGGCCTCAGACCGGGCTTTTCCTCGCTGGCTCGGTCCTGGGTCGTTCCGGTGCTGGCGGGCAGGGTGCTCTCCTTCAGGCTGCGTCACGGGTCGAGGGTGGGACGAGGCGGACGACGTTGGCGGGCTCGTCGATCCATTCGACGTGGAAGCGGAGATTGTGGGGGTTCTCATTCGCGTAGGCGCAGTACCGACAAACAAGCGCTTCCCGTAGCTGGTCAACAGTTCGAACCTCAGCGCGGCTTATGCCGGCGAGTTCCGGTCGGAGGAGCACCCTTCGCGCGCCACAGCCTTTGCAGACCGTGGTTAGGCGCCTAATGCAGCCAAGTAACCGCCCCTGCTTTGTTACCTGACGCGACATACCCAGCCTCCGGCAATATGTTTTGTTCACGGCGCCGGGCGGTTGTCGAGTCAGACAGGGACGGCTGTGGAAAAAATGTATTGCATCGGATGCAATTTCACACTTGACGTTCATTGCGTGGGATGCAAGCACTCTTCATCGCCAACACGCGATGAGCCTCGCCCATGCCTCCCTCGCCGCAGCTTGTCAAAAGGCTGATCGCCTCCAGCGCCATCACCGCCGACAAGCGCGCCCGGCCGCGGTGTGCCTCAGGCCGGGCGCATCCGGGTGCGCAGCCAGGCCGCGAGATCCGCCTCGCTCAGCGAACCGTCGGCCAAGGAGAGCCAGATCGCGATGTACTCCGCGTCGTCGGCTGTCAGCTCGTACCCGTTCAGGTCGAGGAACAGTTCGGTTGCGACGAAGCTGGCGCGCTTGTTCCCGTCCACGAAGGGGTGGTTCCTGGCAAGGCCGAACCCGTAGGCCGCGGCGAGGTCGGCGAGATCCGGCTCGCCGTAGGCTTGAAGGTTCTCCGGCGAGCAAGGGCGCTGTCGAGCAGGCCCTCGTCACGCAGCCCCGGCAAGCCGCCGCGCTTGCCAACCTCCTCAGCGTGAAGGTTGAGGACGGCGCGCCGGGGCAGCCATCTGGGCGTCGTCACCTATTTGGCGAGTTCGAGCAGCACCGCCTCGCGCTTCTGCATGATGCGCCGGCCCGCGGCCATCGCCGTCTCGTAGTCGGTGTCTCGGCTTGCCGCTGCCTGCTCGACCTTCGCGCCGCTCACCTCGACGCGCGTAGCGTAGCTGACCGCGTTCTCCGGCAGGGCGTCGTCCTTCGGCTTCGTGCTGCGCGCCACATCCGGCTCCTTCGCTCAGAGCCACAATGTAGCGCTCCTCGGCACAGCCCGGAAGGCCTGACCGTCCAAGCCTCGCTCCGACCCGGGTAGCCGGGCCAGCCCCACCCCTCACCGTCCCGTCCTACCCAACGCGGAGCTTTCCCCGTGAACGATAGCACTTCGCCCTTCGCCAACCGCGGCTTCATGCTGCCCCGGCCCAAGCGCCGCCGCCTCCGGATCGACCTCTACGGGGCCATCGTGCTGCTGATCCTCCTCGGGTTCTGGGGCGCGGCCTACTGCGTCGCCTACCCGGCCGATCCGGCGCGCCCCGGTCACCACTTCGTCGCGGAGGCGCTGCCTTGACCCTCGCCGACCTCAAGGCGGTCGACATGGTCGAGCGCTGGCGCGCCCTGCCGGCCGAGCAGCAGCACCGGATCGGCGCCCTCATGCTGACCTGGATCTTCGCCGAGCTCGTGACCGAGGACGACGGCTCCGACACAACCGAGGCCGACCGCGACGAGGCTCGCGCGATGTCCGATCAGGCGTTCGAGGCCGTTGCCAACGCGGTCGAGGCCGCCTTCCCGGACGTCTGCTGGGGCCTGGACGACGCCGTGACGCCCCACGTGCTGCGCCACACCTGCGCGACGTGGCTCGTCCAGTCGGGCGTGCCGCTGTGGGAGGTCGCGGGCTATCTCGGGATGACGGTGGAGATGGTGGAGCGTGTCTACGGGCACCACGCCCCGGAGCACCTGCGCGAGGCCGCCCGGGCGCTTGCATAGGAGCACCCATTCGAGCACCCGGTGGTTTTGCGAGCACCCGGTGGTTTTGGAAAATCAGCTAAGCACTGGTGCCGCAAGAGGGATTCGAACCCCCGACCCCCTCATTACGAATGAGGTGCT
>CAXTDZ010000123.1:0-13919 GCA_964243035.1 uncultured Lichenihabitans sp.
GGCGCGCAGCGCCGCCGCCGCGGTGGGCCTGGCGGCCGTCGCGGCCCTCGCGGTCGAGGGCTACGCGCTGGGCTGGTTCATGAACGCCGCGCACGCGGACCTCCTGGCCCTGTCGCCCCGGCTCGCGGACAGCGCCCGCGCGGCGCTCGACCCGGCCTGCCGGGCCGACCCCGGCTTCGCCACCGTGGGCGACCGCGAGCCCAGCCTCGTGTTCGAGACCGGCACGCGGCTCGTCATGACCGATGCGGCGGGCGCCGCGGCCTTCCTGGCGGAGGCGCCCTGCCGGGTCGCCTTCGTGACGCGGCCCGACGAGGCGGGCTTCGCGGCGGCGCTGCCCCGCGACGGCCGCACCCGCCTCGCGGCGCGCATCGAGGGCTTGAACATCAACGGCGGGGGCAGGCTCGACGTCGGCGTCTACGTGCGCGGGCAGCACGGGCCGTGACGCTGCCGCTGCTCGGGCCGTCCCGGTCGCGCTCTCCGTCCGGCAGGCGCGCCCCGGTCGGCGCCGCGGCGCTCGGCGCGCTGGGCCTCGGCGGGCTCGCGCTCGTGGCGCTGTCGGCCTCCCTCGACGCCTGGGTCGCGGCCGCCGTCGCCGACCTGCCGGTCGAAGTCAAGCGGTTGGCCGACAACGTCAGCGACCTCGGGCGGTCGGGTTACATGTTCGCGCTGTCGGTCGCGGCCGTGTTGGCGGGCCTCGCCCTGCAGCGCCTGGATCGCGGGCGGACCGCGACCGAGGCCGCCGCGGCCTTGCGCGAGCGCGGCGGCTACGTTCTCGCCGTGCTGACGGTGTCGGGCCTGCTCGCGCAGGTCGTCAAGCACCTGGTCGGGCGGGCGAGGCCGCACCTGCTGGCGGCGTTCGGCCCCTACCACTTCGACCTGCTCTCGCTGAAGGCGAGCCTGGCGAGCTTCCCGTCCGGCCACGCCACCACGGTGTTCGCGATGGCCGTGGCGCTCGCCCCCTTCACCCCGCGAGCCGGCCGCGCGCTGCTGCTCGCCGCCGCCGTCTGCGTCGCGGCCGCGCGCGTCGCGATCGACGCGCACTACGTCAGCGACGTGGTCGCGGGCGGGGTGCTCGGCGCCCTGTCGGCGCTGGCCCTCGCGCGCCTCTTCGCGAGCTGGTCGGTGGCGTTCGACCGCGACGCCGCCGCGGTCCGCCTCAGGCACGGGGGCGCGGTGACGCGCTTCATCCGCGACGGAGGGGTGCCCCGGTGACCGGGCCCGTCCTGTCCGTCGTGGTGCCGGTCCGCAACGAGGTGGGCAACGTCGCCCCGCTCCTGGCCGAGCTGGAAGCCGCGCTCGCCGCCTCGGGCCCCTTCGAGGTCATCTACGTGGACGACGGCTCGACCGACGGCACGGGGCCGGAGGTCGAGCGCCTCCGGCCCGGCAAGCCCTGGCTCCGCCACCTCGCGCACGCGTCGGGCTGCGGCAAGGCCGCGGCGGTGCGGACGGGCGTCAGGGCCGCCCGCGCGCCCGTGGTCGTCACCCTGGACGGCGACGGGCAGAACGACCCCGTCGCGATCCCCCTGCTGGTGGGCAAGCTCGCGGCCGGGGGGCCCGCCTGCGGGCTCGTGGCGGCGCAGCGCATCCGGCGCGAGGACACGGGCTTCAAGCGCTGGCAGTCGCGCGCCGCCAACGCGATCCGCCGCCGCGTGCTGCGCGACGGCACGCGCGACACCAACTGCGGCCTGAAGTGCTTCCCCCGGGCGGTCTACCTCGACCTGCCCTTCTTCGACGGACTGCACCGCTTCCTGCCCGCCCTGGTGCGCCGCGAGGGTTACGCGGTCGCGCTCGTGGACGTGGTGGACCGGCCGCGCCTGAGCGGGCGGTCGAACTACGGCTTCCTCGACCGGCTCTGGGTGGGGGCCGCGGACCTCGTGGGCGTCCACTGGCTGATCCGCAGGGCGGCGCGGCTGCCCGAGGCGCGCGAGGTCGCCCCCGATGCTGGCTAGCCTGGCGCGCGACGGCGGCGGCTACCTGTACGACGTGTTCGTGGCCAAGTTCGACGTCTGGTTCGCCTTCGGCCTGGGCGCTCAGCTCGTCTTCACGGCGCGCTTCCTGGTGCAGTGGATCGCCAGCGAGCGGCAAGGGCGCAGCGTCATCCCGCGGGCGTTTTGGCTGCTGTCGATCGCGGGCGGGCTGATGACGCTGCTCTACGGCCTCGTGCGCCGCGACGCCATCATCATCCTGGGGCAGGTCCTGTCGCTGGTGATCTACGGGCGCAACCTGATGCTGATCGCCAAGCGGGGGGATAACTCGCCCGGCTAGCCCGCCTCCCGCAGCCGCGCGAAGCCGCGGTCGAGGTCCGCCTGGAGGTCGGCCACGTCTTCGAGGCCCACCTGGAAGCGCAGCGCCGGGCCACCCGGGCGCCATTGGGTCGCGGTGCGGTAGGGCGCGCAGTCGAACGGGATCACCAGGCTTTCGTAGCCGCCCCAGGAAAAGCCCAGGCCGAACAGTTCCAGCCCGTCCAGCATGGCCTCGACCGCCCGGCCCGGCGCGGGATGGAGCACGGCGGAGAACAAGCCCGACGAGCCGGAGAAGTCGCGCGCCCAGACCGCGTGGCCCGGGTGGTCGGGCAGGGCAGGGTGCAGGACCCGGGCGACCTCCGGCCGCCCCCGGAGCCAGCGCGCCAGCGCGAGCCCCTGCCGCTCCGCCTCGCGAAGCCGCAGCTCCAGGGTGCGCAGCCCGCGCAACCCGAGAAACACGTCCTCGGGCCCGGCGCACATCGCGAAGTCGCGGAAGGTGGACTCGAGCCGCGGCCAATAGCGTTCGTTGGCCGAGGTCAGGCCGAGCAGCAGGTCGGAATGGCCGCCGAGGTACTTGGTTCCAGCCTCAACCGCGATGTCCGCGCCCCGCTCGTGCGGCGGGAAGAGGAGCGGCGTGGCCCAGGTGTTGTCGACGATCACGCAGACGTCGCGCGCGCGGGCGGCGCCCGCGATGGCCGGGATGTCCTGCACCTCGAAGCTCTGCGAGCCGGGCGACTCGGCCACCACGGCCCTGGTGTTGGGCCGGAACAGGGCCGCGATGCCCTCGCCGATCCCCGGGTCGTAGTAGGTGGTCTCGACCCCCATCCGCTTGAGCACGGCGTCGCAGAAGCGGCGCGTGGGGAAGTACACCGAATCGGTCACGAGCAGGTGGTCGCCCGCGCCCACGACCGCCAGCAGCGCCACCGTGACGGCCGCGAGGCCCGAGGGCGTGAGCACGGTCCCGGCCGCGCCCGACAGCTCGCTCCAGGCCGTGGCGAGCGCTTCCGTGGTCGGCGTGCCGTGCGTCCCGTAGGTGAAGCGGCGCCCGTTGGTCCGCATCTGCTCGACGGAGTCGTAGAGCACCGTCGATCCCCGGTAGACCGGCGTGTTGACGAAGCCGAACTGCTCGTCCGGGTCGCGCCCCGCGTGGACGAGCCGCGTCCGGGACCGGAGGGAGGCGCGGGTGCGGGCGGAAAGCTTGGTCATGGCACGCCGATCCGACAGGGGGGAAACCACGGCGGGAGGTGGCGCGCGCCGCGCGTCCGGGTCAAGCGCCGCGCGGAGGCCGCTTGATTTTCCCGTCATCAGGCCTTCACTTGCGGCCGCGGCATGGCACGCCGCGTGCAGGGCGGCAGCCCAGCGCGCGCGTCGACGTTTGGAGGGATTCTGATTTGAACATCAAGGCAATCGCCTCGGCCCTGGCGGTCGCGGCCGGCCTCGGGGCCGCCGCGGTCCCGACCGCCTCGATCGCGGCCTCGGACCGGCAACCCACCCTGGAGAAGGTGAAGGGGCGCGGGCAGCTCGTCTGCGGCTCCAACACCGGGTTGGCGGGCTTCGGCCTTCCCGACGACAAGGGCGACTGGACCGGGCTCGACGTCGACTATTGCCGCGCCATCGCGGCCGCGGTGCTGGGCGACCCCGCCAAGATCAAGTTCGTGCCCCTCGACGCCAAGAACCGCTTCCCCGCGCTGCAATCGGGCGAGGTCGACGTGCTGGTGCGCAACACGACCTGGACGTCCTCGCGCGACGCCGCGCAGGGCATGATCTTCGGCGCCACCAACTTCTACGACGGCCAGGGCTTCATGGTGCACAAGAAGCTCGGCGTGTCCTCCGCCAAGGACCTCAACGGCGCCTCGATCTGCGTGCAGCAGGGCACCACCACCGAGCTGAACCTGTCGGACTACTTCCGCTCCAACGGCATGAAGTACGACAGCGTGGTCTTCGAGAGCGAGGACGAGACGCTGCGCGCCTACGACTCGGGCCGCTGCGACGCCTTCACGACCGACTCGTCGGGCCTCTACGCCGAGCGGCTGCGCCTGGCCGAGCCGGACGAGACGATCGTGCTGCCCGAGATCATCTCCAAGGAGCCGCTGGCCTCCGCCGTGCAGCAGGGCGACGACCAGTGGCTCAACGTGGTCCGCTGGACCCACTACGCCATGGTGGCGGCCGAGGAGCTCGGCGTGACCTCCAAGAACGTCGACGACATGAAGAAGTCCGAGAACCCCGACATCCGCCGCCTGCTCGGCACGGACGGCGAGGTCGGCAAGGGCTTCGGGCTCTCCAACGACTGGGCCTACAACATCGTCAAGATGGTCGGGAACTACGGCGAGGTGTTCGACCGCGACGTGGGCGACGGCTCCAAGCTGAAGATCAAGCGCGGCATCAACGCGCTGTGGAGCAAGGGCGGCCTGCAGTACGCGCCGCCGATCCGCTGACGAACCGGACCAACCGCGGCCCCGTCCCGCCGTCGAGCGGGGCGGGGACGTGATCGACGGGGCACGCCATTGTCCAGTGTAGCGGAAGGCGCGGGAGCGCCGCGCGAGCCGGTGCTGCAGAACCCCGCCCTGCGGGGGGCCTTCTACCAGGCCGTGCTCGTCGTCGTCGTGGCGGCCCTCGTTTACGGGGCCGCCACCAACGTCGTCGACAAGCTCGCCAGGGCCCACGTGCCCCTGACCTTCGGGTTCTGGCACCAGGTGTCGGGCTTCGACATCAACCAGCACCTGATCGACTATTCCGCGCTGTCGACCTACGGGCAGGCCTTCTGGGTGGGGCTGCTCAACACGCTGCTCGTGGCGGCGCTGAGCATCGCGCTGTCCACCGCGCTGGGTTTCACGGTGGGCGTGGCGCGGCTGTCGCGCAACTGGATCGTGGCGCGCTGCGCGCTGGTCTACGTCGAGCTGCTGCGCAACATCCCCCTGCTGCTGCAACTGCTGTTCTGGTACAACGCGGTGCTGAAGCCGCTGCCGGGCCCAAAACAGTCGCTCGCCTTTCCGGGCAGCATCTATCTCAGCAACCGCGGGCTGGTGTTTCCCGACCCGCGGTTCGGCGACCGGGCCTGGGTCACGGGCGCGGCGCTGCTCGTCGCCGTCGCGGGTGCCGCGGGCTACGCGGCCTGGGCCCGGGCGCGGCAGGCGCGCACGGGCCGCCAGGCGCCCGTGCGGCTCGTGGGGGCGGCCCTGGTGGTGGGCCTGCCGGTTCTCGCCTTCACGGCCACGGGCGCGCCGGTGAGCTTCGACGTGCCGGTGCTCAAGGGCTTCAACTTCTCGGGCGGCCGCACCGTCTTCCCCGAACTCGTGGCCCTGGTGCTGGGGCTGTCGGTCTTCACCTCGGCCTTCATCGCCGAGATCGTGCGCGCGGGCATCCAGGCCGTCAGCCGCGGCCAGACGGAGGCCGCCGAGGCCCTGGGCCTGCCGGCCGGGCGCATCCGGGCGCTGGTGGTGGTGCCCCAGGCGATGCGGGTCATCGTGCCGCCGCTCACCAACCACTACTTGAACGTCACCAAGAACTCGTCGCTGGCGCTCTTTGTCGGCTATCCCGACCTCGTGGAGGTGTTCGCCGGCACCGTGCTGAACCAGACGGGCGCGGCGGTCCAGGTCATGAGCATCACCATGGGCGTCTACCTCGTCATCTCGCTCGCGACCTCGGCGGTCATGAACGTCTACAACGCCCGCACCGCGCTGGTGGAGCGCTGAGCCGGTGAGCGACACCGCCCTCTCCCGGGAAGCGCGCGACGCGCTCGCGCAGGCCGCGACCGACCTGCCCTCCGGTGGCGCCTCCTTCATCCAGACGGCGCCGACGCCCGCGTCGGCGCCGCCCGCCTCGACGCGCGGCGCGGTGGGCTGGGCGCGCGCCAACCTGTTCTCCACGCCGGGCTCGGGCGTGCTGACCGTGGTGGCGGTGGCGCTGATCGCCTGGGTCGCGGTCAGCCTCGTGCGCTACCTCGTCGTGGACGCGGTGTGGAGCGGGACGGACGGCGCCCCCTGCCGCGCGCACCCGGACGGGGCCTGCTGGGCTTTCGTGCGCACCAAGTTCGATTATTTCCGCTTCGGCTCCTACCCGGTGGCGCAGCGCTGGCGCATCGACGCCGCGGAACTGGTCGGCGCCGTGCTGGTCGGCTGGCTCCTGTGGACGGCCGCCCCCCGGCGCGGGCTCGCGGCCGCCCTGTTCTTCCTGGCCTACCCGGTGCTCGCCTTCGTTCTGCTGCGCGGGCTGGGGATCCCCGGCCTGCCCGTGGTCGACACCAGCCTGTGGGGCGGGCTGTTCGTCACGCTGCTGATGTCGGTGGTGGGCATCGAGGCCTCGCTGCCCTGCGGCGTGCTGCTGGCCTTGGGGCGCCGGTCCCGCCTGCCCGTGGTGCGGGCCGCCTCAACCGTGTTCATCGAGGTGATCCGCGGGGTGCCCTTCATCACCGTGCTGTTCATGGCCAACGTCATGCTGCCCTTGTTCGTGCCCGACTGGCTGTCGCCCGACCGCCTGCTGCGGCCGCTCATCGGCACCGCGGTGTTCGCCTCCGCCTACATGGCCGAGGTCGTGCGGGGCGGCTTGCAGGCGATGCCCAAGGGGCAGGCCGAAGGGGCCGCCGCGATGGGCCTCAGCACGTGGCAGGGCCTGCGCCTGATCATCCTGCCGCAGGCGCTGACCATCGTGATCCCGGGCATCGTGTCGAACTTCATCGGCCTGTTCATGGACACCACGCTGGTGGCCGTGGTGGGCATCTTCGACCTGCTGCGCACCGTGGAGGTCGCCCGGCTCGACCCCGCCTGGGCCGGCCCCACCATCTCGACCACGAGCTACGTGTTCGCGGCGCTGGTGTTCTGGGTGTTCTGCTTCGGCATGTCCCGCTACTCGCAACTGACCGAGCGGCGGCTCAGCGCCGGCCGCCGGCACTGACCAGGGAGGTCCGACCCCATGTCGCTCGCCACCGCCGCGCCCGCTCCCGCCGCCGACCTCGCCGTGACGCTGCAGGGCGTCCACAAGTGGTACGGGCAGTTCCACGTGCTGCGCAACGTCAACCTCGACGTGCGGCGGGGCGAGCGGATCGTCATCTGCGGGCCGTCGGGCTCGGGCAAGTCCACCATGATCCGCTGCATCAACCGGCTGGAGGAGCACCAGCAGGGGCGCATCCTGGTGGACGGCATCGAGCTGACCTCCAACCTCAAGCGCATCGACGAGGTGCGCCGCGAGGTCGGCATGGTGTTCCAGCACTTCAACCTGTTTCCCCACCTCACCATCCTGGAGAACTGCACGCTGGCCCCGATCTGGGTCCGCAAGATGCCCAGGAAGGACGCCGAGGAGCTGGCGATGACCTACCTGAAACGGGTCAAGATCCCCGAGCAGGCCTCGAAATACCCCGGCCAGCTGTCGGGCGGCCAGCAGCAGCGGGTGGCCATCGCGCGCGCGCTCTGCATGAATCCCAAGATCATGCTGTTCGACGAGCCCACCTCCGCGCTCGACCCCGAGATGGTCAAGGAGGTGCTGGACACCATGGTGTCGCTCGCCCGCGACGGCATGACCATGCTCTGCGTCACCCACGAGATGGGCTTCGCGCGCCAGGTGGCCGACCGCGTGATCTTCATGGACGGGGGCGAGATCGTCGAGGTGAACACGCCCCAGGCCTTCTTCGCCAACCCGCAGCACGAGCGAAGCAAGCTGTTTCTGGGCCAGATCCTGCACTGAGGCGGGTGCGTCCGGGCGCGGCGCCGCCCGCGTCAACGGGAGCGCGCTCGCCGCCGCGGCGGGGCGCCCCATATCTCGCACGGTCGTCACCACAGGAGCATCCCCATGCGTCTCGCCCTCGCCGCCGCGCTGGCCGCCACGAGCGTCGCCGCGCTTCCCGCCTCGGCGGCCACGGAAATGTTCAAGGCGGACCTGTCCGCCCAGAACGAGGTGCCGCCCCACCCGGACCTGAAGGGCGCGGGTCACGTCGAGGCCACCGTCGACACGGGCAGCCTGAAGCTGACCTACCACGTCACCTACGAGGGCCTGACCGGCATCGCCAGCGCCGCCCACTTCCACGGGCCGGCCGCCAAGGGCACCAACGCGGGCGTGATGGTGCCGGTCGCGGGCAAGGTCATGGACGGCATGCAGGGCTCGGCCACCCTGACGCCCGCCCAGCTCAAGGCCTTCGAGGACGGGCAGGTCTACTTCAACATCCACACCGACGCCAACAAGGCCGGCGAGATCCGCGGGCAGGTCGAGAAGGCGATGTGACGTCGCGCTCGGGGGGCGCCCGCGTCAGGACAGGAAGCGGTCCGCCTCCGTCGAGGCCGGGCGGAAGCACGTCGCGCGCCGCCCGAACAGTCGGAAACGGTGGCGCGCCACGATGTCGTAAACGGCGTCGCGCAGCGGGCGCGGAACCCCCGCGAGCAGGGCCGCGAGCGACCACGGGGGCCCAAGTCCCCGTGCGATGCCCAACGCCGCCTCCGATCTGACGCGAAGTCGCCCGTCCGCGATCAGCAGGATCGTGTCGTAGTCGACGGGATCCAGCCCGTAATGCCGGTAGAGCGACCGGCCGAGCGCGGACTGCGCGGCCGCGAGGCGGAACCGGCGCGCCGGATCGTGGCGCATCACGAAGCGCGCGGAGCCCGAGCACAGCACGCAGTCCCCGTCGAAGACGATCAGCGGCTTGTCATCGGGGAAGGGCGGCACCTGCGGATCGGCGCGGTAGGAGCGGGGCCGGTCGTCCGTTCGCGCCGCGGGAGCCCCGCTCACCCCGCCGCGGCCCGCGGCTCGGTAGCGAGGCACAGGATCTCGAACAGGACCTGCGCGGCGATCTGGGCGGTGTTGCTGGTCGCGTCATACTGAGGCGCGACCTCCACCACGTCGCCGCCCACCACGTCGAGCCCGCGGACGCCGCGCAGCAGCGCCAGCACCTCGCGCGGGCTCAGGCCGCCCACCTCCGGCGTGCCGGTGCCCGGCGCGAAGCCCGGGTCGACGCTGTCCACGTCGAAGGACACGTAGGTGGGCCCCGGCCCCAGCACGGCCTTGGCGCGCGCGATCACGGCCGGCATGCCCATCTCCGCCACCTCCTCGGCGTGGATCACCGTCATGCCGCTCTCGTAGGAGAACTCCCACAGGTACTCGGCCCCGCCCCGGATGCCGATCTGCACGGTGCGCTCGGGGTCGAGCACGCCGTCCAGCACGGCGCGGCGGAACGGCCCGCCGTGGTGGAACTTCGAGCCCTCGTAGGCGCCGCTCGTGTCGCAGTGGGCGTCGATGTGCAGCAGGCCCACCGGCCGCGCGGCGCCGACCGCCTTCAGGATGGAGCCCGTGATGGAATGGTCGCCCCCCACCGCGAGCGGCACCACGCCCGCCTCGACGATGCCGCGGAAGAAGCGTTCGATGTCGGCGTGGCACTGCTCCAGGCTGAACCGGCTGCCGAGCGGCACGTCGCCCACGTCCGCCACGCGGGCATCCGCGAACGGCGTGCGGCGCAGCACGTGCTCGTAGGGGCCGATCCGCTCGATCGCGCGCACCGCCCGCGGGCCCAGGCGCGCGCCCGCGCGGTTGGTGACGCCCAGGTCCATGGGCACGCCCGCCAGCGCCACCCCGAGCCCGCCGAAGCCGGGCAGGGTGGGGGCGTCGGGGCGGTAGGGCGCGTCCAGCAGGGTCGCGGGCTCGGCGAAGGGCCACTTGCGCCGGTCGCCGGTGAACTGCGTGTCGGCCACGCGGCGGAAGGCGGGGTCGAAGATGTCGCCTCCTGCCGCGTCGGCGTAGCGGCCGCGGAGGGCTCTGAGCTTGGCGTCGTCGACCATGATGTGCGACTCCGATCAACGGCGTTCGATCGTGCCGAACCGTCCGGTCCGACTTTGGCCACGCCCGGGCCGAAGTCAACGCCGCGACCCGGGCCACCGTACCGCGGCTGCGGCCAGGTGGCGCGCGCGTCGACGCCCGCGCCACCCGTCCTCCCCGATGCGGGCGCGCCCGCCTTGCCCGGGAGGCCGGCCTCGTGCCGCCCACCCCCTTCGACGGCAGCCCGACCCGCACCGGGGCCAAGCTCGGCTTTCCCCGGGCGGCACCGATCGGCGGCGACGTCGCGGCCTGGGGCTGCGAACCGACGGCACCGACGCTACGTTCGAGCGCTTCCTCACCGGCTTTTGGACGCGCCGGCTCGGGATGATCGCCGGCAGCGGGGCGAGGGCGCGGCTGAGGACGCCTCACCCCCGAGCGCCGGAGGGCCCGGGCGGACCGCTCGAACACGCGGGGAAGGATCGGTCAGGTCCCGGCCGGTCCGGACCGCGTCTGTCACCCGCTGCCGGAGTTCCCGCGCGTCGGGCGGGCATCTGGAACCAGCCCGTGCGGAAGCAGCGTCGGTGCTCACCGAAACGGGGCAATCACAAACCTTCTTCACACGCTCCTTGCGCCAACCGTCCGAAACGGGCACAGTATCGAAGCCGGGCCGCCAAGCGGTTACCCCCGCAAGAACGGCTTCCCGGGAGACGCGTCGCGCGCGGGCGTAGTTCAATGGCAGAACGGCAGCTTCCCAAGCTGCATACGAGGGTTCGATTCCCTTCGCCCGCTCCAGTTTTGCGCTAAGCCACTCATTTTGTTAGACCTCCTCCGAGCCTCTTGCCAGAGCCCCGGCGCGCCGGGCAGAATTCTTGTAAGGATCCTGGTCAGAATCGCCTCGGAAAGGTCGCGCCATGGGCCGCTCCAGCAGCACCGGATACCCGTTCCTCGTTCACCGCGCCGACGCGGGGCAGTTCACCTGCCATCGCGACCTGCCGCCCCGTCGCGCTCCTGGTTTATGGCGACGTGCTGCTGCCGTGGTCGGGCCGCACGCGGCTTCTCGCAGGTATTAGAATCGTCAAGATCTCGCTCGGCACCGGCGCGAGAAGACTGCGCGCCAGCGCTGGGGCGAGGTCCATCCTCAGGTTGACGCCCTGGTCCGGCTGGCCGAGCTGCGGGCTCGCGGTCCCGGCGAGGACGCTTCAGAGACGTCCGCGCCGCGCCTCGACCCCGCCCACATCCGCCGGATGGCGGAGCAGGCCTACCACGACGTCCTCGCCACCGACGATCGGACCCAGGTCGAGCCGGGCTTCGTCACGCCGATGGCCGGCATCCTGCTGGGGCAAACCCGCGCCGCCCGGCCGCCCGGACCCAACAACGCCAAGATCGCCGAACTCGCGGCGCGCAAGCTCGAGCAGGGATTGTTCGTGAACCGTATCCGGCAGCGCGATACCTCCATCCTGGACGAGCCTATCGAGGAGTACGAGCTCGACGCCGATGCGCTGGGTGGCCCGCTGACTGACGTGCAAGACGGCGGTCACCTGGCACCCGAACAGATCGATGCCCTCAGGCGCGGCACCCGCGTCGGCGAGATCCCGAGCGAGGTCGAGCAGCGCCTCAAGGAGAACGGCCCCGCGCTGCCCAAGGGCCACGTCGACCGGCGCGCCGGTGCGCTGGCGATCACGCGGGCCAGGCTGCGAGCCCTCAACGACGTGGGCAAGCGCGACCGCGGCGCGCCGATCGACACGCCCGAGCGCCCGCCCGCCGTGCAGGCCCCGGAGCCGACCCACGCGGAGCCGGTGAAGGCCGGCCGGGGCGCCAGGTCGAGCACCGCGCCGCCGAGCACGGGAAGCGACGCGGGCATGAGCGTGGAGCCCGGGCTCCTCGGCGCGGGCAGAGCGTGAGCCGACAGCACGCCCGACCGCGCCGCGATAGGTCTGCGCGGTGATGAGCTCGGCTTCGCCGGAGATGGGCCGCGCTCCGGTGCCGGAAGCGACCCTGGCAGGCGTGTGCCGCCGCCGGGATGGCCGCAGCCGGCCGCAGCATCGCCGCTGCCGCGGCTACGCCCCGGCGGCGTGGAGGAAAGCCGCGCGCTCACCCTCGTCGAGAGCCAGAAAGGCCGTCCAGACCGGGACGGTGGATATGGTGGTCGTATTCATGGGATAGGTCTCCAGGTGCAGGAGGACCGGCTGTGCCGGTCTGGGTGGGAGCGCCCGAACGCGCGTGGGCGGCGTGAGATGACGGTCGGCGGTAGCGGTGGCGTCCGCCGGCCGAGGCAGCCGGGCAGGTCCCGGTCAGGACCTCGCGTCCGGCCCAGCGTCGTCCTCATCGGCCAAGGCGAGCTCGGCCTCATCTCCGCCCGCACCGCGGCGAGCCGGGATCGGCACAGGGCGTGGGCGGCGCGGGCGGCCCGCACGTCCGCGACCAGGGTGTCGACCGAGGTTGTCGCACCGGCTGCCTTCAGCCTCTCGGCGACGGACGCGAGCTCAGCGTAGGCGCGCACGTAAGTTGCCGGTCGGCTCGGGACCGGTGCCCGGCTGCCCCGAAGCCGGCCTGGTGGTCTGGGTTGGCATTCCGTTTTTCTCCTTCCATCGGGGGAACGACCCTTGTCTCCCCTAACCGCCTCCACCTGACCCACCTTCGCCCCGTGCTTGGCAGCGACCCGCCATCACTCACCCGCCCGGACTGGCGGCCACCGGCACGACCTCGAGCACGCCGTCGGCGAAGGTCAGGGTGAGACGACGCGCGGCCGCGGCCCGAGTCCGGGTTGGCAGCACCTCGCCCGCCGGTCCGCACACAAGCACGAAGCCGCGCCGCAGCACCGCCCCAACGTCGGCGCCGTCCCATCACGGCCTCAATCCGCTCGAGCACGGCGTCGGCGTCGCGCAGCCGGTCGGCGGCCGCTCGGACCACCGCGTCCCAGACAGCCCCCAGCAACGCGCCCTGCCGCTCCAGCCGCTCCAGCGCAGCACGGCCGAGCGTGCCGAACAGCACCTCCCCGCCGTCGTGCCGCGCCATGGCCCGGGTCACTTGGGCGAGGCTGGTCGCGATAAGCATCCGGACCTGTCGCTGGTGGTGGTGCACGAGAAGCGCGAGCGCACCGGCCAGCACGGCGGCGAGCAGCGCGTCGGCGCCGTCGCCGAGCCGCTCCAGGTTCTCGCGGCGGCGTCTGCACCGTGCTCCAATGCGCCGCGAGCGCGGCGGCAGCCTCGGCGGCGCGACCCTGTAGCACGCCCACGAGCCGCCCCAGCGTGGCCGCGAGCCGCTGCTCCGCCGCTGCGGCCCCCTGCTCGGCCGCGGCCAGGACCACGGCATGGCCGGCCATCGCCCGGCGCGCGGCCTCGGCGATCAACGTGCCCACCAGCGCCACGGCGAGGCTGGGCGTGGCGGCGCTGCGCGAGGCGACGCGGTCCGCCAGGCTCCGGTCGACGGCGTGGCCGATGCCGGTGATCACCGGGACGGGGCATAGGCACACGGCGCGCGCCACGGCGGGATCATCGAATACGGCCAACCCGGCCCGGGCGCCACCGCCGCGCACCACCAGCACCAGGTCGGGAAGGGCGCCTCGGACCGGCGCGCGGGCGGCCTCGCCGAGGCAGGCCACCAACCCCGCCGCGGTCCCCTCGCCCTAGAACGGGGTCGGCACCGAGCGCACCGCGACCAGCCCCGCCGCGATCCAGCGGTCGAGCCTGGTGCCCAGGTCCGCCCAGCCGGCCGAGCCGGGCGGGTGCACCACCGCGAGCCGGGTGACGTCGGGCGGGGCCGGTAACCGGCGCTGGCGGTCCCACAGCCCCTCGCGCCTCAGCGTCGCGACCGCCTGCTCCAGCAGCTTGCGCCGTAAGGAGACCTCGGTTACCGGGCGCGTGGGCCGGCTCCGCGGCCAGCGGGAGCGGCAGCTACGCCGTTCGGCCCGCGCCTACACGCCACGGCTGTGTACCTGAAGACCTT
>CAXTDZ010000124.1:0-13899 GCA_964243035.1 uncultured Lichenihabitans sp.
TTCTGGCAGATGGGCAGCGCGCCCTACCTGGGCGGCGGCTTCGGCCACTTCTACGTTTACGCGCCCACCAAGATCGCCTACGCGATCGACCGCTACGCCATGGAAACCAAGCGCCAGCTCGACGTGCTCGACCGGCGGCTCGCGGAGAGCGCCTACGTGGCGGGCCCGGACTACACGATCGCCGACATGGCGATCTGGCCCTGGTACGGCGGCTTGGCGAAGGGCTGGGTCTATGGGGCGGCCGAGTTCCTCGCGGTGCAGGACTACGCGCACCTCCAGCGCTGGGCCGCCGCGGTCGGCGAGCGGCCGGCCGTGAAGCGCGGGCGCATGGTCAACCGCATCTCCGGCGAGCCGGAGACCCAGCTGCACGAGCGCCACGAGGCGAGCGATTTCGACACCAGGACGCAGGACAAGATCGCTGGCCCCAAGGGCTGAACGGGCCCGCCGCGACCCGCCCGCGGCGGGTCACGGTGCCGCGCCGACAACCCCGGGGAGGGACGAGACTTTCACATCGACGTCATGGTCGGTATGTTCGATGATGACGGAAGTGCCCTGGGCGGTCCGGGGCCGGTAACCGGAAAGGCCTCGCTTTGACGGTGCATGTCCCCCCGAACGTGTCGCCCGAGGCTTGCCCGGCCCTGGTGCTGAACGCGGACTTCCGGCCGCTCAGCTACTACCCGCTGTCGCTCTGGTCCTGGCAGGACGCCATCAAGGCCGTGTTCCTGGACCGGGTGAACATCGTGTCGGAATACCCCAACACGGTGCGCAGCCCCTCCTTCGAGATGCGGCTGCCCTCGGTGGTGTCGCTCAAGACCTACATCAAGACCTCGCGCAACCCGGCCTTCACGCGGTTCAACGTGTTCCTGCGCGACCGCTTCACCTGCCAGTACTGCGGGGCGCGCGACGACCTCACCTTCGACCACGTGGTGCCGCGCTCGCGGGGCGGCTCGACCACCTGGGAGAACGTGGTCGCGGCCTGCTCGGTGTGCAACCTGCGCAAGGCCGACCGGATGCCGGCCGAGGTCGCGATGTTCCCCGCCACCCACCCCTTCCAGCCCACCGTCCACGACCTGCACCAGAACGGCCGCCTGTTCCCGCCCAACTACCTGCACGAATCCTGGCTGGACTATCTGTATTGGGACTCGGTGCTGGAGCCCTAGATCAATAATTTTCTTAAAACGTTACTTATGTTTCAGCTGACCAAGTTGCTCCAATAGAATTGCTGATTATTTTGAGGGACGAGGTAGCATCAAAGCTTGCCATAAAGGAATGATGTACACTTAATATCAATTCCTGCAGAGATTGATCGTTTTCAATCGATATGATATTTAGCCCAATTTGATGACATTTATCTATCAAGAAATGATGACTATGTTCAGTTGTTCCACTGTAGTCCATTAGTTGCTCTACTACCGTATCTGCAGAAACAACTGGATTGGGCATTTTAGCAAACATCCCCGCCGCCAGCCAATCTCGAACCATAATTTTTGCGCCCGCAACAGAGCGTTCACAATCAGAAATAAATGCCGGAGGGTACTTACTAAAGACTTGCTGCCACAAAAACGCTCTTGCAGCATCTTTTTTTATTTCAGCTAAAGCTCGATCGACCTCTGCCAGTATGCCCATAGCCGCATAACTGCGTATCTGCGGATCAATCGGTCCAAGACACGAGTGCTTCGCAAGCAAAATTGTATGGGCTGCGCACGCAATCATAGTCCCTGCAGACATAGCTATCTGAGGAACTAGAACTCTAACATCTCTTCCAAATACCTTGTATATATACTCGACTATTCCTCGAGCCGCTTCGACACCTCCGCCAGGAGTGTGAAGGATCAAATCAAGGCCGTTATCTTTCGGCAAACCGTATACGACGGCCATAAAGCCGTTCATATCTAGATCATTGATGGCACACTGAGCGTGAAATCTTCCGTCCTTATCGCCTCTTGACAAGAACCCCGAGTAATAAGCGATGGCTGGCCGTCCAGTTTTGGCCGAAAGAGCTGAAAGGCGCTTTGACCGTTGACGATCCGCCGCATCGTCACTTGGATCAGCCTCAATCTCTCTTCGAATCTCGTTCCAAGTTGGCATTTCGCTTCCGCTTCGTACAGGAGCGCAACCGGACAGGCGTATACTCGCTGTATCCAGATGGAAACGACTCAACTAACAGAGTGCCAGGCGCATCGCTAGGCGTGGCTGCAGTGGGCTCGCGGGCGTAAGCAGTTAGATTGATGCCGACAGCGAGCAATCGCTCCTCCCGTGCCGTCACTTCAACCTCCACAAGATGCGCTCTGACTTACTTTTGCCAAAGTTTACGAGAGTGCAACTAGCATTCGATCCCGGCAGAAACAAGACTGGTGGCGAGCTGCGCGCATTCCACCGTGCGTCAAGGGGCTGCACCGACTCGAGAAATCGTCGATCGAGATAGTTGTGGATAATTTTCGTGTGTTGGGGCTCACACCTCCAGCATCAGCCGCGCGGGGTCCTCAAGCGCCTCCTTGACGCGCACCAGGAAGGTCACGGCCTCGCGGCCGTCGACGATGCGGTGGTCGTAGGAGAGCGCGAGGTACATCATGGGGCGCACCTCGACCTTGCCCGCCACCACCACGGGGCGCTCCTGGATCTTGTGCATCCCCAGGATGCCGGACTGCGGGGCGTTCAGGATGGGGGTCGACATCAGCGAGCCGTAGATGCCGCCGTTGGTGATCGTGAAGGTGCCGCCCTGCATCTCGTTGATGGAGAGCTGCCCGTCCCGCGCGCGCTTGCCGAAGTCCGCGATGGTCTTCTCGATCTCGGCTAGGGACAGGCGGTCGGCGTCGCGCACCACGGGAACCACGAGGCCCTTCTCGGTGCCGACCGCGATGCCGAGGTGGTAGTAGTTCTTGAACACGAGGTCGGCGCCGTCGATCTCGGCGTTGACGGCCGGGATCTCCTTGAGCGCGCCCACGCAGGCCTTCACGAACAGGCCCATGAAGCCCAGCTTGGCGCCGTGCTTCTTCTCGAACACGTCCTTGTACTTGGCGCGCAGCGCCATCACGCCCGACATGTCGACCTCGTTGAAGGTCGTCAGCATGGCGGCGGTGTTCTGGGCGTCCTTGAGGCGCTTGGCGATGGTCTGCCGGAGCTTGGTCATCCGCACCCGCTCCTCGCGGGCCTGGTCGGGCGCCGGCGCGGGAGGGCGGGGGGCGGGCTGGGGCGCCTCCGCGCGGGGCTGCGGGGCAGGTGCGACGGCGGCGGGGCTCGCGGCGGCGGCGCCGTTGTTGCCGTAGCCGGGCTTGGTGAGGGGCAGCACGTCGCCTTTCAGCACCTGCCCGCGCTTGCCGGTGCCCTCGACGCCGCTCACGTCGATGCCGTTCTCGGCCGCGAGCTTGGCCGCGGAGGGCGCGGGCGGCATCGCGGTCCTGGGCGCGGGCGCCGGCTGCGGCGGAGGCGCCGCGGGCTGCGGAGCCGCCGCGGCAGGCTTCGGCGCGGCGGCGCCCTGCCCCGCCTCGATCTGGCCCAGCAGGGCGCCCGGCGACACGGTCTCGCCGTCCTTGACCGCGATCTCGGCCAGCACGCCCGCGGCCGGCGCGTTGACCTCCAGCGTCACCTTGTCGGTTTCGAGCTCCACGATCGGCTCATCGGCCTTCACGGCCTCGCCCGGCTTCTTGAACCACCGGCCGATGGTGGCTTCCGTGACGGACTCGCCCAGGGTCGGAACGCGGATCTCGGTGGACATCGGTGACAACTCGCTGGCCTGCTCGTGCCCCGCCTGTGAAGCACGGAGCAGGGCAAAGGTAAACCGGACACCGCGCATCGCGGACGCCATCCGAGCCGGGCCGGCAACGGGGAGAAGCGCCCGGCACCCGTCATCGCGAGCGGAGCGAAGCGATCCAGGGGGCAGGCGCGACGGTCGGGGTCACACCTGGACCGACCGGCTGGATCGCTTCGCTCCGCTCGCGATGACGGCGGGTTTGGCCACGCTCCCGGGCCGCCAGAACCGCACGGAGCGGCGTCAGCCCCGGCTTTCAGGCCGCGAAGGCGTCGTCCATGAAGGCCTTCAACTGCGCCACGTGCTTGGACATCAGGCCCGTGGCGGTGGCGGCCGCCATCGGGCGGCCGATGTAGCGGGCGCGGGTCGAGGCGCCGCCCGCCTGCGCCAGCACCCATTCCATGTAGGGCTCGATGAAGGACCAGGCGCCCATGTTCTTGGGCTCCTCCTGGACCCAGGCCACCTCGGTCCCCTTGAAGCGCGACAGCTCGGTCAGAAGCGTCTTCAGCGGGAACGGGTAGAGCTGTTCCAGGCGGATCAGGACGACGTCGGTCACCCCGCGCTTCTCGCGCTCCTCGTAGAGGTCGTAGTAGACCTTGCCCGAGCACAGGATCACGCGCCTGACGGCCGCGTCCTCGACGAGCGCCACGCTGCCGCCCCGGTAGGCGTCGTCGCGCAGCACGCGGTGGAAGGACGAGCCTTCCTCCAGGTCGGCCAAGCTCGACACCGCCCGCTTGTGGCGCAGCAGCGACTTCGGCGTCATCAGGATCAAGGGCTTGCGGATGTCGCGCTTGAGCTGGCGGCGCAGGATGTGGAAGTAGTTGGCGGGCGTGGTGCAGTTGGCGACCTGCATGTTGTCTTCAGCGCACATCTGCAGGTAGCGTTCGAGCCGCGCCGAGGAGTGCTCGGGTCCCTGGCCCTCGTAGCCGTGCGGCAGCAGGCACACCAAGCCCGACAAGCGCAGCCACTTGCGCTCGCCCGAGGAGATGAACTGGTCGAACACCACCTGGGCGCCGTTGGCGAAGTCGCCGAATTGCGCCTCCCACAGGGTCAGGGCGTTGGGCTCGGTCAGCGAGTAGCCGTATTCGAAGCCGAGCACCGCCTCCTCGCTCAGCATCGAGTTGATGACCTCGTAGCCCGCCTGCCCGTCGCGCAGGTTGTTGAGCGGGATGTAGCGCGCCTCGGTTTCCTGGTCGGTGAGCACCGAATGGCGCTGCGAGAAGGTGCCGCGCTCGCTGTCCTGGCCCGACAGGCGCACGGGGGCGCCCTCGTCGAGCAGGGTCGCGAAGGCGAGCGCCTCGGCGGTGGCCCAGTCGATCCCCTCGCCCGTCTCGACCGCGCGGCGGCGGTTGTCCAGGAAGCGGCCGATCGTCTTGTGGAGGTTGAAGCCGTCCGGCACCGCGGTGAGCCGCTCGCCGAGCTGCTTGAGCGTGGCGCCCGGGACCCCCGTCCTGCCGCGTCGGTCGTCGTCGGTCACGTCGTTGGCGGAGCGCAGGCCCGACCAGCGGCCGTCGAACCAGTCGGCCTTGTTGGGACGGTAGCTCTGCCCGGCCTCGTACTCCTCCTCCAGGCGCCGGCGCCAGGCGGCCTTGGCCTCCTCCACCTCGGTCCCGGCCACGAGCCCCTCCGCGGCGAGCCGCTTGGCGTACAGGTCCAGCGTGGAGGGGTGCGAGCGGATCACCTTGTACATGACGGGCTGCGTGAAGCCCGGCTCGTCGCCCTCGTTGTGGCCGAAGCGGCGGTAGCAGAACATGTCGATGACGACCGGCTTGTGGAAGGTTTGCCGGAACTCGATGGCGATCTTGGCCGCGTAGGTGACGGCCTCGGGGTCGTCGCCGTTCACGTGGAAGATCGGCGCCTCGATCATCTTGGCGACGTCGGACGGGTAGGGCGAGGAGCGCGAATAGCGCGGGTAGGTCGTGAAGCCGATCTGGTTGTTGACGATGAAGTGGACCGAGCCGCCCGTCTTGTGCCCCTTCAGGCCCGAAAGGCCGAAGCACTCGGCGATGACGCCTTGCCCAGCGAAGGCCGCGTCGCCGTGGATCAGCAGCGGCAGCACCTTGGTGCGGTCCACCGCGTCGTCGAGCTGGTCCTGCTTGGCGCGCACCTTGCCCAGCACCACGGGGTCGACGATCTCCAGGTGCGAGGGGTTGGCGGTGAGCGACAGGTGGACGCGGTTGCCGTCGAACTCGCGGTCGGACGAGGCGCCCAGGTGGTACTTGACGTCGCCCGAGCCCTCCACGTCGACCGGCGAGGACGAGCCGCCCTTGAACTCGTGGAAGATGGCGCGGTGGGGCTTGCCCATGACTTGGCTGAGCACGTTGAGCCGGCCGCGGTGGGCCATGCCGACCACGATCTCCTGCACGCCGAGCGCGCCGCCGCGCTTGATGATCTGCTCCAGGGCCGGGATCATGGCCTCGGCGCCGTCGAGCCCGAAGCGCTTGGTGCCGGTGTACTTGACGTCGATGTACTTCTCGAAGCCCTCGGCCTCGACCAGCTTGTTGAGGATGGCGCGCTTGCCCTCGGGCGTGAAGGACACCTCCTTGTCGGGCCCCTCGATGCGGCGCTGGATCCAGTCCTTCTCGGCCGGGTCCGAGATGTGCATGAACTCGAAGCCGATCGTCGAGCAGTAGGTGCGCCGCAGGATCGGCATCATCTCGCGGATGGTGGCCGTCTCCAGCCCCAGCACGTTGTCGATGAAGATCGGCCGGTCGAGGTCGGCGTCGGTGAAGCCGTAGGAGGAGGGGTGCAACTCCTCGTGGCCGTTGCGCGCGTCGAGGCCCAGGGGGTCGAGGTTGGCGTAGAGGTGGCCGCGCATCCGGTAGGCGCGGATCATCATCAGCGCGCGGGTGCTGTCGCGGGTGGCGCGCTCGACGTCGGCCGCCGCGGGACGCGCCCCGGCGGGCGCCGGCCCCTCGGCCGCGGACTTGGCGGGGCGGGGCGCCTTCCTGTCCGCGATGGGCTTTTCGGCCGGGCCCCAGTTGCCGTCGAGCGCGGACACGATCTCGCCGTTGGCGAGCATCGGCCAGGACGCCTTCTTCCAGGACGCGCCCTCGGCCGACTTGGCGACCGCGGCGCGGTCGTCGGCCATGGCGCCGAAGAAGGCCCGCCACTGGGGGTCCACGCTGTCGGGGTCGGCCTCGTACCGGGCCTGCAGGGCTTCCAGGTAGGCCGCGTTGGCGCCGTCCAGGAAGCTCGTGTCCGCGAAAGTCGTGTTGTCGTGCTCGCGTGCCATTTGGATTCTCTGCCACCGGGGCGACCGAACCGGCGCCGGGTGCCTCCCTCGAAGCAAGCCGCACAGGGCGGCGGGATCGGTGAAAACCGCCTTAACGCCCTGACAGATAGGCGAGACCGGGTCAGCTCTTCAAGCGGTCAACCAAGGTCTTTCCGAGGCGCGCGGGGGAGGGCGACACGGTGATGCCCGCGGCTTCCATGGCGGCGATCTTGTCCTCGGCCCCGCCCTTGCCGCCCGCGATGATGGCGCCCGCGTGGCCCATGCGGCGGCCGGGCGGCGCGGTGCGGCCCGCGATGAAGCCGACCACGGGCTTGCCCCGCCCGCGCTTCGCCTCGTCGGCGAGGAAGGTCGCCGCGTCCTCCTCGGCCGAGCCGCCGATCTCGCCGATCATGACGATCGACTCGGTCTTCGGGTCGGCCAGGAACATCTCCAGCACGGCGATGAACTCGGTGCCCTTCACGGGGTCGCCGCCGATCCCCACCGCCGTGGTCTGGCCCAGGCCCTCGCGCGTGGTCTGGTAAACGGCCTCGTAGGTCAGCGTGCCCGAGCGCGACACGATGCCCACCGAGCCGGGCCGGAAGATGTTGCCCGGCATGATGCCGATCTTGCACTCGCCGGCCGTCATCACGCCCGGGCAGTTGGGCCCGATCAGCCGCGAGGCCGAGCCCGACAGCGCCCGCTTGACCTTGACCATGTCGCTGACCGGGATGCCCTCGGTGATGCACACGATCAGCGGCACTTCGGCGTCGATCGCCTCCAAGATCGCGTCGGCGGCGCCGGGCGGGGGCACGTAGATCACCGACGCGTCGGCGCCGGTCGCCGCCACGGCCTCGCGCACGGTGTCGAACACCGGCAGGCCGAGGTGGGTTGCGCCGCCCTTCCCGGGCGAGGTGCCACCCACCATCTTGGTCCCGTAGGCGATCGCCTGCTCGGAATGGAAGGTGCCGTTCTTGCCGGTGAACCCCTGGCAGAGGACCTTGGTGGCGTTGTCGATCAGGACGGACATGGAACGCGGGATGCCTCCGTTCGAGGATGAAGGGCGGAGCTAGGCCGCGGCTTTCACGGCCGTCACGACCTTCTGCGCCGCGTCGTCGAGGTCGTCGGCGGGGATGACGTTCAGCCCCGACTCGCTGATAATCTTCTTGCCGAGCTCGACGTTGGTCCCCTCCAGCCGCACCACGAGCGGCACCGTCAGCCCCACGTCGCGCACGGCCGCGATCACGCCCTCCGCGATCACGTCGCAGCGCATGATGCCGCCGAAGATGTTGACCAGGATGCCCTTCACGTTGGGGTCGGCCGTGATGATCTTGAAGGCCGCCGTCACCTTCTCCTTGGAGGCGCCGCCGCCCACGTCCAGGAAGTTGGCGGGCGCCGCGCCGTAGAGCTTGATGATGTCCATGGTCGCCATGGCAAGGCCCGCGCCGTTGACCATGCAGCCGATGGTGCCGTCCAGTGTCACGTAGTTGAGGTCGTATTTGGAGGCCTCGATCTCCTTGGCGTCCTCCTCCGTCTCGTCGCGCAGGGCCGCGACGTCGGGGTGGCGGAACAGGGCGTTGTTGTCGAACGACACCTTGGCGTCGAGGCAGCGCAGCTCACCCCCCTTGGTGACGATCAGCGGGTTGATCTCCAGCATCTCCATGTCCTTGGCCGCGAAGGCCGCGTAGAGCTGGCCCAGCAGCTTCGCGGCGGACTTGGCGAGGTCGCCCGAAAGCCCGAGCGCCTGGGCGACCGCCCGGCCGTGGTGGGGCATGACGCCCGTGGCGGGGTCGATCGAGAAGGTATGGATGCGCTCGGGCGTCTTGTGCGCGACCTCCTCGATGTCCATGCCGCCCTCGGTCGAGACCACGACCGAGACGCGCGAGGTCGTCCGGTCGACCAGCATGGACAGGTAGAACTCGGTGGCGATGTCCGACCCGTCCTCGACGTAGAGGCGGTTGACCTGCTTGCCCGCGGGGCCCGTCTGCACGGTGACCAGCGTGGCGCCCAGCATCTCGCCCGCGAAGCGCTTGACGTCGTCGGCCGAGCGGGCGAGGCGCACGCCGCCACCCTCGCCCGCCCGCGCCTCCTTGAACCTGCCCTTGCCGCGCCCGCCCGCGTGGATCTGCGACTTCACCACCCACAGCGGCCCGCCGAGCTCCGCGGCCGCCGCTTCCGCGTCCGAGGCCTGGAAAACCGGCACGCCGCGCGACACGGGCACGCCGAACGCCTTCAGCACGGCCTTGGCCTGGTATTCGTGGATGTTCATGGGCGTCGGGGTCCTCGGGCGCGCGGGACGGGCGCGTGACAGCAGAAGGCCGGTCCGATGGACCGGCCCCGTTCTAGGGGTCAGCTCGCCAGACTGGCGTCGATCGCCTTGCAAGCGTCCACCAGGCCCCGCACGGAGCCGACCGATTTCTCGAACATGTCGCGCTCGGGCTTGCTCATCTCGATTTCGAGAATGCGCTCCACCCCGCCCGCGCCGATCACCACCGGCACGCCCACGTACATCCCGTGCACGTCGTACTCGCCGTCGAGGTGGACCGCGCAGGGCAGCACGCGCTTCTTGTCCTTGAGGTAGCTTTCCGCCATGGCGATGGCCGACGACGCCGGCGCGTAGAAGGCCGAGCCCGTCTTGAGCAGGCCCACGATCTCGCCGCCCCCCTTCCGGGTGCGCTCCACGATGGCGTCGATCGCCTCGTGGGTGGTCCAGCCCATCTTGACGAGGTCGGGCAGCGGGATGCCCGCCACCGTGGAATAGCGGGTGAGCGGCACCATGTCGTCGCCGTGGCCGCCCAGCACGAAGGCCGTCACGTCCTCGACCGACACGTCGAACTCCCGCGCCAGGAAGTAGCGGAAGCGCGCCGAGTCGAGCACGCCCGCCATGCCCACGACCTTGTTGGGGGGCAGGCCGCAGCTCTTCTGCAGCGCCCAGACCATGGCGTCGAGCGGGTTGGTGATGCAGATCACGAAGGCGTCGGGCGCGTGCGCCTTGATGCCCTCGCCCACCGATTTCATGACCTTGAGGTTGATGCCGAGCAGGTCGTCGCGGCTCATGCCCGGCTTGCGGGGCACGCCGGCGGTGACGATGACCACGTCGGCGCCCTTCATGTCGGTGTAGTCGCTGATGCCGCGCAGGGCGGCGTCGAACCCCTCCACGGGGGCCGACTCGGCCAGGTCCAGCGCCTTGCCCTGCGGCACGCCCTCGATGATGTCGAACAGGACGACGTCGCCCAGTTCCTTGAGCCCGGCCAGGTGGGCGAGCGTGCCGCCGATCTGCCCCGCCCCGATCAATGCGATTTTGCTGCGCGCCATGGCGGACCGACCTTTTCTGCCCCGGCCTCACGCCGCGCCGCTCGCGACGGAGCAGCCTCCGTCTCCAAGGGCCGAGCGGGCTCAAGGAGCCAGCCCGAGGGCGGACCGGCCGGGTCGACCTCTCGATGTGGTGCGGGCTGTTTCACCTTAATCCGGGCGCGGTTGCAAGCCCAATGCTGTGCCGGCCAGGCCTTCCCGCCGGCGGGGGGAAGCGCCCCTTCAAGGGGTGGGAAACAGCAGCCGCTCCAGCTTCTGGAAGGCGCGCGCGCGGTGCGACAGGGCTTCCGACCCGTCGGCGGGCAGGCCGTGCTTCTCGGCGGCCGTCATCTCGCCGAAGGTGCGGGCGTGGCCGTCGGGCAGGAACAGGGGGTCGTAGCCGAAGCCCAGGGTGCCGCGAGGGCTGTCCACCAGAGCGCCGTGGACGTGCCCCTCGACGGTGTCACGGGTCCCGTCCGGGCGGACGAGCGCGAGGGCCGCCGTGAAGTGGGCGCGCCGCTGCCCGGGCCGCAGCGCGCCGCGCTCGGCCAGCAGGACCCCGATCCGCGCCATGGCGCCCGCGAAATCGGCGGGCCTGCCGGCCCAGCGCGCCGAGTAGATGCCGGGCGCGCCGTCGAGCGCGTCGACGCAGAGCCCGGAGTCGTCGGCGAGCGCGGGAAGCCGCGCGGCCTTGGCCGCGGCCAGGGCCTTGAGTTCGGCGTTGGCCACGAAGGTCGTGCCGGTTTCCTCCGGCTCGGGCAGGCCGAGCTCGCCCGCCGACACGAGGTCCAGCCCGCGGCCCGCGAACAGGTCGCGGAATTCCGCCAGCTTGCCGGCGTTGTGCGTGGCGATCACGAGGCGGGTGAAGGGGGTCACCGGGGCGCGTGGGCCTGTTCGGGGGCCGCGGCCGTGCAGCGGGCGAAGCGCACGGGCCGCGGGATCTTGAGGCGCACCACCTGCCGTTTCAGCGTGAACTGGTCCGGCGCCAGCATGCGGATGGTTTCCGTGACGCGCGGGGGCGGGTTGCGCCGGCAGTCTTCCAGCAGTTCGAATGGGCCCGCGCCGCTGCCCTCCACGCGGCGGATCGCGCAATGGCTGCGCGACGACACGACGTCGTGCGCCGTGTAGGTGCGCACCAGCGTGGCCTTGGCGTTGCAGGGCCGGTCTGCGCGGATCCAGGTCCCCTCGAAGGGGTAGGCGGCGGGCGCGGGTGCCGGCGCGGTGGAGGTGGCGCGCCCGATCCCCGCGGGCGCCGCTCCGGCCGCGGACCCCGCCAGCACCAGCGCGAGGCCGCAGCCCGCGGCCGTTGTCCAGGCGTGTCTCACGGCCGGGCTACTCGTCATTGTAGGAATTGAGCTGGCCGATCGGGATCGTGGCGGCACCCGCCGCGCCCGTGAAGCGGACGCCGTCGTCGCCGATCCACTCGATGCCCTCGGCCTCCAGCGCGGCCCTGGCCTTGCTCTCGGCCTCGCCGCCGACGGCGCCGCCGGCTTCGAGCTGCTGCACCTCCAGGTGGCTGATGCCCGCCTTGCCGGCGAGCCCGTCCACGCTGAGGTCCAGCGCGGCGCGCGCCATCTTCACCTGTACGGGATGCATCCTCGGCCTCAAGCTGCCCCGGGGCGCGCGAGCGGCGCGCCGTCCCACCGATTGTAGGACGGGGCGGGCGTTTGGCAACGCGGCGCCGCCGAGCGGCCCCGGGACGGCCCGCTCAGACGACGTTGGTTTCCAGCACCAGCTCGCCCCGCGCCACGCGGCCCGGGTCGAACGGGGAAAGGTCCAGCGTGCGGTAGCGCCCGTGCGCGATCCATTCGGCCACCCCGCGGCCGACCGCGGGCGATTGCTGAAGGCCGTGGCCCGAGAAGCCGGCCGCGAGGATCACGTTGTCGGAGCCGGGCAGCGGGCCCACCAGGGCGTTGTGGTCGTGCAGGTTCATGTCGTAGTGCCCGGCCCAGGCGCGGCCGGGCCGGATGCGCTCGAAGGCGGGCACCCGGGCCGCCAGCGTGGGCCAGATCACGTCCTCGAACAGGGACCAGTCGGGCTCGTAGTCGGCGGCCTCGGGGTCGCGGTCGGCTTCCGGCTGCACGCCGCACAGGAAGGTCGCGCCCTCGGGGCGGACGTAGACGCCGGTGGGGTCGATCAGCAGCGGCAGGCCCTCGACCTTGTCCTCTGCCGCGAAGGTGAACACGCAGCGCTTGCGGGCCTCGACCGGCAGCGCCGCGCCCGCGCGCCGGGCGAGGTCGCGCGCCCCCGAGGCGCCCGCCGCGATCACCAGCGTCCCGCAGCCGACGCGCCCCCCGGAGCCGAGCCGCACGGCCCCGGTCCTGGCGCCCGCGCGGTCCACCTCCGTCACCCGGTCGGCCGCGTAGGTGACGCCGAGCGCCTGGGCCTTGCGGCGGAAGGCCCGCATCAGCCCGTAGCCGTCGAACCAGCCCTCGCCGCTGCGCCCGAACGTCCCGCAGCCGAGGTCGTCCGTCGCGAGCCAGGGGAAGCGGGCGCGGAGGGCTTCGGGGTCGAGCAGCACGATGTCGGCGCCTTCCTCGACCTGGGCGCGGTGGTTGGCGCGCAGCGTGTCGGCCTTGGCGGGGCTCGCGAGCATCAGGTAGCCGCCCTCCTTCAGCCCGAGGTCGGGCCGCTCGCCGTCCACCTCCAAAAGCTCGCCCGCCCGCCGCAGGAAGGCGATGCCGTGCAGCGAGGCCCGGATGTTGATGCGGGTCGAGTACTGCTGGCGGATGCCGCTGAGCGACAGCGCGCTCGCGGCGCGCGCATAGGTCGGGTCCGGCTCCACCACGAGGACGCGGCCCCGGAAGCCCGGGTCGCTCGCGAGGTGGTAGGCGATCGAGCTGCCCACCGCGGCCCCGCCCGCGATCACCACGTCGTAGGTGGCCTCTGCCATGCTCGGTCCCGTTCGTGTTGGCGCCGTTGCGGATCGGACGCCGGTCTTGGCAGGCGCGGGCCGCCGCGGCAACGCTTCCCCGCGCCTCAGCCGCCGGCCAGGATTTCGTCGTCCGTGAGGCCGGTGGGCAGCCCGTCCATGCTGCGCAGGTTCTTCTCGCGCCAGTAGCTCTCGATCCCGGCCTCGCCCTTGGCCAGGGCCCAGTTGTCCAGGGACGCGCGTTCGCCCTCGTAGCCGAACAAGGGCACGCCGTAGCCGCAGGAGGTTTGCACCAGGTCGACCGCCACGCTGACGATCTGCCGCGTGCCGAGCGGGGCGGCGCCGTCGAAATGGTCGGCCAGCACGCGGCGGAACGCGGCCGCGCTCCGGTGCAGCACGGCGCCGCGCCCGTAGAGCCGCAGGATGCTGGGGCCGCCCTCGAAGGCGCAGAACATCACCGTGAGCCGCCCGCCCGCGCGGATGTGGGCGGCCGTCTCGTTGCCGCTGCCGGTCCGGTCGAGGTAGGCGACCGTGTTCTCGTCGAGCACGCGGAACGCGTCCGCGCCGCGCGGCGACAGGTTCACGCGCGTGCCCTCCGCGGCGGAGGCCACGAAGAAGATGCGCTGCCGGGCGATGAACTCCCGGTGGGGGGCGCCCAGGCTGGGGAACTGCTTGGCCATTCTCCACCTCCATCGTCGCCGGCCCTCGCGCGGGCCGCGGGACTTAAACCCTGCGTCCCCGACGCTCCGCCCGCAAGCGGCTTGCAACGGCCGCCGG
>CAXTDZ010000125.1:0-13658 GCA_964243035.1 uncultured Lichenihabitans sp.
GCTACGCGGCGCTCAAGGACGCGCTGGCGGGCACCGGCATCGAGGCCGCCGCGGGCCCGGAGGCGGTGATCGAGGCCGCGACCCGGCCCGCCGACCTGGTGATCGCGGCCATCGCGGGCACGGCGGGCGTCCGGCCGACCCACGCGGCCATCGCGGCCGGCCGCACGGTGGCGCTCGCCAACAAGGAAACGCTGGTCTGCGCGGGCGTCCCCGTCATGGCGGACGCGGCGCGCGCCAAGGCCACCCTGCTGCCGCTCGACAGCGAGCACAACGCCATCTTCCAGGCGCTCGGCGGGGAGCCGGTGTCGCGCGTGGAAACCATGACGCTGACGGCCTCCGGCGGCCCGTTCCGGACCTGGGAGCCCGAGCGGATCGCCAACGCCACGGTGGACCAGGCGCTGGCCCACCCCAACTGGGCGATGGGGCCCAAGGTGACGGTCGATTCCGCGGGCCTGATGAACAAGGGCCTGGAGCTGATCGAGGCGTGGCACCTGTTCGGCATCGACCCGCAACGGCTCGACGTGGTGGTCCACCCCCAATCCGTGGTCCACGGGCTCGTGTCCTTCGCGGACGGCGCCGTGACGGCCGGCCTGGCGCTGCCCGACATGCGCGTGCCCATCGCGCACTGCCTGGCCTGGCCCGAGCGGATCCGCACCGAGGCGCGCCGGCTCGACCTGGCGGCGCTCGGCACCCTGACGTTCGAGGCCCCCGACCTCGACCGCTTCCCCGCCCTGCGCCTCGCCTTCGCGTGCCTGCGGGCGGGCGGCGGCCTGCCCACGGTGATGAACGCCGCCAACGAGGTCGCGGTCGAGGCCTTCCTGGCCCGGCGGCTGCCGTTCGGCGCCATCGCGGGCCTGGTGGAGCGCGTCTGCCGCGCGATGGAGGCGGAGGGGACCGTCCGCGCGCCCGGGAGCGTGGACGAGGCGCTCGCCGTTAACGACGCCGCGCGAGAAAGGGCCGCGGCTCTCTTGGCGTGAGCCAAAGCGGGAGGCATTGTAAACGAAGCGCTAACCAAGACGGCTTCCTCGCCGGGAGCCGTGCCGCGCGCCCCGGACGGGTCGCACCCGTCCGCCCGGCCTGGAGCTTCGAATGGCCCTGCTCAGCCACCTGCCGACCTTGTTCGGCTACATCTTCGTCATGGTCCTCGTGGTGTTCTTCCACGAGCTCGGCCACTTCCTCGCGGGGCGCGCGTGCGGCGTCAGGATCGACGCCTTCTCCGTCGGCTTCGGGCCCGAGATCGCGGCCCGGGTCGACCGCCGCGGCACGCGTTGGCGCCTGGCCGCCATCCCGCTCGGCGGCTACGTGAAATTCCACGGTGAAACGGAGCTCTCGCCCAGCGATGCGAGCCCGGGCGAGGCCCCCGCGGTGCCGCGTGAAAAGACATTCGCGGGCAAGACGGTGTGGCAGCGCTTCTTCATCGTGGCCGCGGGGCCCGCGGCCAGCATGCTGCTCGCCGTGGCCCTCTTCACCGGCCTGTTCGCCACCCGCGGGATCGTGGTGCTCCAGCCCCGCGTCGCGGCCGTCGACGCGGACGGGGTCGCGGCGCGCGCGGGCTTCCAGCCGGGCGACCTGGTGACCGCCATCGACGGGGCCGCGATCGACAACTTCATGGAGATGCAGCGCATCGTCCAGGCCTCGGGCGGCGTCCCGCTCTCGTTCGACGTCGCGCGGGGCGCGGCCACCGTCCACCTGTTCGCCACCCCCGAGCGGAAGGACGTCAAGGGGGAGTTCGGCACCGAGCGGATCGGCGTCCTGGGCATCAGGGCGTCCGACGACCCGGCCTCCGTGTCGGTCAGGCGCATGGGGCCGGTCCAGGCCGTCGGCGCCGCCGTCGGGGAATGCTGGTACGTGGTGAGCCGCACGGCGGGCTACATCGGCGGCCTGATCCTGGGCCGCGAAACCGTGGCGCAGCTGTCCGGCCCGGTGAAGATGGTGCAGGTCACCGACCGCGTGGTGCAGATGGGCTTCGCGGCGCTCCTGAACCTCGCGGCCTTCTACTCGGTGTCGATCGGCTTCTTCAACCTCCTGCCGATCCCGCCGCTGGATGGCGGCCGCATGTTCCTCTACCTGGCCGAGATGCTGCGGGGGCGTCCGCTGAACGCGCGCGTGCAGGAATACGGCTTCCGCTTCGGCCTGGCCCTGGTGCTCACCCTGCTGATCTGCGCGACCTACAACGACGTGTCCCCGATGGCGGTCCGCCTGTTCCACCTCGTCCACAGCTGAGCGCGCGCCCCGCGTGGCATCGAGAACACGCTGCCCCAGCTTCGGCTGGGCGGTGGGGAAAAGGGCGTTTGCCGCCCCTGTCAAACCCGATAGAAGCGGAGCCCTGATGCAACAAAGGTTGGCCGGCGCACCACAGAGTTCGGAAACCAATCGAGCTTAAAAGATCAAGCGGGAAGGCCGGTGCCGCGCGAGCGCGCCGGTTGGACGAGGACCGAGTTTACATGCAGTTTCTTCGCGGCTTCATGAACCGTCTTGTGCTGGCGATCGCGCTCTGCGCCGCGGTGCCGGCGGCGGCTTTCGCGGCCGAGATCGTGGTTGAGGGAAGCCACCGGGTCGACGCCGACACGATCCGCTCGTATTTCACCGGCGTCGACAAGGGGAACGACAACCAGGCCGTCAAAGATCTCTACGCCTCGGGTTTATTCTCGGACGTCCGCGTGGAGCACCGCGGCTCGACCACGGTGGTCCACGTCGTGGAGAACGGCGTCATCAACCGGGTCGCGTTCGAGGGCAACAGCAAGGTCAAGGGCGACCAGCTCGCCCAGCAGCTCCAATCCAAGTCGCGCGGCCCCTACTCGCCCGCGGTGGTCCAGGCCGACATCCAGCGCATCATCGAGATCTACCGCAACTCCGGCCGCGGCAACGCCAAGGTGACGGCGCGCACCGTCGACCTGCCCAATGGCCGGCTCGACGTCGTGTTCACCATCGACGAGGGTGACAAGACCGGCATCAAGTCGATCGAGTTCGAAGGCAACCACGCCTTCGGCTCCGGCAAGCTCCGCGGCCTGATGCAGTCGTCCGAGTCCAACCTGCTGTCCTTCATCAAGACCTCGGACATCTACGACCCCGAGCGGATCGCCACCGACGAGGACCTCATCCGGCGCTTCTACCTGCGCAACGGCTACGCGGACTTCCGCATCATCGACACGGACGTGAAGTTCGACGCCGCCGCGGGCGGCTACACGGTCCGGATCTCGGTCGAGGAAGGCCAGCAGTACACGCTCGGCGCCGTTCGGGTGGAGTCGCACCTGCCGGCCGCGTCGGGCGACGACCTCGCCCACTTCGTCCGCATCGGCCCGGGCGACGTCTACGACGGCGACCAGGTCGAGAAGACCGTGGAAGCCGTGACCCGCGAGCTGCAGCGCCGCGGGCTCGCCTTCGCCGAGGTCAAGCCGCGCGGCGACCGCGACCCCGCCACCCACAAGGTGACGCTGGCCTTCGTGGTCGACGACGGGCCCCACCTCTACATCGAGCGCATCAACATCCGCGGCAACACCCGCACGCGCGACTACGTGATCCGCCGCGAGTTCGACATCGGCGAGGGCGACCCCTACAACAAGGTGCTGATCGACCGCGCCGAGCGTCGCCTCAACAGCCTCGGCTTCTTCAAGAAGGTGAAGATCACCAACGAGCAGGGCTCGGCGCCCGACCGCGTGATCATCAACGTGGACGTCGAGGACCAGCCCACCGGCTCCTTCTCGATCTCGGGCGGCTACTCGACCAGCGACGGCTTCATCGCCGAGGTGGCGGTGACCGAAACCAACTTCCTCGGCCGTGGCCAGTACGTGAAGCTCGCCGTGCAGGAGGGGCAGTACTCGCGCGGCGTCGACTTCAGCTTCACCGAGCCCTACATCCTGGACACGCGCGTCGCGGCGGGCTTCGACCTGTTCGCCAAGCAGAGCGACAACTCGCAGTACTCGGTCTACTCGACCTTCGTGACCGGCGGCACGCTGCGCCTGGGCATCCCGGTCACGGACGAGTTCACCGTGTCGCCGCACTACTCGATCTACAACACCAACCTGACGATCCCGAACAGCGCGTCGCAGCCCTACAACGACTGCCAAAGCACGGGCGGCGCGCCGATCTCCGGCGTCACCTTCCTGCCCGACGCCAACGGCGACGGCGGCTTCTTCAACAACTGCTTGGCCAACGGGGAAGCCTCGCTCGCCATCAAGGAGGCGGCCGGCGCCACGCTCACCAACCTGGTCGGCTTCAACCTGACCTACAACACGCTCGACAACCTCAAGAACCCGACCACGGGCCTTTACGTCGACATCCGCACCGACTTCGGCTTCGACTCGTCGAACAAGGACAACTTCAACTCCGACTACTTCCTCCGCAACACCGGCGACCTGCGTTACTACCACCCGATCTACGACGACATCATCGGCTTCATCCACCTCCAGGGCGGCAACGTCCAGGCGCTGGACGGCAAGACCCTGCGCATCACCGACCTGTTCCAGCTCGGCCCGACCCTGGTGCGCGGCTTCGCGCCGGGCGGCATCGGCCCGCGCGACATCGGCGACGTCAACGCGCTCGCCTACAACGGGCTGGGCGGCGCCCACTACGCGGGCGCCTCGGCCGAGGTGCAGTTCCCGATCTACGGCCTGCCCCGCGACCTCGCCATCAAGGGCGCGGTGTTCGCCGACGCCGGCACGCTGTTCGGCTACACGGGGCAGCGGACCTTCTTCGGCGCCACCGCGGTGGGCCAGTGTCCCTATTCGGGCTACGTGAAGAACGGCCAGGTCGTCACCGCGCAGACGCAGCCCAACTACGTTTGCGTCCAGGACTCCGACACGATCCGCTCCTCGGTCGGCGCGAGCCTGCTCTGGGCCTCGCCCGTGGGGCCGCTCCGGTTCGACTACGCCTTCGCCCTGACCAAGGACAAGTACGACCAGACCCAGGCGTTCCGCTTCTCGGGCGGCACCCAGTTCTGACCGCCTGAGGGAGCCGGCGGGGTCCGGCTCCTCCCGGCCCGGAGCAAGGCCCGGGCTTGCCAGTCCGCTCCCGCGTGTGCCAGCAACCGGCCCGACACACGCGAGAGACCCGGCCTTTGAGCGCACCCCTGTTCTTCCGTCCCGCCTGCACCCCGACGCTTGCCGAGGTCGTGGCCTGGACCGGCGCGGCGCCCGCCGAGGGGGCCGACCTCGGTGCCGCCATCACGGGCGTGGCGCCCCTCGACGCGGCCGAAGCGGGGGCGCTCACCTTCCTGGACAACCCGCGCTACGCGGGCGCGCTGCCCGGGACGCGCGCGGCCGCCTGCCTCGTGCCCAAGACCTACGCGGCCCATGTGCCGTCGGGCACTGTGGCGCTGGTCGCGGCCGAGCCCTACCGGGCGGTGGCGCTCGTGCTGGCCAAGCTCTACCCCGACGCGCTCCGGCCCGGCCCCGTGTTCGCCACCGACGGCATCGCGCCCGGCGTGTTCATCCACCCGGACGCCAGGTTGGAAGCCGGCGTGGTGATCGACCCCGGCGCCGTGGTGGGCGCCCGCGCCGAGATCGGGTCCGGCACGGTGGTGGGCGCCAACAGCGTGGTGGGGCCGGACGTCCGCATCGGCCGCGACTGCTCGGTCGGCCCGCAGGTCACCGTGCTCAACGCGCTGATCGGCAACCGGGTGATCCTGCACCCGGGCGTGCGGATCGGCCAGGACGGGTTCGGCTTCGCCATGGGCCCGGCGGGCCACCTCAAGGTGCCCCAGGTCGGCCGCGTGGTGATCCAGGACGACGTGGAGGTGGGCGCCAACACCACCATCGACCGCGGCTCCAACCGCGACACCGTGGTGGGCGAGGGCACCAAGATCGACAACCTCGTGATGATCGCCCACAACGTCGTCATCGGCCGGCACTGCATCGTGGTGTCCCAGGGCGGCATCTCGGGCTCCACCACGCTGGGCGACTACGTCGCGACCGGCGGCCAGGCCGGGCTCACGGGCCACCTCGCGATCGGGACCGGCGCGCAGATCGGCGCCCAGGCGGGCGTCATGGCCGACGTGGCGCCGGGCGCCCGCGTGGTGGGCTCCCCGGCCCAGCCCGTGCGCGAGTTCTTCAAGCAGACCGCGATGCTCAAGCGCATGGCCGCGGGCAAAGGCGAAAAGCCGTGACGGCGCCGGCTGCCGTCCCCGCGGGGGGTTGCCGGACCGCGGTCGCCTTTCCTAAAGCTTGCGGCCGACGTGCTGACCTGCGGATCGCGCTTGGGGCGCGGCCTCGCGCTCAACCCCGACGCTGACTGGACGACCCGATGGACGCAACCGCCACGCTCGACTCGCTGGATGCCCTGGACATCCAGGGCCTGCTCCAAGCCCTGCCGCACCGCTACCCGTTCCTGCTGGTCGACAAGATCGTGGCCATGCGCGGGGACGACTCGTGCGTCGGCATCAAGAACGTCACGATCAACGAGCCGCACTTCCAAGGGCATTTCCCCGGCCGGCCCGTGATGCCGGGCATCCTGCTCATCGAGGGCATGGCGCAGACCGCGGGTGCGCTCTGCGTCCGCTCGCAGGCGATGGCGCGGCCCAAGGTCGTCTACTTCATGACGATCGACAAGGCGAAGTTCCGCAAGCCCGTGGTGCCGGGCGACGTGGTCGAGTACCACCTCACCAAGACCGCCCGCCGCCGCAACATGTGGTGGTACCGCGGCGAAGCCAAGGTCGAGGGCGCGCTGGTGTGCGAGGCGCTGGTCAGCGCCATGCTGGTGATGGATTGAGCGGGCCCGGACCCGTCGTCCACCCCGCGGCCGTGGTCGACCCCGCGGCCCGGCTCGGCGCGGGCGTCGAGATCGGCCCGTTCTGCGCGGTGGGCCCCGAGGTGGTCCTGGGCGAGGGCGTCCGCCTCCTGTCCCACGCGGTGGTGGCGGGGCGCACCACGGTGGGCCCGCGCACCCGCATCTTCCCGTTCAGCTCCATCGGCCACGAGCCGCAGGACCTGAAGTACCGCGGCGAGCCCTCGACGCTGCGGATCGGTGCCGACTGCCTGATCCGGGAGGGCGTCACCATGAACCCCGGCACCGCGGCGGGCGGGGGGGAGACCGTGGTGGGCGACCGCTCCACCTTCCTGGCCAACGCGCATGTCGCGCACGACTGCCGCGTGGGCAGCGACGTGGTGTTCTCCAACAACGTCATGCTGGCCGGGCACTGCCGGGTCGGCGACTACGTCATCCTGGGGGGAGGGGCTGCCGTCCACCAGTTCGTGCGGATCGGCGCGCACGCCTTCGTGGGCGGGCTGGCGGGCGTCGAGAACGACGTGATCCCCTACGGCATGGCGCTCGGCAACCGCGCCTACCTGGCCGGCCTCAACCTCGTGGGGCTCAAGCGCCGCGGCTTCTCGCGCGAGCAGATCCACGACCTGCGTCGCGCCTACCGCCTGATCTTCGCCGCGGAAGGCACGCTGAAGGAGCGCGTCGAGGACGTCGCGAGCGAATACGCGGCACACCGCGAGGTGCAGGAGATCCTCGACTTCGTGCGCGGGGGCGGCGAGCGCGGCGCCCTCTGCGTGCCGCGCGACAGCAAGGACCCCGCGGTGTGACGGCACCCGGCCCGGCGGAGGAGGAGGGGGCGCTCACCGTCTTCCTCGTCGCGGGCGAGCCCTCGGGCGACCAGCTCGGCTTCAAGCTCATGCGGGCGCTCCGGGCGGCCTCGCCCCGTCCCGTCCGCTTCGCGGGCGTGGGCGGCCCGCGCATGGAGGCCGAGGGGCTCGCGTCCCTGTTCCCGATGGCCGACATCGCGGTGAACGGCATCCTGCCCGTGGTGCGGCGGCTGCCCACCCTGCTCGCTCGCATCCGCGACACGGCCCGCGCGGCCGTCGCGGCCCGGCCCGACGTGCTGGTCATCATCGACAGCCCCGACTTCACCCACCGCGTGGCCCGCCTCGTCCGCCGCGCGCTGCCCGGCCTGCCGGTGCTGGACTACGTGAGCCCCACGGTCTGGGCCTGGCGCACGGGGCGGGCGCGGGCCATGCGCGCCTACGTGGACCACGTCCTGGCCCTGCTGCCCTTCGAGCCCGAGGCGCACCGGCGCCTGGGCGGGCCGCCCTGCACCTACGTGGGCCACCCGCTCGTCGAGCGCCTCGCCGAGCTCCGCCCGTCCCCGGCCGAGGCGGCCCGGCGGGACGCCGACCCCCCCGTCCTGCTCGTGCTGCCCGGGTCCCGCCGCGCGGAGATCCACCGGCTGATGGCGGACTTCGGCGCCGCGCTCGGGCGGGTCGCGGAGGCCCTGGGCCCGGTCGAGGTCGTGCTGCCCGCCGTCGACCACCTCGCGGCCGAGATCGAGGCCCGCGCGGCCTCCTGGCCCGTCAGGCCGCGCCTCGTGCGGGGGGAGGAGGCCAAGCTCGACGCCTTCCGGCGGGCGCGGGCGGCGCTCGCGGCCTCGGGGACGGTGACGCTGGAACTGGCGCTGGCCCGCGTTCCCACCGTGGTGGCCTACCGGGTGTCCGCGCTGGAGATGCAGTTGCGCTTCCTGGTCAAGGTCCCCTCCATCGTGCTGCCCAACCTCATCACGGGGGACGCGAGCGTGCCGGAGTTCATCGGGCCGGCCTGCACGCCCGAGGCGCTGGCGGGCGCGCTGCTGCCGCTCGTGCGGGGCGGTCCCGCGCGGGACGCCCAGCTCGCGGCCCAGGCGCGGCTGGACGGGCTGGTGCGGCCGGAAGGCGCACCAGCCCCCAGCGCGGCCGCGGCCGCGCTTGTTCTGCACCATGCGCGAGGCTGACGGCCGCGCCCGCCCGCTCACGATCGCGTGAAAATGAGCGGTACGGTTAATAGAGCTTCAATCTCCGTGCCGTCTATTGGCTGCTGTTAAGCGCGCCGGCTTCGGTCGCCGTGCCGCAGAGGCCTTGGGTGGAGTGCGCCATGCTGGATGGCAGCGGGAACGAGTGGCGGCGGGAGGCGGCGTCGCGCCACGACCTGGACCTGCCCGCGATTGGCCGTGCGGTCCGCCGCCGCAAGCTGTGGGTCGCGGGTCCAGTGCTGCTGTGCTTCGCGGCCTCCGCCGTGGCCGTCAACCTGGTCAAGCCGCGCTACACGGCCGAGGCCAAGATTCTCATCGAGAATGGCGACAACTTCTTCACGCGTCCCGAGCGCACCGAGCGCAACCCGGACCAGGCGCCCGACGAGGAGGCCGTCGACAGCCAGGTGCAGCTCGTGTCCTCGCGCGACATCGCGCGCGACGCGATCCGCGCGCTGGGGCTCAAGGGCAACCCCGAGTTCGACCCGCTTGCGGGCGGGCTCGGCCCCCTGTCGCGCCTGCTGGTGCTGACGGGGCTGGAGCGCGACCCCCTGCGGGTGCCCGCCGAAGACCGCATCCTGTCGTCCTACTTCGACAAGCTCAGCGTCTACCCCGTCGCCAAGTCGCGCGTGCTGACCGTGCAGTTCACCGCCGAGGACCCCGACCTGGCGGCGCGCGCCGTCAACACCGTGTCGGACCTCTACATCGGCGTCCAGTCCAACGCCAAGCGCGACAGCGCGCGAACCGCGGCGGCCTCCCTCGCCAGCCTGATCGCCGACCTCAAGACGCGCGCCTCGGAGGCCGAGGCCAAGGTGCAGCAGTACCGGGCGCAGACCGGCCTGCTGGTAGGAACCAACAACACCACGATCACGGCGCAGCAGCTGGCCGACGTCAACACCCAGCTCGCCCAGGCCCGCACCGCGCAGGCCGACGCCGAGGCCAAGGCCAAGATCCTGCGCGACATGATCAGGGCCAACCGCATCGCCGAGGTCCCCGACGTCGCCAACAACGACCTGATCCGCCGCATGGCGGACCAGCGCCTGATGGTGAAGACGCAGATCGCGCAGCTCGGGGAAACGCTGCTGCCCGGCCACCCCCGCATGCGCGAGCTCAACGCGCAGCTCGCCGACATCGACGCGGAAACCAGGGTCGCGGCCGAGAAGGTCGTCCGCACGCTGGAGAACGACGCGCGCATCGCGGCGGGCCGCGTCGACAACCTCGACCTCGCCCTGGACGCCCAGAAGAAGAGCGCCAGCGCGGCGGGCGCCGACGAGGTGACGCTCAACAACCTCGACCTCCAGGCGCGCCTGCTGAAGGACCAGCTCGAATTCAACACCCAGAAGTACCAGGAGGCGCTGGCCCGCGAAACCTCGCAGGCCAACCCGGCCGACGCGCGCATCATCTCGCGCGCGGTCGCGCCCGCCCTGCCGTCCTTCCCCAAGAAGGGGCCGATGATCGCGATCTTCACGCTGGCGGGGCTGGTGCTGTCGCTGGGCGTGGTGATCGGCCGCGAGCTCCTGTCGGGACGCGCCTTCCTGCGCGACGCGACCGGTCCGGGCACCATGCCGGTCCAGCTCGGCGGCGAGCCGGCCGGGTGGGAGGAGGAGGCCGGCGACGCCCCGCTGCGCCCGACCCTGCCCGCGGGCGCCCCCATGGTGGCGGGCGCCGGCCATGCCGACCCCGATCCGGACCTCGCCCTCGCGGTGGCGGCCGCCGAGGGACGCCGCCGGGCCGAGGGCGGGGTGCGCACCCTCGTGACGGCGCCGGACGGGTTCGCGGCCGACGTGGTGCCGACCGCCCTGCGGGTGGCGCGGGACCTCGCCCGCGGCGGCCGGGTGATCCTGGTCGACTGCGGGGCGGGCGGGCTGGAGGAGGTGCTGCGGGCCGGGGACGCCGAGCCGGGGCCGGGCCTGCGCGACCTCCTGGCGGGAACGGCGAGCTTCGCCGAGGCCATCCACCGCGACCCGCACTCGCGGCTCCACCTCGTCCCCTT
The DNA here is from genome assembly GCA_964243035.1 of uncultured Lichenihabitans sp. GTDB lineage: Bacteria > Pseudomonadota > Alphaproteobacteria > Rhizobiales > Beijerinckiaceae > Lichenihabitans. The sequence goes on from CAXTDZ010000125.1 coordinate 10,710, forward strand.
CGGGGCGACCGATGCGGAGGCGGCGGTCGCGGGCTTCGGGCTGATGGCCGAGGCGCTTGCCGAAACCTACGACCACGTGGTGTTCGCGGCGCCGGCGCCCACGGCGGCGGGCCTGCCCGCGGCGGAGCGGGCCGACCTCGCGGTCCTGGTCGACGCGGGCGACGCGAGCCTGGAGGCGGTCGACGCCTGCCGCGCCGCGCTCTACGCGGCCGGCGTGCCGGAGGTGACGAGCGTCAACGCCCGGCCGCCCGCGCGGGGGGAGGAGCGCACGGCGGCCTGAGGCAGGCCGCCCTCGATCGCCGACCCGCCCGCGCGCGCGTCACGCGCTTCGTGCGTAGGCCGGGACAGGTTACCCCGACGTCGTGCAAGCGGCCCCCGCTGCACCCAACGGCCATCGATCGGCTTCGAGGCAGGTGGGTTTTGCTTCAAGAACGAAGCGGCACCTGATACGCTGGTGGGCATGGACGTTGTCATCCCTCCCGAGTTTGAGGCCGTTGCCCGCGACCAGGTGAAGGCTGGCGTTTTCGCATCCGAGGAGGAGGCCGTCACGGCCGTGCTGCGCCACTACGCGGCCCACGTGGCTGAACTGCGTGCGTTGCTGGATCCCGCCGTTGCCGAGGCCGACCGCGGCGAGGGCATGGATGGAGGCCTCTTCATGCGCGAGTTGATCGAGGACACCCGCACCCGCTTCGGGGGATGAGGCGCATTCAGATCGTCTCTGCGGCCAGAGCCGATCTACGAGCGATCCGCGACTGGACACGTCAAACAATCCGACGGCCGCGACGCGCTACCTCGAAGGGCTGGAAGGCACCTTCCACCACCTCGCGGACTGGCCTATGAGCGGCCGGGGTCGGAACGACCTGCGCCAAGGTGCGCGGTCCTTCGTGTACCGGGAACACGTCATTTTCCATCGACCGCTGCAGGATGGCGTAAGCATCCTGCGCGTCCTCCACGGCCGCCGGGACACCATGCACGTTTTCCACTGACGCCAGGGGCAGAGAAGCTTCAGGAGTGGCCTTGCCGCGGTCCATGCCGGCCGTAGCTGCGCCGGATCGTTGCCCGCCTGCTCGATTCCACTCCATTGTCCCACCAACCCCTGCGGTAAGCCGGACGGCATGGGTTCGGCTTGTCGTTCACCGCCCCGCCAGCCACCCCAGCAGCGCCGCGTTGAAGGCGTCGGGGTCGGACATCTGGGGCGCGTGGCCGAGGGTGGGGAACTCGACCAGCTTGGCGTGGGGGATCGCGGCCGCGGCGGCCCGCCCCAGCTCGGGGTAGCGGCCGAGCGCGGGGCGGGCCTCGGGCGGCGCGAAATCCTTGCCAATGGCGGTCACGTCCTTGTCGCCGATCACCAGCAGGGTGGGGGCCTTGATCTGCCCGAGGCGGTACACGACGGGCTCGGTCAGGATCATGTCGTCGAGCAGGGCCGAGTCCCAGGCGACCTGCTCGCGGCCCGGCCCGCGGTACAGCCCGGCCAGCATCTGCACGGGCGCCTCGTAGCGGTCCTGCCAGTCGCCCGCGTAGTAGGTTTCGCGCTCGTAGGCGCGGATCGAGTCCGCCGTGGTCTTGACGTCGCGATTGTACCACTGCTCCACCGTGACCGGCGGCACGCCCTTGGCGGTCCAGTCCTCCAGCCCCAGCGGGTCCACCAGGACGAGCGCGTCCACGGCCTCGGGGTGGAGCAGGGCGTAGTGGGCCGCGAGCATGCCGCCCGTCGAGTGGCCCACCAGGGTGGCGCGCCTGATGCCGAGCCGGTCGAGCAGGTCGAAGGTGTTCTGGGCGAGCTGCCGGAAGGTGAACTGGTAGCTTTGGGGCTTGCTGGACTTGCAGAAGCCGATCTGGTCCGGCGCGATCACCCGGTAGCCCGCCGTGCTCAGGGCCCGGATCGTCGGGGCCCAGGTGGCGGCGCAGAAGTTCTTGCCGTGCAGGAGAACGGCGGTGCGGCCGGTGAGCTTGGTGCCCGCGGCCGGGGGCACGTCCAGGTAGGCCATGTGGACCTGGTTGTGCTGCGACAGGAACGCGTAGGTGTGGACGGGGAAGGGATAGTCGTAGCCCTGCAATTCGGGCCCGTAGGCCGGGCCGTCGTCTGGCCGCGCGGCGGTGGCGACGGCCAGGGCCGCCAGCGCGAGCAGCGCCGTCAGGACGTGGGATCTGGAAGAACGCATCGGGACGGTGCCGGTTGGATGGTTGGGGGATCGGCCGCGCGGGCTCGCGCCCTTGCACATGCCGCGGCGGGACGGGCCGGCAAGCCCGGGACCGCACGGACCCTTATTGCCCCGCGTCGCGCAGGCGCGCCGTGGTTTCGGCCAGCAGGTCGTCGTAGCGGATCGTCAGCCCCACCGCGCTGATCGCGAGCCCGTCGGCCCCGAGGCGTCGGTTGGCGCCGCGCGTCCACCGCGCGATCGGGGTCAGGGCGAGGCTCCGCTCCACCTCAGGCCGGATCGCCAGCACCATGGCGCGCTGCCGGCGGTGCTGCCAGGTCGTCACGGCCCGGATCGCGCTCCAGGGGATCAGGTCCGGCGCGACGCGGACGTCGCGGAAGCCCTCGGGCGACAGCGTCACCACCGGGCCGCGCAGCCCCGCGACCCGCCACACCGCGACCAGCCCGCACAGGCCGAAGAACGGAACGCCCACCACCGCCGCGACCTGCTGGGTCGCGGTGATCCGCTCGGTGGACACGAGGTGGAAGGCAATCAGGGCGGACAGCCCGGCCATGGCGAACGCCCCCGCCGCGATCAGCAGCATGCGCCAGGGTGAGACGCCGATGAACAGGGTCGCCGAACGGTCCATGGTGGCCGCGACCCTAAACCGATGCGGCGGCGCTGTCGCGTCCGAACGAGCGGTCAGCCCCTGAGCCGGACCGGGGTTTGCGCGACGGGCTCGCGACGCGGGGCCGCGGCGAGGTCGGCGGGGGGCGCGTGCTCGCCGCGCCGCGCCGCGGGGGCCTGCGGG
>CAXTDZ010000126.1:0-13570 GCA_964243035.1 uncultured Lichenihabitans sp.
GCCATCGGGGCGGGGTCGGGCGCGATCCTGGGGGCGGCCTCGACCCCGCGCCCGGCGCCCGCCTACTACGCGGGCCCCTACGGCGGTCCGCCGCCCGCCCGCTGCGCCCAGCGCGGCTACGACGCCGACGGCTTCCCGGTCTGCCTGCGCTACTACGGCTATTGAGCGGCGCGGCCCTCCTCGACCGGCCCGACAGCGCCCGCGTCGACGCCGTCCTGCCCTCGCCCAACCACGGCGAGCGGCGGGGCGGACGCGCGCCCGACGCCCTTGTGCTGCACTACACCGGCATGGCGGACGGCCCGGCGGCGCTCGCCTGGCTGCGCAACCCGGCCTCGGAGGTGTCCTGCCACTACGTCGTGGAGGAGGACGGCCGCGTGGTCCAGCTCGTGGCGGAAGACCGGCGCGCGTGGCATGCCGGGCGCTCGGTCTGGGCCGGGGACACCGACCTCAACTCCGCCTCGCTCGGCGTGGAGGTCGTCAACGCGGGCCATCCGGGCGGCCTGCCCCCCTACCCCGACGCGCAGGTGGCGGCGCTGGCGGCGCTCTGCCGCGACCTCGTGGCGCGCCACGCCATCCCGCCCGCGCGCGTGCTGGCCCATTCGGACGTGGCGCCCGGCCGCAAGCTTGACCCCGGCGAGCGCTTTCCCTGGGACCGGCTGCACGCCGCGGGCGTGGGCCTGTGGGTCCCGAGCCGGCCCGCCCCGGACGAGCCCGCCTGCGGCCCGGGCGACCGCGGCCCCGCGGTGGCGGCGCTGCAGGCCGACCTCGGCCGCTACGGCTACGGGATCGAGCCCACCGGCCTGTACGACGGCGCGACCGCGACAGTGGTGCGGGCCTTCCAGCTCCATTTCCGGCCGGCGCGGGCGGACGGGTTGGCCGACGCGGACACGCGCCGCGTGCTGGCCGACCTGCTCGCCCTCGCGACGGCCCGCGGCTGACCGCTCAAGCCGCCTCCCGCGCGGCTCTCCAGCGCTCGACCAGCGCCACCACCTCGGCCCGGACCGCGTCCCTGCGGGCGTCGGCAGCCTCCAGGATGCGGGCCGCGCCGAAGAAGTCCAGCAGGCGGAAGCGCTCGGTGGGCGTGCGCAAGAGCAGGTGCGGGGGTCGGTCGCGCAAGGTGCGGGCCGTGATGGTGGCCTGCATGATCTGCGCCGCGCCCAGCATGGCCTGGACGGGTTGCGGCACGGCCGTGGCGGCCTCGTCGACGGGCCCCTGCGACGCGTCGGAGGCCAGCACGAGGTCGGCCACGTCGAACAGCGCCCCGTACGGGAGCGGGTCCACCACGCCGCCGTCCACCAGCACGCGGCCGTCGCGCTCGACGGGCTGCACGAGCCCGGGTACCGCGATGGAGCCCGCGACCGCGCTGCGCAGCGACCCGGAGCGGATCAGCAGGCCCTCGCGGGCGTTGAAGTCGGTCACCATCACCGCGAGGGGGATCGCAAGGTCCTCGAACTGCTCCGGAATGCCCTCCGCCCAGAAAGGCGGCAGCAGCCGCTCGGCGTCGACCAGCACCGGGTTGGCGAGCCGGCGCGCCAGAAGGTCCGCGAAGCGGCCGACCCGCGCCTCCAGCAGGCGGCCGAGCACGCGGCCACGGCTGCGCAGCGCCCCCAGGACGTGCGCGCGGACCTCCCGCCCCGTCAGGCCCGCCGCGTAGGCGGCCCCCACCACGGCGCCCATGGAGCAGCCGGCGAGCGCCACCGGGCGCAGCCCCAGCTCGTCCAGCACCTCCAGGAGCACCACGTGGGCGAGGCCGCGCGCCCCACCCGCACCCAGGGCCACGGCGATCCGCGGCGTCCCGGCGGTGGTCCGGTCGGCGGGCCCGCCGCTTCGCGCGAGGGCCGGATCTCCCGCGGGGGGGACGACGACGTCCGTCGCGGGCGGGCTTCCGGCGGGGGTCGGGGGCGTGGAACGGGCGGCAGGGCGGGACATGGGCGGTGAGCTACCCCGCTTCGCGCTCGCGCGCCACCGCCCGCCAGCCGATGTCGCGGCGGCAGAAGCCGTCGGGCCAATCGATCGCGTCCACGCCGCGGTAGGCCTGTTCCTGCGCGTCGCGGGCCGACACGCCGAGGGCGGTCACGGCCAGCACGCGGCCCCCGCTCGCCACCAGCGTCCCGTCGTCCCGCCGCGTGCCGGCGAGGAACACGCGCGTGGCGGGCAGCGCCTCGACCCGGTCGAGCCCCGCGATCGTCGAGCCCGTCTCGGGCGCGCCGGGGTAACCCCGCGCCGCCATCACCACGGTCAGCGCCGTTTCCGGGGAGAAGCGCACCGGGCCGTCGGGAAGCGCGCCGTTCGCGCCCGCGAGCAGCAGGGGGAGGAGGTCGTCCGCGAGCCGCGGGAGGATCGCCTGCGCCTCCGGGTCGCCCAGCCGGACGTTGAACTCGATCACGGCCGGCCCGTCCGAGCCGATCATCAACCCCGCGAACAGGAAGCCGCGGAACGGCGTCCCGCGCCCCGCCATGGCGCGCAGGATCGGCTCGACGATCTCGGCCATGACGCGGGCTTCCAGCGCCGGGTCGGCCTGGGGGCTGGGCGACACGGCGCCCATCCCGCCCGTGTTGGGGCCGGTGTCGCCCTCGCCCACCCGCTTGTGGTCCTGCGCGGTGCCGAAGGGCAGCGCCCGCGTCCCGTCGCACAGCGCGAAAAAGGACATCTCCTCGCCGGCGAGGAACCGCTCAACCAGCACGGTGGCGCCCGGCTCACCCGTGAGCAGCGCGTCCACGGCCGCCTCGGCCTCCGCCAGGGTCTGCGCCACCACCACGCCCTTGCCAGCCATCAACCCGTCCGCCTTCACCACGACGGGCAAGGGGTGGCGACGCAGGTGAGCCTTGGCGGCCTGGGGATCGGCGAAGCTCGCCCCCTCCGCGGTGGGAACGCCGTGGGTGAGGCAGATCTCCTTGGCGAAGCTCTTGGAGCCTTCGAGCCGGGCGGCCGCGGCGGTCGGCCCGAAGGCCGGAACGCCGGCGCCGACGAGGTGGTCCACGACGCCCGCCACGAGCGGCACCTCCGGCCCCACCACGACGAGGCCGACCTCCTCGCGCCGGGCGAGGTCGAGCACCGCGCCGGGGTCGTCGATCGCGAGCGCGACGTTGCGCCCGAGCGCCGCCGTGCCGGGGTTGCCGGGCGCGGTGATCAGCTCGCGGCAGCCGGGGCTCGCCGCGAGGCTCGCCGCGAGCGCGTGCTCGCGGCCGCCCGACCCCAGGAGAAGGACCTTCACGGACGTGGACCTTTCGCTGCGCCGCGGAGGGCGGCCCGCCGTCCCTACACCGGCCGCGGCGAGCCCGCCACCGCCCGGCCTTGATCCGCGGCCCGGTTCTCGTGTTGATGGCGCCGCAGAAAGGGAGTGTGCGGTCCCATGACCATCCTGGCGGCGGCCTGCGGCATCCTGATCGTCGCGCTGGGCTTCCTCAGCACGCTGCTGAGCACGGGCAAGTCGCCCACCGAGGGCCAGTTCGCGATCCAGGTCACCTGCCTGGTGGGAGGCTTGATCCTGTGCTTCCTGGCCGTGATCCTGTCGCGGCTCGGCAGCCTGTCCCGGCGGCTCGACGAGTTCGAGGCCGCGGACGAGGGTTAGACGGGGCGAACCTCGCTCTCCCGTTGGGGCCGCCTCGCACGGGGGACGATGCCGCACCGGGGCGCGGCCGAGCCGGCCAGCCGTTCCACGGCGTCGACCAGATCGAGCTCGCGGAACGGCTTGGGCAGGCGCGGCCGGTCCCGGTGCGCGGAGCAGGCCGCCGCCTGCGGGTTGCCCGTGGCGAACAGGAACGGCACCCCGAGCGCCGCGAGGCGGTCGGCGAGCGGGAAGGAGGTTTCCCCCTCGCCCAGGTTCACGTCGAGCACCGCCGCGTCGATGCCCCCCTCCTCCGCGAGGGCGAGCGCCTGGCCGAGGCCCGGCACCGGCCCCATGACCTCGGCGCCGGCCTCTTCGAGCATGTCCTTCACGATCATGCCCACGAGGCAGTCGTCCTCCACAACGAGGATGCGGCAGCCCGCGAGCTGCTGGATCGGGTCGGGCATCCTCACCTCGGGACGGGCTGTGTTGCGTTTGGTCGGCGGTCAGCGTGCGCGCCCGGGCTTTCGCGTGGCTTGCAGGGCGAGGCGCCTCACCAGCGGAAACCCGTGCGCTCGCCCCGGCGCGGCCGGCGGCGACGGGCCGTCCGAACGTCGATGCAAGCCGGTGGGAACCCGACTTGGCCGTTGTCGTTTAGATTTCCGTCGAGAACTGAGCCCGCACGGCGGCATTCAGTGCAGCACGAAGTAGGGCACGATGGAACCCACCGACGCCTGGCACCTGACAGACCGGCTGAACGCCGAGCACGGCAAAGGAGACCCCTTCGCCGCCGCCATCCGCGCGACGCGCATGGCCATGATCATTACAAATCCCCGCGAGCATGACAACCCCATCGTTTTCGTGAACGACGCCTTTCTACGGCTGTCCGGCTACGAGCGGGACGAGATCATGGGAACCAACTGCCGGTTCCTGCAGGGGCCCGAGACCGACCAGGGGGCGGTGCGGCAGGTGCGCGAGGCGATCGAGGAGCGCCGCGACATCTCGATCGACCTGCTGAACTACCGCAAGGACGGGACGCCCTTCTGGAACGCGCTCTACCTCAGCCCGGTCGTGAACGAGGGCGGCGAGCTGCTGTTCTACTTCGCCTCGCAGATGGACGTGACGGACCGGGTCGACGCGCACCTTCGCACGCTGGAGGACAAGGAGCACTTCGAGCGCGAGGTCGCCAGGCGCACGCGCGACCTCACCGAGGCGCTGGCCGCCAAGACCATGCTGGTTCACGAGGTGGACCACCGCGTGAAGAACAACCTGCAGATGATCTCCTCGCTGCTGGCGATGCAGACGCGGACCATCAAGGACCCGGTGGCCCGGGCCACGATGGACTCGATGCTGAACCGGGTCGAGGCGCTGGGAACGGTGCATCGTCGCCTGTACCAGTCACGCGACGTCGAGCGCTTCGACGTGGCGGCCTTCGCGCAGGACCTCGCGGACGACCTGGTGCGCGGGTCGGGGCGGACGGACGTGCGGCTTCACCTCGACCTCGAAACGGTCGACGTGCCGGTTGAGAAGGCGCCGCCCGTCGCGCTCATGCTGAACGAGCTGATCACCAACACCCTGAAGCACGCCTTCGCGAACGAGCGGGCCGGCGTGCTGACCGTGTCGGTCCGGCCGGACGGAAACTACGTGTCGATCCGGATCATCGACGACGGTCACGGGATGTCGGTGAAGCCCTCGCCGAGCGGCTCGTTCGGCAAGCGGCTGATCGAGAACCTGGCGCGCCAGCTCGCGGCCAGCATCGCGTGGCATCCCGCCCACCCCGGCACCCGCGTCGAGCTCCGGATACCCCTCACATCGGCGAGCGTGGAGCCGCGCCCGTGATGGAGCCCCTGCGGGTTCTCATCGTCGAGGATGAGGCCCTGGTCCTTATGCAGCTTGAGATGATGGTTGAGGATGCGGGGCAAGTCGTCGTCGGAACCGCGATGTACAGCGACGAGGCGGTCAGGCTCGCCCGCGCGACGCGCCCCGACCTCGCGCTCGTCGATCTTCAACTCGCGGACGGCAAGTTCGCGGGCCTGGTCGGGGCCAAAGGTTTGAGGGAGATCGAGGGGGTCATGATCGTGTTCGTGACCGCGAACGGTCTGCTCCTCGGGAGCGACTTCGCCGGCGCGGCAGGCATCATCAACAAGCCGTTCACGCGGGCCGTGATCGCTCACGGCCTTGCGTATCTGGAAGAATGCGTGAGGCACCCGCCGCCGGTCAGCGCGCTCCCGAGCGGAATGAGCATGGCCGCGGAGTTCATGCCGCAGATCGTGGAATCATCGCGCCGCTCGTTCAAGTCACGATAGGGCGTGGACGTTCACCGCGGCTTTCGCGAGGTGAAAGAGCTTGCTTTCCGAGATGCAATCCTTGTCTTCCGTGACGATGATGATGTTGCGGTACTCGGCCCGCCGGAAGTCTTGCAGCTTGTCGACCGCGCGTTTCGTGGTCGAACAATGGTAGGTGATCGTTCCTGTTTCGCGATCCCCCTTCAGCACGAAGCCCATGGCTAACCCCTCCGCGGCGTGACGAGAGTTGATGTCCCACACATCACCAACAGTTCACTTTCCCTTAAGAAGGGTTAACGAACCGTTAACATCGCTGCAAAATGGTTATCGCGCCGCCTCGGACGGTGCGTCGCGTCGGGTAAGGCGGCTGCTCCACCGTGCTGCCGGACTCGCGACACGGCTCGACAGGGTCCCAAAGCAGGTCCTCGGCTCCAACCAACTCGCGCGGCCCGCCTGTCTCGCCCCGGCAGCGATCCGGTCCGACGATGAACACCGCTCGACAGCAGGCTCCGCGCGTGCCGACAGGTCTGGGTCACGCGGCCTCGCGCGGGTCCCCACCGCCGGCCGTCCTCCCGCAGAAAGTCGGCGTCACCCAAGGTTGAAGGGGGTTCCGCAATGACAGTCCACAAGCGCGTCCGGCCGTTCAACAGCAGGAACACCTATCCCGAACAGAGGCTCGACAACGACCTGTGCCAGACGGTGGTCGCCAGGGGCACGATGGTGTTCGTGCGAGGCCAGGTCGGCCAGGACCTGGACACGTCCGCGAGCGTGGCGGTCGGCGACGCCGCGGGGCAGGCCGAGCGGGCCATGGCGAACATCGACGTGCTGCTGCGCGAAGCGGGGTCGCGGCTGGAGCACGTCTGCAAGATCACGGTCTACATCATCGACCCGCGCTACCGGGAGGCCGTCTACCGCGTCCTGGGCAAGTGGTTGAGGGGCGTCCACCCGGTGTCCACGGGCCTCGTCGTGTCCGCGCTGGCCCGCCCGGAGTGGCTCGTCGAGGTCGACGCCATCGCGGTGATCCCGGACCCGGCCGCGTGACCTTCTCGATCGTCGCCCGCTGCGCCGCGACGGGCGCCTTCGGCATCGCCGTCGCCTCGTCCTCGCCGGCGGTCGCGGCGCGCTGCGCCCACGCCCGCGGCGGCGTGGGCGCCGTGGCCAGCCAGAACGTGACCGATCCGAGGCTCGGGCCGCGCGGCCTCGACCTCATGGCGCTCGGCGCCAGCGCCGACCAGGCCGTCGAGGCGCTCCGCGGCTCGACGGACCACATGGACTACCGGCAGGTGCTCGCGGTCGACGCCCGCGGCCGGACCGCGGTCCATTCGGGCGCGAAGGCGCTGGGCCTCTGGTCCGCGGCGCGCGACGAGAACGTCGCGTGCGGCGGCAACCTGCTGGCCCGCGCCGGCGTGCCGGCCGCCATGGTCGAGGCCTTCCTCGCCGCGAGCGGTCCCCTCGGCGACCGCTTGGTCGCCGCGATGCGCGCGGGCCTTGCCGCGGGCGGCGAAGCGGGCCCCGTCCGTTCTGCCGGCCTGAAACTCGTCGACAACACGCTGTCCTGGCCGGTTGCGGACCTGCGGGTGGACTGGACGGACAACTGCCCGGTGGCGGGCCTGGCCTCGCTGTGGGAGATGTACAGGCCGCAGATGGACGCCTACGTGGTTCGCGCGCTCGACCCGGCCGGCGCGCCGCGCTACGGGGTTCCGGGGGAGTTCTGAGCCGGGGGTCGCGCGACGCGGCTTCAGGGCCTTCGACCCACGGTCCCGGTTCTCCGCTGTTTGCGTGCCCGCTCCGTCCGCTAGGTTGGCCGCGGGCCCGCCCCACGGACGGCCGAAAGGAGCGACGCGAATGCCGGTGGAGAAAACCAACACGCTGGTGGTCGGCGCCGGCCAGGCGGGCCTGGCCATGAGCGAGCACCTGGGCAAGCACGACGTGCCGCACCTGGTGCTCGAACGGCACCGCATCGCCGAACGCTGGCGCTCGGGACGGTGGGATTCGCTGGTGGCGAACGGTCCGGCCTGGCACGACCGCTTCCCGGCCATGACCTTCCCCGAAGCCCTCCCCGACAGCTTCGTTCCCAAGGAGAAGGTCGCGGACTACTTCGTCGACTACGCGACGATGATCAAGGCGCCCGTCCGCTGCGGGGTCGAGGTGAAGGCGGTGCGTCGGCTCGCGGGCCGCGCCGGCTTCGAGGTGGAGACCTCGGAAGGCTTGGTGGAAGCGTTGAACGTGGTCGTCGCCACCGGACCGTTCCAGAAGCCCGTCGTTCCCCCCACCGTTCCCGCCGATGCGGGCGTGCTGCAGATCCATTCCAGCGCCTACCGCAACCCGGGGCAACTGCCGGACGGCGCGGTGCTGGTGGTCGGCGCGGGGTCGTCCGGCGTGCAGATCGCCGACGAGCTCGCGCGCTCGGGCAAGCGCACCTACCTGTCGGTCGGGCCGCACGACCGTCCCCCGCGCGCCTACCGTGAGCGGGATTACTGCTGGTGGCTCGGCGTCCTGGGCAAGTGGGACCTGGAGGCGCCGAAACCGGGTGCCGAGCACGTCACCATCGCGGTGAGCGGCGCGGGCGGCGGCCGGACCATCGATTTCCGTCGCCTCGCCGGCCAGGGCATCACCCTGGTCGGCCGAACGGAGGCCTACCGGAGGGGCAGGCTGGCCTTCGCGGGCGACCTCGCGGACAACATCGCCCGCGGCGACGCCACCTATCTGGCGCTGCTGGACGAGGCCGACGCCTACGCGGCCCGCAACGGCCTCGACCTTCCGGACGAGCCCGAGGCGCGGCAGATCGGCCCCGATCCCGCCTGCGTGACCCGCCCGATCCGGGAGCTGGACCTGGCGGGGGCCGGGGTCACGGCGATCATCTGGGCGACGGGCTACGCGGTCGATTACGGCTGGCTCGACCTCGACGTGCTCGACGCCGACGGCAGGCCGCGGCAGACGCGCGGCGTTTCCGTCGAGCCCGGCCTCTTCTTCCTGGGCCTGCCGTGGCAGACCCGCCGCGGGTCCAGCTTCATCTGGGGTGTCTGGCACGACGCCCGGTACCTGGCGGACCGCATCGCGACGCAAACCAAGTACCTGGCCTACGAGGCGCCCGCGACCCGCGGCAGGCAGATCGCCTGAGCCTCTTGTCCGCGCCGCGGTCCGGCGGCGCGGCAGCGGCGACCCGTGCCTTCGCCTGCTGCGTCATCACCCGTCCCGTCTACGAGCGGGTGTCCCGGCTTCTCGGCCAGCGCGTCGGGGGGCTTAGGCGCCGACGGTCCGTACAGGAGGCTCGTGGGCCGCGTGACCCTCAAGCCTCGGCGGGGTCGGCAAGGGCCGCCCCGTGCCCGCCGACGAGCCTCCCGTCGAGCGCGTCGGCGATCAGCGCCCGGGTTTCGGGCAGGCCGTAGAGCGCCGCGAAAGACCCGAAGCGCGGCCCCCGCTGCTCGCCGAGCAGCACCTGGTAGAGCATGTTGAACCACTCGCTGGACACGCCCGGCCGGTCGGGCGTGGCGGTCTTGGCCGCGAAATCCTGGTAGCGGGGGATCGGCCGGGCCAGGTCGTAGAGCGCGGTCTGGATCGTCTCGGGGCTCGCGTCCGGGGGCAGGCGCGCGAGCAGGTCCGACAGGGATCGAAGCGCCGACCGCTCCACCGCGTCGGGGGCGCGGTAGCGCTTGGCGGGCCGCACGAAGTCACGCCAGTAGCGCAGCGCGTAGCCCACCAGCGCGTCGAGCTTCGGGTGGGTCTCGGGTGACGCGCCTGGCGCGTAGCGCCGCAGGAAGCCCCAGAGCACCGCCGGGTCGTCGGTGTTGGCGACCGACACGAGGTTGAGCAGCATTGCGAAGGACGGCGCCGGCACGGGCGCGCCGTCCTCGCGCGCGAGCCGCTCGGGGAGCGGCGGCGCGCCGCCGTAGATGTGCCACGCGGGATTGCCGAGCCGCTCCTTCCAGCCCTGCCGGCCGTAATCCTCCAGCGCCTTCAGGTCGTCGTCGACCGCGCGGGGGATGACGTCGAAGAACAACCGCTTGGCCGCGGTGGGCTTGCCGTACATGAACAGCGCCAGGCTGTCGGGCGACGCGTAGGTCAGCCAGTCCTCGATCGCGAGCCCGTTGCCCTTGGACTTGGAGATCTTCTGCCCCTGCTCGTCCAGGAACAGCTCGTAGTTGAAGCCCTCGGGCGGCTCCGAGCCAAGCGCCTGGGCGATCCGCCCCGAAAGCCTGACCGAGTCGATCAGGTCCTTGCCCGCCATCTCGTAGTCGACGCCGAGCGCGTGCCAGCGCATGGCCCAGTCGGGCTTCCACTGCAGCTTGGCGTGGCCGCCCGTCACCGGCGTGGTGTGCAGCGCGCCGGTGGCGGGGTCGCGCCAGGAGATCGTGCCCGCTTCGGGGTCGCGGCCCTCCAACGGGACCTGCATCACGACCCCCGTGTCCGGGTGGAGGGGCAGGAAGGGCGAGTAGGTGCCGGCCCGCTCCGCGCGCAGGCTCGGCAGCATGATCGTCATCACGGCGTCGTAGCGCGCGAGCACCAGGCGCAGCGCCGCGTCGAAGCGGCCGGAGCGGTAGACGGCGGTGGCCGACAGGAAGGTGTAGTCGAAGCCGAACCGGTCCAGGAAGGCGCGCAGGCGGGCGTTGTTGTGGGCCCCGAAGCTCGCGTGGGTGCCGAAGGGGTCGGGCACGGCGGTGAGGGGCTTGCCCAGGTGCTCCGCCACCGCGGCGCGGTTGGGCACGTTGTCGGGCACCTTGCGCAACCCGTCCATGTCGTCCGAGAAGGCGACGAGCCGGGTGGGCACGCGATCCTCGGTGAGCACGCGGAAGGCGTGGCGCACCATGCCCGTGCGGGCCACCTCGCCGAAGGTGCCGATGTGGGGCAGGCCCGAGGGGCCGTAGCCCGTCTCGAACACCACCTCGGCCTTGCCGCTGCGCTCCAGCCGCTTGACGAGCTTGCGCGCCTCCTCGAACGGCCAGGCCGGGGCGACCCGGGCCGCGGCAAGGAGGTCGGGGGCGAGCGGTGGCAGGGCGGCGGTCATCGGGCGGTGGCGTCCGGGAAACGGATGGGTCGTCGGGGCTCGGGCGCGTGTCGGGTCAGCGCCGACGCGCGCCGGCTCGGCCAGGTTCCGAACAGGCTCGGCGAACCCTGCTTAACCAGGATGGCGGGCGTGCGGAAGGGGGTCGCGGCAGGGCAGGGCTGCTGCGACCGGAACGGCTTGCCCGGGGCATGCCCCGGGGGCACCCTGATGCGTCCGGGAGCCGTGCCCGTCCCCCCCCCGACCCCGATCGGCTCAAACCCCACGGCCGAAAAGCCGAACCGCCTCCGCTTCGATCTCGGCGGCGCGCGCGAACCGCAGCCGACCCGCGACCCCGACGTCTCTCCCCGGGGTCGACCGTCATCGCCGGCGGCGCGCGCGACCCCTCCGCATCGCGTCGGGCGCGGGCAGCAGCGGGGGCGGCGCGCGTCATCCCGGCGGCCCCGGGGCTGGCAGCCCCGAAGGCGAGGTCCAGACCGCCGCGGCAGGTGGCCTGCGCCCGCGCCGCAGTCACCGGGAGGCGACCGGAACGACCCGACGCGGAACCAAAGGCGCCGTCCAAGCTTTGCCGTGGGAAACCTTGAGGAGTTCCTCCCGATGCCGCCCGTCCGCCCTGCCCGCGCCGCAGCCCTCGCCTTCGCCCTGGTGCTGACCGGCGCCGCCCACGCCCAGACCTACGAGAACCCCAACCTGCCGCGCAGCCCCTACGCCCTGCCCCAGCCGACCTACCGTGAGCCCGACGCGGAAGACGTCCTCAACGGCAACGGTCAGTTGCACGCCTCCGGCCAGTGGCGCCACTGGGGCGACGACCGCAACATGGGTGAAACCTTCCAGGAGATCTTTGCGCCGAACGGCGTCATCGGCGAGAGCCCGCGGGACTTGGCGTCCGCTCGCCGCGACCGCTTCTGCAATCTCCATCCTGAGGCGCCCGCCTGCTGACGAAACGCGCACGATCGACGGGTCGCCCTGCTTGCGTAGGGAGGCGGGTCCGACCTGCGTCTCGCGCCTTTCGAAGGTCGGCGACCCGTGCCTGCGCAGGGTGGTGGCGCGGCCCCGTCACGAGGCCATCGGGAAGCAGCGTTTCTTGCCGCGCCGGACCGTCCCGCCCAAGCTGGCGCCTTCGGGCGCTACCGAGACGCCACGCGCCGCTCAGGCCCGCGGTGACATGACACCACCATCCCCCCCTGGAAAGCACGTCGCGCCAGGGGCATGGTCGGGCCCGACGCCAATCAGGAGAGCGAAGGCGCGTGTCATGACCCGCACACGATCACGAGAGCGATCAAGACCGCCGTTGCTTTCGCGGGTGCCGCGACGGGGGCTTGCGGCCCGCCGCACCCGTCTGCCCCGCGGTGACGACCGGTTTCGCGTCATGGTCCCGTGACGTCGCTCGACCCGCAGGCGGAGCCGGCTCGGCTCGCCCGGGCGGGACAGGCCCGGCGGGAGGCCGAGCGCGCGCTCGACCGCGGCGACGCGCGCTCGGCGTTGCGGTTGGCGAGCGAGGCCTGCCACGACGACCCGAGTCACGCCGCGTCGCATTACGTCTACGGCCAGGCCTGGACGGCGCTGGGTGACGACGCCGCGGGCGAGCGCGCCTTCGCGGCCGCGCTGCAGTTGGCGCCCGGCTGGCCCGACGCCTGGGTCAACTACGCAGTCGCCCGCTACCGGCAGGGCGCGGTGGCCGACGCCGTGACCGCCATGCGGGCCGCCCTGCGCCAGGCGCCGGACCACGCGGCCGCGAATGCCAACCTCGGGGCCTTCCTGCGGATCACGGGCGAGGCGGAGAAAAGCGAAACCCTGCTCCGCGCGACCGTGGACCGGCAGCCCGCCAACGACGCGGCGCGCCTGAACCTCGCGGCCGACCTGCTGCTCCGGGACAAAACCCGGGAAGCGCTCGCCCTGCTCGGCGACGGTCCACCCCCGTCGGACCCCGCGACCGCCCGGCACTGGCACCTGTCGCGCGCGCAGGCGTTCCTGCAGCTCGGGCGGACCACCGAGGCGGACGAGGCCCTCCAAGCCTGCGCGGCCTTGGGTCCGCTGCCGCCGGCCCTTGAGCCGCTCTGGCATTGGCGCCGGCTCCTGCTGGCCATCGAGACCCGCAACGTCGCCGACGCCCTGAAGGCGGCCGAGGCCATGGAGGCGGCGCTGGAGACCATGGGACCGTCGGCGGTGCCGGAGCATCGCGTCATGGCCCACTTCGACCTCGCGAAGTTCTGGTCCTCGCGGGACGCGCACGCCCGCGCCTTCCGGTTCTGGCGCAGGGGCCACGCGCTGCTGGCTCCGAGCCAGCCCTTCTCGCGCGAGGCGCACCGAACCCTCGTCGACGCCATCATCGAGGCCTTTCCAGCCGCCCGGTTCGCGGGGGCGCGGGCGAGCAACGCGGACCCCGCGCCCGTCTTCGTCGTCGGCATGCCGCGCTCGGGCACCACGCTGTGCGAGCAGATCCTCGCCGCCCACCGCGACGTCCACGGCGCCGGCGAGCGCGACGCCTTGCGGCAGGCCTGCCACGCGCTCGGCGGGGCCGAAGACCTCGGCGCCGTGCGGCGGATCGCCGACCTCGATGCCGCCGCGCTCGACGCCGCGGCGCAGCGCTACCTCGAAGACCTGCACGCCCTGGCGCCGGACAAGGCGCGGGTCGTCGACAAGATGCCGGATGAACTACCTGTGCCTCGGGCTGGCCGGCCTGATGCTGCCCGGCGCCCGCGTCAACGGCGCCACTGTGGTGCAGGAGCACGCGGA
>CAXTDZ010000127.1:0-13429 GCA_964243035.1 uncultured Lichenihabitans sp.
GCCCCGGCGGGCAGCACCCTCGCCACGCCGCGGAGGGCCGCGCGCCGGTCGTCCAGCACGCGAACCGCGGCCGCGGCCTGCCGGGCGTTGAGGCGGCCGAGCGCGACCATGAGGTCGGCCAGGACCGGCACCGCGAGCTCGGCCGCGCCCGTGGGCGTGGGGGCGCGCAGGTCGGCCGCGTGGTCGATCAGCGTCCAGTCGGTTTCGTGGCCCACCGCGGAGATCAGCGGCAGCGCGCTCGCCGCGGCGGCCCGCACCACCGCCTCGTCGTTGAAGCCCCACAGGTCTTCGAGCGACCCGCCGCCCCGCGCCACGATGATGACCTGGGGGGCCGGGAAGCCCGCGGGCAGCGCGTTCAGCCCCGCGATGCCGCGCGCGACCTCGGCCCCGCTCCCCTCGCCCTGCACGCGGGCGGGCCACACGACCACCCGCCGGGGGAAGCGGCCCGCGATCCGGTGGCCGATGTCGCGGATCACCGCGCCCGTCGGCGAGGTCACCACCCCGATCACGCCCGGCAGGAAGGGGATGGGCCGCTTGCGGCCGGCGTCGAACAGCCCCTCCGCCGCGAGCCTGCGGCGGCGCTCCTCCAGCGCCGCCATCAGCGCCCCCACGCCCGCGGGCTCCAGGGCCTCGATCACGATCTGGTAGGAGGACTTGCCCGGGTAGGTCGTGACCTTGCCCGACGCCACCACCTCCAGCCCCTCCTCGGGGCGGATCTTCAGCTTGGCGAAGGTGCCCTTCCAGATCACGGCGTCGATGCGCGCCGCGTCGTCCTTGAGCGAGAAGTAGGCGTGGCCGGAGGAATGCGGCCCCCGGTAGTTCGACACCTCGCCCCGCACCCGCACGTAGCCGAACCGGTCCTCGACCGTGCGCTTGAGCGCGCCCGCCAGCGCGCCCACCGTGATCTCCCCGTCGTTGGGCAGGGCGTCCGGGGCTTCGGACGCGGGAGGCGCCGGGGCCGGGCGGGCTTTGGGTTTCAGCATGGGGCGGAGCCTAAGGGGGCGACCGGAAAAGTCGAGATCCGGGCGCGGCCTCCCAGCCCGACGCGCGGCCGAGGCCGCTTCGCCGTGGTCCGGACCGGACCCCGACCCTCAGGCCGTCTCCCCCTCGCAGATCTCGAACCCGGTGTCGATCACCTCCCCGCCCTCCGGGCGGTCCGGGCGTTCCAGGATCTTCTCCGCCGCCAGGCGCCCGATGAGGTAGCGGTTCGACCGGATGGTGGACAGCGCCTGCGGCAGGGCCTGCCCGATGTCGAGGCCGTTGAACCCGAACAGGGCGAGGTCCGTCTTGGGCCTGAGGCCCGCGGCCATGCAGTGGAAGACGCCCCCCACCGCCATGTCGTCGTTGGAGAACACCACGACGTCGACCTCGGCCCGGCCCGACAGCAGGCGGGCGAGCGCGGCGCGGCCCGCCCCGGTCGAGCTGCCTCCGGGGCCGAAGGCTTCGGCCACGAGGCCGAGGCCGCCTTCCGCGAGCGCGGCCGCGAGGCCCTCGTAGCGGAACCGCGCGCGCCGGTCGGCGGTCCAGTCGTGGCCGACGTAAGCGAAGCGCCGGTACCCTCGCGCCATCAGGTGCCGTCCCGTCGCGTGGCCCGCGCCCCGGTGCGACATGCCGACGGCGAGGTCGATCGGCGCGGCGTCGCTGTCCATCAGCTCGGCCACCCGGATGCCGCTCCGGCGCAGCCGCCGGGTCGTGACCTCGGTGTGGTCCGACCCGGCCACGATCATGGCCGCGGGCTTCCAGGCCAGCAGCGAGCCGATCAGCCGCTCCTCGGTCTGGAGGTCGTAATCCGTGATGCCGATGACGGCCTGCCGGCCGGACGGCTCCAGTCCCGCGTGGATGCCCCGCAGAACCTCCGGGAACACGATGTTGGACAGCGACGGGACGCTCACCCCCACCAGGCCCGACACCGCCGAGGCCAGCGCGCCGGCCAGCCTGTTGGGCAGGTATCCCGTTTCCTCGACCGCGGCCAGCACGCGGGCCCGCGTCCCCTCGGCGAGCGGCCCCACCCCGCGCAGGACGCGCGACACGGTGATCTCGCTGACGCCCGCCCGCCTGGCGACGTCGCTCAACGTGATCGGCCGCGCCTCCAAGGCTCGGCCCTCCTTCGGCTTTCCCATGCGCGCTTCGCGAACTCCGCTTCATCCTATGTGGCAGCCTTCCGCCGACGAGGTCCAGGAGCAAGAGCGCGGCGGCCTGGCGTTGCGGGCTCGCGCCGATGACAGGGCTGTCATTTTCCGCGTGACAGCGCTGTCATCACCCTCTACAGTCCCCCGATCGCAACGGCTTGGCCGGACAGACGATGGTTCAGGGTGGAAAACCGAGCGCGGCCGTTGTCGGCCTGGGCTCCATGGGCCACGGGATGGCCGTGTCCCTCCGGCAGGTGTCGCGGGTCACGGGCTACGATCCGGATCCCGGCGCCTCCCGCCGCTTCGCCGAGGCGGGCGGCAGCGTCGCGGCCAGCGCGGCGGAGGCGGCGCGCGACGCGGACGTCCTCGTCCTCGCGGTGGTCAACGCCGGGCAAACGGAAGCCGCCCTGTTCGGGACGCCGCAGCAGGCGGGCGCCGTGTCGACCCTGGGCCCCGACGCCGTCGTGATCTCGTCGGCCACCATGGCGCCGGACGACGCGCGCCGCATCGCGGCCCGCTGCCAGGACGCCGGCGTCGACTACCTCGACGCGCCGATGAGCGGGGGCGCGGCCCGGGCCGCGGCGGGCGAGCTGACGATCCTGGCCTCGGGGTCGGCGCGGGCCTTCGCGCGCGCCGAGGTCGCGCTGGGGGCCGTCGCCAGGACGGTGCACCGGCTCGGCGACGAGCCGGGCACCGGCGCCGCGTTCAAGATCGTCAACCAGCTGCTGGCCGGCGTGCACATCGCGGCCGCCTGCGAGGCGGTCGCCTTCGCCAAGCGGCTCGGCCTCGACATCGACAAGGTGTTCGAGGTGATCACCGGCTCGGCCGGCAACTCCTGGATGTTCGAGAACCGCGTCCCCCACATCCTCAAGGGCGACTACCGCCCGGCCAGCGCGGTGGACATCTTCACCAAGGACCTGGGGATCGTGGCCGACATCGGGCGCGCGGAGAAGTTCCCGACGCCGCTCGCCGCGAGCGCCATGCAGCTGTTCCTGATGACGGCCGCGGCCGGGATGGGGCGGGACGACGACGCCTCCGTGGTCCGGCTCTTCGCGCGCATCGCCGGTCTCGACCTGCCGGGACCGGCGGGGGACTGAACCAAGGCTCGGGGGGCCCATGGCCAACAGGGACGCATCGGCGATCGCGGCGCGACGGGCCGCTCCCGCGCTGCCGCGGTGGGGCGCGCTGCTCCGCGTGCGGGAGCTCAACGTGCTGGCGGCGCTGCTGCTGGTGGTGGCCCTGATCAGCCTGTCGACGCCCTACTTCCTCACCACCGACAACCTGATGGGGGTGTTCCGCTCCTTCTCGCTCGTGGCGATCATGTCGATCGGCATGGTGATGGTGATCGTCACGGGGGGCATCGACCTGTCGGTCGGCTCCGCCCTGGGGCTGTCGTCGCTCATCACCGCGCTTCTCTTCCAGGCCGGGATGCCGACGGCCGTCTGCGTCGCGGGCGGCCTCGCCACGGGCGTGGCCTTCGGCCTCGTCAACGGGCTGCTCGTCACCGGCGTCGGGCTGCCGCCCTTCATCGCGACGCTCGGCACGCTGTCGATCGGCCGCGGGCTCATGTACATCATCACCCACGGCGTGCCGCTGACCCCCGACACGCCGGACAGCTTCGCCCAGATCGGCCAGGGCTACGTGGGCCTGGTGCCGGTCCCCGTGGTGATCATGCTCGTCATGGCGGTGGGGTTCTCGGTTCTGATGCGCCAGACGCGCTTCGGCCGCCACGTCTACGCGGTGGGGGGCAACGAGCAGGCGGCGCGCTTGAGCGGCGTCAAGACCGCCCGGGTCAAGCTCCTGGTCTACGCGCTGTCGGGCATCATCGCCTCGGTCGCGGGCGTGATCAGCTTCTCGCGCTTCCTGTCCGCGGAGCCGGCGTCCGGCTTCGGCACCGAGCTCGACGTGATCGCCGCGGCCGCGATCGGCGGCGCGAGCCTCGCGGGCGGCATCGGCAGCGTCGAGGGGGCCGTCATCGGGGCGGCGCTGGCGGGCATCATCTCCAACGGCGTGGTGCTGATGAACATCGACACCTACGCCCAGCAGGCCATCACGGGCGCCGTGATCCTGATCGCGGTGAGCCTGGACGTGCTCCGGACCCGCTTCGGAAAGGGCTGAGCGCCGGTCTCCGGCCGAGGCCCGACAATCAAAACCACCAAAGGGAAGGACACCGCTCATGAAACAGCTTGCAACCGCCGCCGCCGCCCTGATCGCCGTCGCGGCCCTGACGGGCGCCGCGCGGGCGAAGGACGCCAAGGACATCACCGTCGCGGTCGTGCCCAAGGTCGCGGTGCCGTTCTTCGACGACTGCAACAAGGGCGCGGGCGAGGAGGCCAAGGCGCTCGGCGTCGGCTACCAGTGGGTGGTGCCGCAGAACACCCAAGGCTCGACGCAGGTCAAGGTGATCGAGGACCTGATGGCCCGGCACGTCGACGGCATCGCGATCTCGGTGAACGAGCCGAAATCGGTCGAGCGCGTGATCAAGCAGGCCGTGGCCGCCGGCATCAAGGTGCTGACCTTCGATTCCGACTCGGCCAAGAGCGGCCGCTCCCTGTACATCGGCACCGTCAACGAGGCCGCGGGCGCCAGCATGGGCGAGGTGATGGCCAAGGCGCTCGGCGGGGAGGGAGACGTGGCGATCGTCACGGGGCAGCTCGGGGCCACCAACCTCAACGAGCGGATCGCCGGCATCAAGAAGGCGCTCGCCGGCTCCCCCGGCATCAAGATCGTCGCCACCGAGGGCACGGAGGACGACCTCGCCAAGGCCGTGTCGGTGGACGAGGCGCTGTTCCGCGCCCACCCCAACCTCAAGGGCATCTTCGGCGTCAGCCAGGTGGGCGGCCCCTCGGTCGCCAAGGTGATGGGCTCCAAGGAGTTCGCGGCCAAGAAGGGCGCCGTCAAGGTGATCGCCTTCGACGACCTGCCCGACACCGTGCGGGGCGTGAAGGAGGGCTTCATCCAGGCCATCATGGTCCAGCGCCCCGTCACCATGGGCAAGCTCGCGGTGGAGCACCTCGTCGACCAGATCAACGGCAAGGAAACGGACCCGAAGGACGTCGACACCGGCGTCACCGTGGTCACGGCCGACAACCTCGGCAGCTACACCAAGTAGCCCGGCCGCCGCCCGCGACGGAGCGCCCGTGACCCCGTTCCTGCAGATGCGCGACGTGTCCAAGACCTTCCCGGGCGTCAGGGCGCTCCGGGGGGTTGACCTCGACGTGTCGCGCGGCGAGGTTCTGGCGCTCGCGGGCGAGAACGGCGCCGGCAAGTCGACGCTCATGAAGATCATGACGGGCGTGTTCCGGGCCGACCCGGGCGGCACGGTCCTGATCGAGGGCAATCCCGTCGAGATCCGCGATCCCGTCCACGCCCGGTCGCTCGGCATCGGCATCATCTACCAGGAGCTCTCGGTCGTCGAGAACCTGAGCGTCGCCGAGAACATCTTCTTAGGGAGAGAGCCGCGGCGCCGCGGCGGCTTCATCGACAAGGGGCGCATGCGGCGCGACGCCCGCCTCGTGCTGGCGCGCCTCGACATCGACATCGACCCCGCGACGCCGATGGGCCAGCTCAGCATCGGCCAGAAGCAGATGGTGGAGATCGCCAAGGCCATCGCCTCGGACGCCAAGCTCATCGTCATGGACGAGCCGACCGCGTCCTTGAGCCACCACGAGGCCGCGACGCTGCTGACCCTGGTGCGCCAGCTCAAGGCCGACGGCATGGCGCTGGTCTACATCTCGCACCGGCTCGACGAGCTGTTCGCCGTCGCCGACCGCGTCACGGTGCTGCGCGACGGCGCGACCGTCGCGACCAAGCCCATCGCGGAGGTCACGCGCGAGATCCTGGTGCGCCAGATGGTGGACCGCGACCTCGCCCAGCTCTACGCGGTCCACGCGTCGAGCGCGCAGGCGCGCGTGCTGCTCGACGTGGAGGGCCTCACGCTGCGCAACCCCACCGCGCACCAGCCGAAGGTGCGCGACGTGAGCTTCGCGCTGCATGCCGGCGAGGTGCTGGGCTTCTTCGGCCTGATCGGGGCGGGGCGCACGGAGATCATGGAGATGATCTTCGGCATGCGGCCCCACGACGGCCGCATCCGGGTGGGCGGCGAGGACGCGCGGATCGCGGAGCCCGGCGACGCGATCCGCTACGGCATCGGCTTCGTGACGGAGGACCGCAAGGGGCAGGGCCTCGTGCTCGGCATGAGCGTGCGCGAGAACTTCAGCCTCACGCACCTGGACGCCTACTCGCCCCGCCAGTTCGTGAACAAGCGCGCCGAGGCCGCGCGCTGCGGCGAGTTCATCCGCGCGCTCGACATCAGGACCCCGTCGGCCGAACAGGCCGTGGTGAACCTCAGCGGCGGCAACCAGCAGAAGGTCGTCATCGCCAAATGGGTGGCGCGCGCGCCCAGGATCCTGATCCTGGACGAGCCCACCCGCGGCATCGATGTCGGCGCCAAGGCCGAGGTGCACGCCCTGATGGCCCGGCTCGCCCGGGACGGCATGGGCATCGTCGCGGTCTCGTCCGACCTGCCGGAAATCCTGGCGATCAGCGACCGCGTCGTGGTGGTCAAGGGCGGGCGCATCAGCCGCGTGCTCGACCGGGGCGAGGCGACGAACGAAACCGTGATGGAAGCCGCGACCGACTGACGGGCGCGGCGAGCCAGCGAATGGATCAAGAGGAGCAGCACGTGGCCAAGAACATCGTCTTCACCGGCGGCACCGGCAAGGCCGGCCGGCACGTCGTCGCCTACCTGGTCGACCAGGGCTACAACGTGCTCAACCTCGACCTGAAGCCGCTCGACCACCCCAAGGTCCGCACGCTGATCACCGACATCACGGACGGCGGGCAGGTGTTCAACGCGCTCACCAGCACGCTGGAGAAGCACGAGTTCGCCCCCTCCCTCCGGGCGCCGACAATCGACGCGGTGGTGCATTTCGCCGCCATCCCGCGCATCATGATCACGCCCGACAACGAGACGTTCCGCATCAACACGATGGGGACCTACAACATCGTCGAGGCGGCCGAGAAGCTCGGCATCCGCAAGACGATCATCGCCTCCTCGGAGACCACCTACGGGCTCGTCTTCGCCAACGAGCCGCGCGACCCCGCCTATTTCCCGCTCGACGAGGAGTACCCGGTCAACCCGATGGACAGCTACG
Organism: uncultured Lichenihabitans sp.; assembly: GCA_964243035.1. Classification (GTDB taxonomy): domain Bacteria; phylum Pseudomonadota; class Alphaproteobacteria; order Rhizobiales; family Beijerinckiaceae; genus Lichenihabitans. Next base: position 7,286 of record CAXTDZ010000127.1, read on the forward strand.
CGCTTTCCAAGATCTGCAACGAGCGCACGGCCCACGCCTTCCAGCAGCGCTCGGGCGCCGACGTCTACGCGATCCGCATCGGCAACGTGATCGAGCCGCACGAATACGCGCTGTTCCCCGGCTTCTTCGCCGACCCGGGCTTCCGCAAGCGCATCACCTGGAGCTACATCGACGCCCGCGACCTCGGGCAGATCGTCGACCTCTGCATCAGGAAGGACGGGCTCGGCTTCCAGGTGTTCAACGCCGGCCAGAACGACTGCTCGTCCGACCTGCCCACGGCCGAACTGCTGAAGCGCTTCTACCCGAACGTGCCGGTGCGGGTGGAACTTGGTGAATACGAGGCGCTTTACTCCAACAAGAAGGCGCGCGAGGTGCTTGGCTTCACCGAGCAGCACAACTGGCGCAAATACGTCACCGCGAAGGCTTGAGGCTTCACCATGGCGGATCGGATCGGCTTCATCGGCCTGGGCTACATGGGCCACGGCATGGCCGCCAACATCCTGGGCAAGGGGTTCCCGCTCACCGTGATGGCCAACCGCCGCCGCGAGGCGGTGGAGGACCTGAAGGGACGCGGCGCGGCCGAGGCCGCGACGCCCCGGGCCCTGGCGGAGATGTCCGACGTGGTCGTGCTCTGCGTCACGGGCTCGCCCCAGGTGGAGGCGCTGATCGAGGGCCCGGACGGGCTCGCCTCGGCCGGGCGGCCGATCGCGATCGTCGACTGCTCGACCTCGGAGCCGGCCTCGACGCTGCGGCTCGCGGCCTCGCTCGCGCCCCACGGCATCGCGCTGGTCGACGCGCCGCTCGGGCGCACCCCGAAGGACGCCTGGGAGGGCACGCTCGACGTGATGGTGGGCGGCGACGAGGCCGCGGTGGCCCGCGTCCGCCCGGTGCTCGACTGCTTCGCGGGCCGCGTCATCCCGACGGGGCCGGTCGGCACCGGCCACACCATGAAGCTGCTCAACAACTTCCTGTCGATGGGCTACGCGGCGCTCTATTCCGAGGCGCTGATGCTGGGCGCCAAGGCGGGGCTGACCCCAAAAGTGTTCGACAGCGTCGTCCGGGGCGGCCGCATGGACTGCGGCTTCTACCAGACCTTCTTCAAATACGTGCTCGAACGGGACCGCGACGCCCACAAGTTCGCGCTGAGCAACGGCTTCAAGGACGTCACCTACCTCGCCGCCTTCGCCCAGGCCCTGGGGGTCGCGAACCCGATCGGGGCCGCGGTGCGCAACAGCTTCGCGGGTCCCGTCGCGGGCGGCCACGGGTCGGATTACGTGCCCATGCTGAGCGATTTCGTCGCCGCCGCGAACGGCGTCTCGCTGACGGGGGACTGAGTGCCCCGCTTCTCGGCCAACCTCGGCTTCCTGTGGCCCGGCCTGCCATTGCTCGACCAGATCGCCGCGGCGGCGCGGGCGGGGTTCCGGGCCGTCGAACTGCACTGGCCCTACGACACCCCGGCCGAGGCCGTGCGGGACGCCTGCGCGCGCCACGGCGTGACCCTGCTCGGCGTCAACACGGTGCGCGGCGACGTGGCGAAGGGCGAGAACGGGCTCGGCGCGCTGCCGGGCCGCGAGGCCGAGTTCCAGGCGGCCGTCGACCAGTCGCTCGCCTTCTGCCGCGCCGCGGGCGCGACGGGCGTCCACTGCATGGCCGGCAAGGTGCCGCCCGAGGCGCGCGGGGCCGCGCGGGCCACGCTGCTCGACAACCTCCGGCGCGCCTCCGACAAGGCCGCGGCGGCGGGCGTGACCCTGCTGCTCGAACCCCTCAACCCCGCCGACGCGCCGGGCTACTTTTATTCCACCGCCGCCGAGGGGGCCGAGGTCGTCGACGCGCTCGGGCGACCCAACGTCCGGCTGATGTTCGACTGCTACCACGTGGGCCGCGGCGGGGCCGACGTGGTCGGCGAGATGGCGCGGCTGATGCCCGTGATCGGCCACGTGCAGGTCGCGGCCGTCCCGACCCGGGCGGAGCCCGACGGCGGCACGCTCGACTACCGCCCGGTGTTCGCCGCGATCGACCGGCTCGGCTACGCGGGCTGGACGGGGTGCGAGTACAGGCCGGCGGGCGACACGGACGCGGGGCTGCGCTGGGTCGAGGCGCTGGGCGCGGCCCTGTGAGGGCTCGCCCCGCCGCCCGTCGGCGCCGGAGGAGGACCTGACCCCATGCTGCTCGGATGCATCGCGGACGACCTGACGGGCGCGACCGACCTCGCCTTGACGCTGGCGGGAGAGGGCATGCGGACGGTGCAGTGCACCGGCGTGCCGCGCCCCGACCTCGACCTGGGCGAGGTGGACGCGCTCGTGGTCGCCCTCAAGTCGCGCTCGATCCCGGCCGCCGAGGCCGTGGCGCAGTCCCTCGACGCCGCGCGGGCCCTGCGCGGCCTGGGCGCGCGGCGGCTCTTCTTCAAATACTGCTCGACCTTCGACTCGACCGACGACGGCAACATCGGCCCGGTCGGCGAGGCGCTGCTGGAGGCGGCCGGGGGTGGCGTCGCGGTCGCCTGCCCGGCCTTTCCGCGCGCCGGGCGCACCGTCTACGCGGGCCACCTGTTCGTGCACGGCGTGCCGCTCGACGAGAGCCCGATGAAGGACCATCCGTTGAACCCGATGCGCGACGCGGACCTGCGCCGCGTGCTCGGGCGGCAGGCGCGCCGGCCGGTCGGCCACGTCGGCTTCGAGGCCGTGGAGGCGGGCCCGGAGCGGATCGCGTCCGCCTTGGCGTCCGAGGACGCGCAGGGGCGCGCGCTCTGCGTCGTGGACGCCCTGACCGAGCAACACCTGCGCGACATCGGCACTGCTGCGGCGGCGCACGCGCTCGTCACGGGCGGCTCGGGCGTCGCCATGGGCCTGCCGGCGGCCTATGTCGCGGCCGGGCTGATGCCGAAGCTCTCGCCGCCCCCCGCCCGCATGGCCGCGCCCGCGGGCCGCAGCGCCATCCTGTCGGGGTCCTGCTCGGCCGCGACGCGGGCGCAGGTCGAGGCGGCGCGCGGCGCGGGCGTCCCGGTTTTCACGGTCGACGCGGGGCTTGCCGCGCGCGAGGGGGCCGCGGCGGCCGTGCTCGACTGGGCCGCGACCCAGCCCGGCGACGGCCCGGTCCTCGTGTCGTCGAGCGCCGACCCCGACGCGGTGGCCGCCGCCAAGGCGCGGCTCGGGGCGCGGGCGGGCGACCGCTTCGAGGCGGTTCTGGCGGAGGTCGCCCAAGGCCTCGTGGCGCGGGGCGTCCGAAGGCTGGTCGTGGCGGGCGGGGAAACCTCCGGCGCCGTGGTGCAGGCGCTCGGGGTCGGGGCGCTCACGATCGGCCCCGCCATCGACCCGGGCGTGCCCTGGACCCGGTCCGTCGGGGAGCCCGACCTCGCGCTGGCGCTCAAATCCGGCAACTTCGGCGCGCCCGACTTCTTCCTGAAGGCCTGGAGCCTGCTCCGATGAGCGACGCCGCCCTGCGCGAGCGCCTGTGCGCCTGCGGGGCCTCGCTGCACGGGCGCGGCCTCACCTTCGGGTCCACCGGCAATCTGTCGGTGCGGCACCCCGACGGCGGCTGGCTGATGACGCCCACCAACGCCTCGCTCGGCGCCCTCGACCCCGCCCGGCTGTCGCGGCTCGACGACGGCGGCCGGCTGGTGGGCGGCGACGCGCCCACCAAGGAGGCTTTCCTGCACCGGGTCATGTACGCCGAGCGCGCGGGCGCGGGGGCCGTGGTGCACCTCCATTCCACGCATTCGGTCGCGGTGTCGTGCCTGCACGGCCTCGACCCGTGCGACTGCCTGCCGCCGCTGACCGCCTACTACGTGATGCGCGTCGGCCGGCTGCCGCTCGTGCCCTACCACCCGCCCGGCGACGAGAGCCTCGCGCGGGCCGTGGAGAAGCTGGCCGGCACCCACCACGCCGTGCTGCTCGCCAACCACGGTCCCGTGGTGGCCGGCACGAGCCTGGAGAACGCGGTCTACGCGACGGAGGAGCTGGAGGAAACCGCCAAGCTCACCCTCCTGCTGCACGGGCGCGAGACGCGCCCCCTCGCGCCCGACCAGGTCGAGGACCTCCGGGCGCGGCTGAAGCTGTGGTGACGCATCGCCCTCCGCGTCACCGCCGGCCACCCGCGCCGGTGGCCCCTCATGGAACTTCGCCAGATTTTCTGGAAACCCCACCGTTCCACGCGTTGACCAGGAGGGGTCGGGCGAGCTATCTCGTTGGGGCACGCACCCGTAGCTCAGCTGGATAGAGTGACGCCCTCCGAAGGCGTAGGTCACAGGTTCGAATCCTGTCGGGTGCGCCATCTCATTCTGACCGCGCAAAAAACCAGCTAACACCTTGAACGGCAACGACAGATTTGCCGTTCTAAACCCCTCGTTCCGCTTGTAGCTGAGCCGCTCGGCGAAAGCGAGCTTGAGCACAGCGCGGCGGTCCTCCAGCCGCTCCGAACTCCAGAGTTTCCAGGGGTTTGCGAGGAACCCGAGGGCGGTTCTAAGTGTGTCGTCGAAGCTGCTCGCCGGTCGGCCCGCTGAGGCCAGCCCTTCCTTGATCAGCAGCTTGTCGCCCTCAAGCGTGCGCACCTTCTCCTCGTAGGCGCCGATGACGGCCGGCACGCTGGCGTCGAGGATGCGCGCCAGCAGCTGCGACACCTGACCCTCGATCTTGGCGAGTTGAGTTTCGAGCGCCTTGCGTTGCGCCGCCGCGTGGCCGAGGCGGTGGGCCCATAGATCTTTGAACATAGCTGTCGCCACCCGGAACAGCCCCTCGGTCGGCTGCACGCTTTTGAGCAGCGACTCGAACTCGCCCTGAACGATATCGCGCCGGATCGACTTGCCGTAGCTCGCGCAGCCGCGCTTCGGGCAGAGATAGTACGGGTGGCGCTTGACGTTGCCCGTCGACCAGCAGGCCGTCAGCGGCGTGCCGCAGTCGGCGCAGAGCACGAAGCCGCGCAGCGGGAAGTCGGCGTTGAGGTTCTGCCGCTTGGGCAGGCGGTTGACGCCCGCCAGACGGTTCTGGATGCGCCCGAACGTCTCGTAGCTGACCAGGCCCTCATGCTGGCCGGGCCTTCGCGCCACGTCCCAGTTCGGGGCTTCCACGTAGCCCGCGTAGCAGCACTGGTTGAGCACGTTGGCGACGCGCTGGCTGTGCACCCGTCCGGCCCGGTCCTTGGGGAACAGCGGGTGCGCCTGGAAGAAGCGCATGACGTCGGCCTGGGTCTCGAAGCGGCCGGAGGCGTAGCCCTCGAGGCCTTCAGCCAGGATGGAGGCGACGGGCTCGACGCGCTTCAGCATCATGCCGCGGCCGGTCACCCGCTGGTAGCGGTAGCCCAGCGGCGCCTGGAACACCCAGTAGCCGTTGAGCACGCGCGAGCGCATGCGGTTCCTGGTCTGCTCGCCGTTCTTCTGGCGCTGGTGCTGGGAGACGCTGGCGAGCAGGTTCTCGACCAGCAGCGAGTCGGGGTCCTCGCCGAACTCGATGGAGGGCGACTCCAGCGTGCCGCCGGCGCCGGCGATGAGGCCGCGCAGCTCGAGGTGCGCCTGCAACCCGCGCGCGAGGCGGGACACGTCGTCGATGACGGCGATGACGCCCTGCGTGCGGCGCTTGCGGATGGAGGCCAGCATGGCCTTCATGCCGGGCCGGTCGACAAGGCTCCCGGACACGTCGTCCTGGAACACGTCGGTGACGGCGTAGCCTTTGCGGGCCGCGAAGTCCCGGCAGCGGGTTTCCTGCGAGCGCAGGCCGTCGCCGTCCTTGATCTGCTTGATGCTGGACGCGCGGCAGTAGATGACCGCCTGTTTCTGGGTACTGTCGCGCATGTCGTGTCCTCTCGTCGTTGCTCCATGATTGAAAACCGAGCGCATAGACTACCTGACTTCGTCGCCGCCGGATAACGAAACAGGTTCGTCCAGCAAAGCCGCGCAGACATCGACGGAGAAGCCGGGCTCGACGAAGCCGCGCATGATCAACCACAAGGTCGCCAGCAGCTCCTGCTTCTGCACCTCCGTGATGTCGAAGCTCTCGATCTCGGACCGGTACTTGTCAGGGTCGAACTGCAAGGGGGTGGGTCGCGTGCCTCCGGTCTCCTCGCCCTTAATCTCATCGTTGTGCATCACGCTGGCCTTCCCTAGAGGGTGTTATGGACCAGGGGGTGCGCCAGTTCTGGCGGGATGACCGCTCG
>CAXTDZ010000128.1:0-13362 GCA_964243035.1 uncultured Lichenihabitans sp.
GGCTTGGCCATACCAGGCCAAACACGCCAAACCCGGTTTTGTTAGAAGCTCTTAATGGCCACGATGCGGTGGCCCTCCTGGTGGCCCACGGCCTCGTGCTCGCCCTCGTGCGTCCAGCCGACCTCCTTGCTGTCCGGCGTGTCGAGCCAGCGTTCCAGCTCGGCGGCGGTCATGTTGACGGCGTCCGCGAAGCTCCGGGCGATCGCGGGCTTGTCGAGGTCGTGCGGGGGGTGTTGCGAAGATGCCATGGGGTCGGCCGCTCACGGTGCGAAGCCGGGCCAGGCAGGGAGCCGAAGCCCGTCCTGAAACGTTGTAGGTCTCGGGCGCAGGCCGGCAACGGCCGGGTCCGCGCGGCGTCGCGCCACGGCACGCGGCTTGTCGGGACGGAAGGGGGCTGCGTGCGCATTCTGCTGGTCGAGGACCACGAGGAGATCTGGGACTTCCTGTCGCGCCGCCTCAAGCGCCGCGGCTTCGAGGTGCTGCTCGCCCACGACGGCCAGCAGGGCGTCGACAAGGCCAAGGCCGAGCGCCCGGACGTGGTCCTGCTCGACATGAACCTGCCCGTGGTCGACGGCTGGACGGCCGCGGGCCTGATCAAGGCCGACCCCGCGACGGCCCACGTGCCCATCGTGGCGCTGACGGCCCACGCCATGTCGGGCGACCGCGAGAAGACCATCGCGGCGGGCTGCGACGACTACCATCCCAAGCCGATCGACTTCGCCAGGCTGCTGGCGCAGATCGAGCAGCTCGGCGGCGCCAAGGCCTCCGCGGACGCCTGACCGCCCTCAGTCGCCCCCGCCGCCGCACCCTCCGCAGCCCCCGCCCCCGCAGCCCCCGTCGCCTCCGCTCCCGTCGCCGCCGCCGCCGTCCGCGGGCGCCACCAGCGCCGCGTAGCCCGCGAGCGCCGTGCCGGGCAGCGCGCCCTCGCCCACCAGCGCGAAGGCCAGCACCACCTCGGCCGCAGTGGGCGCCCGCGCGGCGCGCGCGTGGCGGGCCAGGTAGCCGGCCAGGACGCGGTCGCCCGCCCCGGTCCTGTCCACCGCGCGCGTGAAGGCCACCAGCGCAACAGCCACCGTGACGATCATCAGCAGCACCAGGATGCCCACCGGCCTGCCGCGCGACAGGCCGACCCCCACCTTGAGCAGCCCCAACCCCAGCACCGCGGCCACGGGCAGGAAGGTGGCGAGCCGCAGCGCGGTCCGCCCCCGCCCCGCCAGGATCAGGCCGCGCCCCGCGAGGTCGTCGCGCACGGCCTCCAGCCGGGCGACGATGGGCTTGTGCAGGTCCCGCCTGGTTTCCAGGCCCGCGCCGCAGCCGCGGAAGGCTTCCAGGCTCGCCGGCAGGTCCGCCCAGGCGCTGCGCACCGCGATGCGGCCGTCGCCCGTGAGCGACGCGGCCCCGGCGTCGAGGAAGCCCAGCACCACGGCGTCCGCGGCGCGCCGGGGGCCGCCCGACAGGTAGGCGAGCGCGACCGTGCCCAGGTCCTCGCCCCGCACCGGCCCCGCGCCGAAGCGCACAAAGGTCCGCGCGAGCCACGCCGCCACGAAACCCGCCACGATCAGCGCCGTGTAGAGCCCCAGAAAAGGCCGCGCGGTCCAGTCGAGCGGGTCGGCGGGAAGTGCCCCGGCGGGGTCGGGCCGCAGCGCCAGGAGCAGCACGCCCAGCCCGGCCGACGCGCCCGCCCGGAACACCGCCCCCGCCCGCTCACCCCGCATGGACGCGACCCCGGACGCGCGACGCCAGCCGCAGCAGCAGCCCCAAACCCACGGCCCGGAGCCGTCCCGGCCCGGAGGGGACCGGCAGCACGAGGGTCCGCGCGCGGTCCACCGTGCGGAAGCGCGGCCGGCCGAAGCGCGCGGCCGTGCCCGGCCAGAAGGCCGCGGGCGGCGGCCCGAACCAGTCCTCGTAGCGCGCCAGCGTGTCGGCGTACTGCGCCGCGTAGCGCCGGCGCTCGGCCGGGCCGCCCGCGGTGGGGTCGTGGTGCAGGTCGGCCCGCAGGGCCTCGCGGCACCACCGCGTCCAGTAGTCGCGCGAATAGGTGAGGTGCTGGTGCCAGACCTCGTCCACCTCCTCGCTGGGCGTCACGGGCACGGGCGACACGGCGGCCAGGAAGCAGAACCGCCGGTATTCCTCCACCGCGGCGCGCGCGACGTCGAGCCGCCAGCCGCGGTCGCGCGCGAGCCGCCCCGTGAAGGTCAGCGTCGCGGCCGCGGGCTCGAAGTCGTGGGCCCGGATGCGGCGCCAAAGGTCGCGGTGGGGCGGCGTCCAGGCCCCGGGGTCCGCGCCGGCCGCGGGGCGGCGCGCGTCATCCGTCGTGGAAGGTTCGACCCGGGGCGGCACGCCCCTATAATCGAAGGGGCCCGGCGCGGCGGCAAGGGGCAAACCGACCCGCCGCGGCCGGCACCGCGCGAAGGAGGCCGACCATGGGTGCCAGGGGAATTGCGGTTGCGGCGGTCCTGCTCGGCGTCGCGGCGCTCGGGCCGTCCGGCCCGGCCCGCGCGGCCCCCGCGGAGGATCCCGGCGCGCTGATGGACCAGTTCTTCGCGACCTGGGACAACAACGGCAACGTCACGCCCGCCACCGTCGCCTCGCTCTACGCGCGGCGCGTCAGCTACTACGGGCAGGTGCTGACCACGGCGGGGGTCTACAACAACAAGCGCGCTTTCATCCGGCGCTGGCCGGACCGGCGCTACACCGTGGTGCCCGGCACCGTGTCCAAGGGCTGCGACGCCGGCAAGCGGCACTGCGGGGTGAGCGTGGTGCTGGCCTACACGGCGCGGAGCGACGCGCGCGACGCCACGGCGCGCGGCTACACGCGGGTGACGCTGGCGCTCGCCAAGGAGGACGGGCAGTTCAAGATCACCCGCGAGCAGGGCCGCCCCGTGCAGCGGCCGTGACGGGTCCCGTCACAGCAGGTTCATGGCGCGCAGGCTCGCGTGGCCGCCGCGGCCCACGATGAGGTGGTCGTGGATCGCGATGCCCATCGGCTTGGCGATCACCGCGATCTCCTGGGTGAGCCGCACGTCGGCGGGCGAGGGCGCGGGGTCGCCCGAGGGGTGGTTGTGGACCAGCACCAGCGCGGTCGCGCCCACCTCCAGGGCGCGGCGGACCACCTCGCGCGGGTAGACGGGCGTGTGGTCCACCGTGCCCACGCCCTGCACCTCGTCGGCGATCAGCGCGTTGCGCTTGTCCAGGAACAGGATGCGGAACTCCTCCCGCTCCGCGAAGGCCATGGCGGCGCGGCAGTAGGCCAGCACCTCCTTCCAGGTGGACAGCGCCTGGCGCCGGTTGACGGCGCCCTTGGCGAGCCGCCGGCCCGCGGCCTCGATCAGCTTGAGGTCGGCCACCACGCCCTCGCTGACGCCCTCCACCTCGGCCAGCCGCTCGGGCCGGGCCGCGAGCACTTCCGCGAAGGAGCCGAAGCGGGCGATCAACCCCTTGGCGAGCGGCTTCACGTCGCGCCGGGGCAGCGCCCGGAACAGCACCAGTTCGAGCAGCTCGTAGTCCGCGAGTGCGTCGGCGCCGCCCGCCTCGAAGCGCTCGCGCAGCCGCGCCCGGTGGCCGTGGTAGTGGGGCTTGGCGGCCGTCCCGCCGCCCGCGGTGTCGTCCGCCACGGCCGGGGGGCTCAGCGGTAGGGCGGCTTGTGCAGCCCCTTGGGCGACAGGGTGAACACCTCCACCCCCGCGTCCGTGACCCCCACCGTGTGCTCGAACTGCGCCGACAGCGAGCGGTCGCGCGTGACCGCCGTCCAGCCGTCGGCCAGCACCTTCACGCCCGGCTTGCCCAGGTTCAGCATGGGCTCGATCGTAAACATCATGCCGGGCTTCAGCACCACGCCCTCGCCGGGCTTGCCGTAGTGCAGGATGTTGGGCTCGTCGTGGTAGAGCCGGCCCACGCCGTGGCCGCAGAACTCGCGCACCACGGCGCAGCGCTCCGCTTCCGCGTAAGTTTGGATCGCGGCCCCGATGTCGCCCGTGGTGGCGCCGGGCCGGACCGCCGCGATGCCGCGCATCATCGCCTCGTGGGTGACCTCGACCAGCCGCTCGGCCTTGCGGGGCACCCCGCCCACCCCGTACATCCGGCTGGAGTCGCCGTGCCAGCCGTCCACGATCAGCGTCACGTCGATGTTGACGATGTCGCCGTCCCGCAGCGGCTTGTCGTCCGGGACGCCGTGGCAGACCACGTGGTTGATCGACGTGCAGATGGACCTGGTGAAGCCGCGGTAGTCGAGCGAGGCGGGGTAGGCGCCGTGCGCCATCGCGAAGTCGAAGGCCAGCGCGTCGAGCTGCGCGGTGGTGACGCCCGGCCGGACCTCGCCCACCAGCGCGTCCAGCGCCTCGGCCGCGAGCCGGCCCGCCGCCCGCATCCCCGCGAAACCCTCCGGGCCGTGCAGCTTGATCTGGCCGGTCTTGCGGCCGGCCGCCGCGGCGGCGTCGACGAAGGTCATTGCGCTTGGTTCCGCACGAGGGTCGGGGCCGGCGAACCAGGGCCGCCCGCTGGTTTTTCTGGCAACGGCGGACCCGTTGCGCAAGGGGGGACGGCGACCGGGGCCCGAAAACGGGGCGCGGCCCGGCGACCGCGGGCGCAACGAAGGCTTGCGCCCGCCCCGCCCCGTGGCGCTAAAGAAGGGCGCGCGACCCGTGCCACCCCGGAGCAGGATGAAGGCCCCTCCCAACGACCTGTCCGGCTTCGGCCGCCACCGGCCCGGCCCCCTGCTCGGCGCCCTCCTCGGGCTCACGCGCGGCGCCTCGGGGCGGTGGTGGGGCAAGCGCCGCGCCTTCTTCCTGCGCGCGCTGGGGATCGCGGCGCTGCGCGGCAGGCCCGTGGACGCGGAGGTGGGCGGCACGCGCATGCGGCTCTACCCGGCCCGCTCCAACGCCGAGAAGAACCTGCTCTTCACCCCGCAGTACGTGGACCGGGAGGAGCGCGCCTACCTGCTCGCCAACCTCACCGCCGACTTCACCTTCGTGGACGTCGGCGCGGACGTGGGAGGCTACGCGCTGTTCGTGGCGGCCCACGCGGGGGACCGCGCCCGCATCCTGGCCATCGAGCCGCAGCCCGACATCTTCGAGCGGCTCGTCTACAACATCCGCGAGAACGACTTCTTCACCGTGAAGGCGCTGGGCTGCGCGGTGGCCGACCGCGAGGGCGACGTGACGCTGTTCGTCAACCCGCACAACAGCGGCGAAACCTCCATGCGGCTCGTCAACGCCCACGCGCGGGGGCGGCAGGTCACGGTGCAGGCCAAGGCCCTGGCGGCCCTGCTCGCCGAGGAAGGCTTCACCCGCCTCGACGCGCTCAAGATCGACGTGGAGGGCGCCGAGGACATCATCCTGGAACCCTTCTTCGCGAGCGTCGCGCCCGCCGCGTGGCCGCGCATTCTCATCCTGGAGGACGCGCCCACCCGCTGGGGCGTGGACCTGCCGAGCCTCGTGCGGGAGCACGGCTACGCGCTGGCGCTGCGCACCCCCATGAACCTGATCTTCCGGCGGGGCTGACGGGCTTGCCGCCGGCGTCGCGGGCGACGCGGACCGCGCCCGGGTCGGCCGCCCGCCGGCGGGCGGCCCTCGGGGCGTCGGTCGGCACGCTGATCGAGTACTACGACTACTACCTCTACGGGCTGGCGGCCGCCGCCGTGTTCCCAAAAGTCTTCTTTCCCAACACCAGCGCCACCGTGGCGGAGCTGTCCTCCTTCGGGTCCTTCGCGATCGGGTTCCTGCTCCGCCCGGTCGGCGGCATCGTCTTCGGGCACGTCGGCGACCGCGCCGGCCGCAAAACCGCGCTCATGGTCACCGTCGTCGGCATGGGCCTCGCCACGACCGCGATCGGGCTCATCCCCTCCGCGGCGCGGTTGGGCCCGGGGGCGCCGCTCCTCCTGATCGTGTGCCGCGGCTTCCAGGGCCTCTTCGTGGGAGGCGAGATGGGCGGCGCCGCGACGCTGATCGTCGAGCACGCGCCCCCCGGCCGGCGCGGCTTCTACGGCTCGCTCCTGATCGTCGGGGCCGGCCTCGCCAACGTCCTGTCGGCAGGCCTGATGGCCGCGCTCGCCAGGAACCAGGACTGGTTCATCGCGTCGGGCTGGAGGATCCCGTTCCTGTTCTCCGCCGTCCTGGTGGTCGTCGCGGCCGTCATGCGGTCGCGGCTTGAGGAGTCCCGCGAGTTTCAGGACCTCGCCCGCGAGCGGCACCGGGCGCCGGGGACGCGCGCGTCCCCGCTGCTCGAAGCGGTCAGGCGCCCGAAACCCGTCGTGCTCGGCATCCTGATGGGGCTCGTGCAGAGCATCGCGGGCTACGTGGTCCTGACCTTCGGCCTGTCGCTGGTCGTGAAGGAGGGCGTCTCGACCCAGGTGGGCTTCGTGGGCACCCTCATCGTCGGCGCCTTGCAGGTCGTCGCGGCCCCGGCCTGGGGCGCGCTCTCCGACCGGCTGGGCCGAAGGCGCCTCTACGTCGCGGCCGCCGTTTTCCTGGCGGTCGTCGTCTACCCCGTGTTCCTGCTCTACCAGACCGGGGAGCCCGTGCTGATCTGGCTCGGCATGGTGGTCGGGTTCGTGATCCCCGGCGTCGCCATGCAGGCGACGTTCCAAACCATGCTGGCCGAGATGTTCGGCGTCGAGGCGCGCACCACGGGCGTCGGCCTGGGCTACCAGCTCTCCAACACGGTGGGCGGCGGTTTCGCCCCGATGATCTGCGTCGCGCTGGTCGCCGCGGCCGGCGGCGCGGTGTGGCCCGTGGCGGCCTACGTGGCGATGGTGGCGCTGGTCAGCGGCCTGGCGACGGTTTTCGCCTCGTTGCGGCCGGACGGCGCCGCCTCCCCGGCGGAGGCCGCCCGCCGGCCGCCGGGCTGCGGGCCTTGAACCGTCCGGGCGCGACCCGCCCCGCTCAGGAGGCGAGCGCGGTGATCGCCGAGGGGGCGCGGATCTCCAGGTCCACCTCCAGGGTGGACAGCGTGTCCTGCCGGTCCATCCGCACCTTGACCTTGTCGCGGTCGATGGACACGTGCCGGGCGATCACCTTGAGGATCTCCTCCCGCAGCACCGCCACGAGCTCGGGGCGGCCGTCCAGCGTGCTGCGCTCGTGGGCGAGCAGGATCTGCAGCCGCTCGCGCGCCTGCGGGGCGGAGGAGGGCTTGGCGTTGAGGAAGCGGAACGGGTTCACGCGGCCCTCCGGCCGAACAGGACGCCGAACAGGTTGCGCTTCTCCGACGGCACGGTGACGTCGAGCGTTTCGCCCATCAGGCGGCGGGCGGCTTCCGCGTAGGCCTTGGCCGGCGTGCTCGACGGGTTGTTGATGGTGACGGGCGCGCCCACGTTGGAGGCGCGCAGCACGTCCTGGCTCTCGGGGATGATGCCGATCAGCGGGATCGACAGGATGTCCAGCACGTCGTCGGTCTTGAGCATGTCGCCGCGCTGCGCCCGCAGCGGGTCGTAGCGCGTGATGAGCAGGAACTTGTCCATCCACTCACCGCGCTCGGCCCGCAGCGTCTTGGAGTCGAGCAGGCCGATGATGCGGTCCGAGTCGCGGACGGAGGACACCTCCGGGTTGGTGACGATCACGGCGAGGTCGGCGAAGCGCATGGCGAGCGTCGCGCCGCGCTCGATGCCCGCCGGGCTGTCGCAGATCACCCAGTCGAAGCGCTGGCGCAGGTCGGCGATGACCTTGGACACGCCCTCCTCGGTGAGCGCGTCCTTGTCGCGCGTCTGCGAGGCGGGCAGGAGGTAGAGCGACTCCACGCGCTTGTCGCGGATCAGCGCCTGGTTGAGGTTGGCCTGGCCCTGGACCACGTTGACGAGGTCGTAGACGACGCGCCGCTCGGCGCCCATCACCAGGTCGAGGTTGCGCAGCCCCACGTCGAAATCCACCACGCAGACGGTCTGCCCGTCCTGCGCCAGCGCCGCGCCGAGCGCCGCGGTCGTGGTTGTCTTGCCCACCCCGCCCTTGCCCGACGTGACGACCAGAACCTGCGCCATGCCCTTGCTCCCCGATCTGTTCACTGCCGCGCGGCCCATCACGCGGCCTGCGTCCTGCTGGCGGCCAGCGACAGGTGCCGCCCTTCCGGCTCCAGGGCCTCGACCACCAGCTTGTCGTTGCGGATCCAGGCCTGGACCGGCCGGCCCCTGAGCGCGACGTCGATGTCGTCCGCGGTCTTGTAGAGCCCGTCGATGGCGAGCAGCTCGGCGTCGAGGCTCCCGCAGAAGATGCGCCCCCCGCGGTTGCCCCAGCCCGCCAGCGCGCGGCCGCGCAGCGCCCCGTAGACGTGGATGGAGCCGCCCGCCGCGATCTCGGCGCCCGAGGCGACCGAGCCCAGCACGGTGACGTCGCCCTCCGGGCAGAAGACCGACTGGCCCGAGCGCACCGGCCGCTCGATCACCATGGAGGCGAGGGCGCGGGGCAGCGGGGCGGCGGCGGGCGCCGCGTCCTCGGCCTTGGCGGGCACGTCGATGGGCGCCGACGGCCGGCCGTCCGACAGGATGGGCGGCAGCCCGCGCGCCTCGGCCCCCAGCACCGCGGTTTCGGTGCCTTCCATGGCCATGACGCGGATCTTGCGCGCCTGCAGCTCGCTCACGACGTGCATGAGGTCCGGCCGCTTCTGCGGCAGCCCCGACACGTCGACCACCACGGGGCGGTTGATGAAATAGGCGGGCGAGCGGGCGACCAGCTCGTCGAGCCCCGCGAGCCAGTCCGCGACCGGCTGTTCGGGCGCCAGCACCAGCGCCATGAGCGAGCGGCCGCGGAAGCGGACCGACGTTTGGTTGGGAAAGGGGTCTGGCACGGGCTTAAGGGTCCTTTAACGCCCCGATTTGGGACCAGAACCGGTTAAGCAATGGTTAACGGCGGCGAGGGCCGGCAGGTTGGCGCAAGCTCCCCCGGCGCGGCTTGAGCCACCCTCAGCCGAGCCGCCGCACCCCCGTGACGTCGCGCCCCGTCGCGCCCCGGATGCGGGTCCGCGCCGAGGCCAGGGGCTCGGACTCAACCGTCATCGCGTGGCCGTTGGCGTGCAGCAGCGTGAGGGGGTCGCGCATCAGCCCCACGTGGCCGCGCCAGAACACGAGGTCGCCGCGCCGGAGCGGGCCGTCGGGGTCGACCGCCCGGCCCAGCGCGCGCTCCTGCATGTCGGTGTCGCGCGGGGCCGCGTGGCCGGCCGCCCGGAGCGCGGTCTGCACCAGCGCCGAGCAGTCGAGGCCGAGCGCGCTCTTGCCGCCCCACAGGTAGGGGATGCCCGAGAACCGCTCCGCCACGGCCACGAAATCCGGCTCGGTCGCGTCCGCGGGCGCGAGGTGCCCGGCCCAGACGAAGCCGCCCGGCACGGCCGCGAACGGCCCCGCGTCGGTCGCCACGACCCCGGCCCCGAACGGCAGGCCCGCCGCGGGCGCGAGCTTGATGCTGGGCCCCGGGTAGACGAAGGTCCGCAGCGCCGCCACGCGGTGGGTCGCGGGCGCCCCGGGCTCGCCCAGCGCCTCCGTCGGCACCCAGCCCACGTAGCCGTCCTCCCCCTGGCCCCAGGACCAGCCCTCGTCGGTGTTCTCGTAGGCCGTGAAGGCCTCGCCCATCAGCAGTTCGGTGTCGAGGCCGAGGTCGGCGCGGGGCTCGCGCCGCAGCGGCGCCACCGGCACGACCACCCGGCGCGGGGTGCCGGGCGCGAAGCGCGCGGCCTCGACCCGGCCGCGCAGGTGCTCGGCCGCGAGGTCGGGGCGGGCCGGCGTCAGCCGCCTGTCGAAGGGCGGCGCGCTCACGCGTGGCACCGCGCGGCCCTAACGGCGCGCCCGCGCGGGCCGTGGCTCGGCACGGGGCACGCCGGCAGGTCGGGGGTGAGCGTGACGGTCATCGGCGGTTGGGTCTCCGGTCGTCGCAGGGCCGGGCAGGCTTGTCCAGGCCCGTTTCACGCGCCGGATCAGCGCGGCGAGGATGACGGGCGCCGGGCTTCCGAGGCGTTAACGGCCCGCGTTAACGCTCCGTTAGCCTTAACGAGTGATGATCGCTCCCGGGCCGTCCCGGTCCCGTTCTGGAGCACGCGTGATCCCACCGGCCTTCGCCACCCGCAGGGGACGCCTCCGCGGCGCAGCCGCGGCCGTGCTGCTCGCCGTAACCCTCGCGGGCTGCGGCTTCGACCGCGACACGACGGGCTCGGTCGACGCGGCGGCGGCCCCCGCCGGGGACGCGTCGCTGGCGGACCTCGGCCACCGCTACGACGCGGACCCGTCCAACGTTCCGGCGGGGCTCGGCTACGCCCGCGCGCTGCGGGCGGCGGACCGCAACGCCCAGGCCGTGGCGGTCCTGGAAACGCTGGCCATCAAGCACCCCTTCGACAACGACGTCCTGTCGGCCTACGGCAAGGCGCTGAACGGCGTCGGCCGCGCCAAGGAGGCCGCGGCCGTGCTGGAGCGCGCCCACACGCCCGACAAGCCCGACTGGACGGTGCTGTCCGCGCAGGGCACCGCGGCCGACCGGCTGGGCGACCACCGCGCCGCGCAGGACTACTACGCGGCGGCGCTCAAGATCGCGCCCGGCAACGCGCACGTCCTGTCCAACCTGGGCCTGTCCTACGCGCTCGACCGGCAGCTCCCTTTGGCGGAGCGGACGTTGCGCGCGGCGGTTGCGGCCCCCGGCGCCGACAGCCGCGTGCAGGAGAACCTCGGTCTCGTCCTGGCGCTCGAAGGCAAGGCGGGGGGCGCCGCGGCGCGGTCCGGACCGGTGCCGCGCGCCCGCAAGCCCGCGCCGCGCCCGCCAACCCCTCCCGCCGACGGCACGTCCTGACGGCCGTCCTCAGGGCAGCGCCGCGAACCCGTCCTTGAACCCCGCCAGGGTGAGCGGGATGCCGATCCCCTCCTCCGGGGTCTGGAAGATGATGAAGGTCGCCGTGGTGCCGCTGCCGAGCTGGTCGACCAGCTTGTCGTCCATGGTGACCTCGGCGATGCAGCCCGAGGGCAGGCAGCGCACGAAGCCCGCCCGGCCGATGTCGACCTGGTCCACCTTGAGGCCGAGCCCCGAGGGCAGCAGCACGCCCAAGGGGGCCACCACGCGCAGCAGCCGGCTCTTGCCGTCCGCCGTCTTGAGCACGATCACGACCAGGCTGATGTTGGGCCGGTCTTCCGCCGCCACGCTCTGGATCAGGGCGCACTGCTCCTTTGTGGCGCCGGGCGGCGTCTCGCAGCGGGTTTCCCAGTCGCCGTGCTTGGCCTTGACGACGCCCTGCGCGCCCGCGTGGCCCGGCACCAGCGCCGCGACCCCCAGCAGGGCGGCGACCGCCGCACCCCAGCGGCCCGCGCGCCGGGGCCCGCGGGCCTTGCCTTGAGAACCGTCCGCCATGCGCCCGCGCTTTCCCGTATCCCGCCGTGCCATCCGTGCGGCCGCGGCCCGCGCTCGACGGCGCGGCCGGGGTCGTCGTCCACCAAGGGCCTAGCAAAAGGCCCTTCCCTGTCAAGCTCAAGGGGTTGGCGGCCCACGCGTTTCGCGGGCAATCCGCCGCGGCGCAGCGCCGGGCCGCGCCGACCAAGGGCCCGTGCGCGAAAGTGACCCGATGACATTGCGCTCGCCTCGGCTTTATGGTTGTGGATGACATCCATTCTAAACGGCGGGCCAGCCCGCCACGCCGCGCGAGGGCGGCGCCCCAGGAGCCGTGACACCCGCATGCGACGATCGATCCTCGGCCAGGCTTCGCTCGCGGCCGCGACGCTTGTGACCGCCGACGCGGCGCGGGCCGCCGACTACGGCCATCCCGTCCCGGGCCAGATGGGGTTCCAGCTCGGCGCCGACGACGTGGCCGACCACATCCACCATTTCCACGACTACCTTCTGATGCCCATCATCACGGGCATCTGCCTTTTCGTCGGCGTCCTGCTGGCGATCTGCGTCATCCGCTTCAACGAGAAGGCGCACCCCGTCCCGTCCAAGACCACGCACAACACGGTGCTGGAAGTGGCCTGGACGGTGCTGCCCGTACTGCTGCTGGTGATCATCGCGGTGCCGTCGTTCCGGCTGCTCACCGAGCAGCTCGTGATCCCCGCGCCGGACATCACCATCAAGGCCACCGGCAAGCAGTGGTACTGGTCCTACTCCTATCCCAAGGAGCAGGCGGGCGGCTTCGACTTCGACTCCGCGCTGCTGACCGACGACCAGCTCAAGGAGGGCGACATCCACCTGCTCTCCGTCGACAACGAGGCCGTGGTGCCGGTCAACAAGAACGTCGTGGTCCAGGTGGTGGGCGCGGACGTGATCCACGGCTTCCGCGTCCCCTCGCTCGGCGTCGGCGTCGACGCCGTTCCCGGCCGCCTGAACCAGACTTGGTTCCGCGCCACCCGCGAGGGCATGTACTACGGCCAGTGCTCGAAGCTCTGCGGCAAGGACCACGCCTACATGCCGATCGCCTTCCGCGTGGTGAGCCAGGAGCAGTACGAGGCCTGGCTCCAGGACGCCAAGAAGAAGTACGCGAGCAACGGCGGTCCGACCGTGTCGGTCGCCGACGCCGCCCCCGCGGCCCGCTAAGCCTCCAAACCGAGAACCCGAGTTCCCGAGGAATCCATGGCCACCTCAGCCGTTGCCGCCCACGACGCGCACGACCTCCCGCACGGGTGGCGCCGCTACCTGTTCTCGACGAACCACAAGGACATCGGGACCCTCTACCTGATCTTCTCGATCTTCGCGGGCTGCGTCGGCGCCGCGATCTCGATCCTGATGCGCATCCAGCTCATGAACCCGCACTGGCACTTCATGGCCGGGCTCGCGCAGGTGCTGGGCGAGGCGAACGCCGACAACGCCGCCGACATGGGCAAGAACCTCTACAACACGCAGATCACCGCCCACGGCCTGATCATGATCTTCTTCATGGTGATGCCCGCGCTGATCGGCGGCTTCGGCAACTGGTTCGTGCCCCTCATGATCGGCGCGCCCGACATGGCCTTCCCGCGGCTGAACAACATCTCGTTCTGGCTGCTGCCCTTCGCCTTCCTGATGCTGATGATCTCGCTCCACGTCGAGGGCGCGCCCGGCATGAAGGGGTTCGGGGGCGGCTGGGTCATGTACCCGCCCCTGTCGTCCAACACCGGCCACCCCGGCCCGGCCATGGACTTCGTGATCCTGGGCCTGCACCTCGCGGGCGCCTCCTCGATCCTGGGCGCCATCAACTTCATCACCACCATCTTCAACATGCGCGCGCCAGGCATGACGCTGCACAAGATGCCGCTCTTCGCCTGGGGCATGCTGGTCACGGCCTTCCTGCTCGTGCTGGCGCTGCCGGTGCTGGCGGGCGCCATCACCATGCTGCTGACCGACCGCAACTTCGGCACGACCTTCTTCGATCCGGCCGGCGGCGGCGACCCGCTCCTGTTCCAGCACCTGTTCTGGTTCTTCGGCCACCCCGAAGTCTACA
>CAXTDZ010000129.1:0-12965 GCA_964243035.1 uncultured Lichenihabitans sp.
CACGAGCCCTTCGTCGCCCCCACCGGCACGCTCGCCACCCTGGTCACCAGCTACCTGACCGCCGCGACCTCGGCCACACCCGCCGGGCTCGGCATGACGGCGACCGCCGCCGCAACGCAGATGACGGCGCTGTTTGCCAGCGCCGCGACCCAGCCCAACTAGCCACAGGACTGCCCGCATGACGCTTCGCGCTGCCCTTGCGGCTTTGACGGCGCTCGTCCTCGTGGCTGCCGCGCCGGCCCGCGCCGCTTCGCCGACCCTCATCCAGCCCGGCGCCGACCGGGGCAATGCGACATCGTGGCTGCTCAGCTTTCCGGGGGCGCCCGGAGTGACCGCCCCCTGGGCAACGCTCAACCCGAGCACGGGGGCGATGCAACTGCTGCCGGGGGTGATCCCGTTTGGGAACACCGGCGGCACGGTCGCGGCCGGCAACGACCTCCGCATCCCCGCCAACGTCGCTTCCGTCGCTGCCCTGCGCGCGCTGCCCTACTATCTGCTGGCCGACCAGACCTGGGCCAGCGTGACGGGCTATACCACGAAGGCGGATGGCGGCGGCGGTGCTTTCGTCTGGTCGGCCACCTCCACGGCGGCCGACGACGGCGGCACGGTCATCAACCCGACAGGGAATAGCGGGGCAGGCCGCTGGCTCCGATACAGCCTGAGCACCTGGTACGACGTGCGCTGGTTCGGGGCCGACGCGACGGGCACGGCGGACAGCACGATGGCGTTTCGCTCCACGGTCGCCACCGGCCACACCGTCTACGCGCCTTGGGGCAAGTACCTCCTCACGGACGCTGTGACCCTGAACCCCGGGCAGATGATGACCGGCGACGGTCGCGCCAGGACCATCCTGACCGTGCCCACCAACTTCAACCTGTCCGTGCAGGGCGTGCTCGTCGCGGCCACCGGCGAGCCCGGCGCCACGGTACGCGACCTTTGGGTGCGGTTCTCACAACCCACGTCGCCCGCCAGCCGCGCGGCCCTGATCCAGTACCCGCCCGGCATCAGCGCGCTCAACGCATCCCGCGCCCACGTCGAGGGGGTCCGCGTCTCGCAGGCGATGACCTGCTTCGACCTCACGAACGCCGGCGGCAGTTTCGTGATCGGGAACGAGTGCTCCGCGTTCGGGAGCGGGTCGCAGGGCGGCTTCGTGGTCGACGGCGTCAAGGACGCGATGCACTGGACGGACAACCACTTCTGGAACTTCGACATCCTGGGCGGCTCGGCGCTGTACGCGATCTACGCCGACGGCACCACCAACGCCGCGGTGATCGGCCGGGTGGACGGCTTCCTGAACGCCAACTTCTCGTCCTGGAAAGGGAACGTCGCCTGGACAGCGAACGCGTGCTTGTCCGAGGACGATCAGATGTTCTCGAACCCGATGATCGATGGCGGCGTGCTGTCGGTCGCCGCGCCGGCCTGCGGCGCGAACGGGATCCCGTCGGGCGTCGTCACCGTCCAGCTCAACGGCGGTCACGTTCAGGGCAGCGCCGGTACGCAGCCTCTGCTCTCGGTCGCCGGTGAACGGGTGCATCTGAACGGCACGACGCTGGCCGACACCAACAACACGACCTGCATCGTGAGCGTGACCAACGGCTTCGTATCCCAGGTGGGCGGCCTCGAAGAAAACGACGGCACCTCTCAGCCCATCGCCTGCGTGTCGGGCGGTGGGGGCCTGCGGACGCGCAACACGGGCCTCGTGGACCATAACGCGAGCACGGCCGCGCTCGTGACCCAGTCCGGCGCCAACAGCACCCTCGACATGGCAGACGACAGTTTCGGAGGACCAGGCGGGGTCGGCGTCGCGGTCGGGACCGACACCGCCAATCTGCACATCCACGAGCAGGCGATGGGGGCTTACGCTCTGTCGCTTCCAGCGGGCGCTTCAGCGGGCGACTACGGTCAGCCCTTCACGCCCTCCAACGATCCAAGCTCGGTGCAGATCGGCGGGTATTCCTTCGCGGGCGTCCCTGCGAACAGCGACGACGCCTCGTTCGGGGTCGCGGCCTGCGGGGGCGGCAACAACGCCGCCTACAGCGCCGGCAACAACCTTTGCCTTGGCTGGCGCGCAGGCTACGCCCTGAACACGGGGAGCGCCAACGTCATCGCGGGCGCGGGCGCCATGGCACCGGCTACCAGCGCGACCCAGGACGTCGCGGCCGGCCGCAACGCCGGCTCGGGCTGCACGACCTGCGCCGCCGGCACCTTCTTCGGTTACGCGAGCGGCACGAAGGTGACCACGGCGAACCGCTTCAACATCATCGGCAACTCGGTTGGCACGGCCACCTTTGCGACCGGTACCGACGTGCTGCTCCTCGGCGACGACAGCGGGACGGACACCCCGGCGGCAGGCACATCGCACTGGATGAGCATCATGCGCCAGACGATCTCGGGCGCGGTGCAGACCACGTCGACGAGCAACGATGCCGCCCTCGCCGTGGCGGGCACGCTCAAGGCGAACGCGGGACTGATCCCGCCTGCCTCGACGGTGGCGGCGCTCCCGCCCTGCGCGGCCGCCACCCAAGACCGCATCTATGTCGTCACCGACGCGACCGCGCCCAGTTACCGGGGCGCGCTCACGGGCGGCGGTGGGGTGCGAGCTCTGGCCTACTGCGACGGGTCGAGCTGGACGGCGCACTAACTCCAGATCCCGGCTCGGCTCTTGCGCTGACAAGAGCCTAAGAGCATGATCGAGGTAGCGCTTGGCTCATCATTGACTGACATGCACACTGTTGTCTTGCTCTTAATCGATGAGTGGAATAAGATAAAGATGCTATGGCGATCTTTCATAGTCGTTTCTTTAATCGAATTTGGGGCGCTTTGGTTTATATTGTCAAATGCTTACAGTTTCCAGCTTGGGAACAAAGACAGTCAGATTGCCCTTTTGCAAAGTCAGCTTGTAGTAGCGCGCGTAGACAAATCCGCGCCCCAACAGTTTGCTAGCACAGAACGGACTATTACCGATCCACAACGTGAAATCATAAGACATCGAGTTTTAAGCGGTGGCAAAGTCAAGATTGTTACCTTCCAGCCGGGAGAGCCTGCTCGGTATGGAAGAGAGTTAGCAACAGCGCTTGAAGCGGCGAGCGCCAGTATATTGTTTGACTATAGCAGTATGATTATGAACGGTCAGAGTGGCTTGTTGGTTTATTTTAATCACAATGACCAAATTGCGTCGTCAGTTTTCTCAGCCTTGCGCGATGCTCACCTTGAACCGATCGATAGCGGCTCACTTGATGGCGTGGGTCAGGTACTGATTCGGATTGCGCCCGCATCCTGATTGCGCGTCCCATTTAAAAGTTTACTTTTTAGCTCACCACCTCCCCCTTCGCGCCTTTCCATGCCTTATCTCGCCCCGGCCGTAGAGGCGGGGCAAACCGTGCCGGGGCTGTGCCTATCAGCGACGACCGCCGCCATCGCCCGCCGTCCTCCCTGCGCGCGTGATCTTGCCATCCAGGCTTGCGCCAGCCTGTCCGGGGCCGACTGGCCTCTCCTTTACCAGCCCGGCCGAGGGTCTCGCCATGGACATCTCGCCCGACCTCACGCGCCGGCTCGCCGCGGCCAGCCGGACCTGGCTCGGCTCGGGCGACGCGGCGCTCGTGCTCGGGGCCGGCCCAGGCTGGGCCCTGAAGCTCGGCTACGACGGCGACGACGCCTGGCCGGCCTGGGCCCGCTGGTGCCGCGCCAACCCCGGCCCGCATCTGCCGGTGATCGGCGGCGTTGAGGTGCTGGTCCATGACGGGGCGCGCGGTCGGCTTCGTCGGGCTGGTCGAGCGGCTGCGGCCCACCATGGTCGCGACGCGCTGGCTCAAGGCCGACCGCTGGCTCAAGCGCGAGCCGATGCAGCTGGCCCGGCTTGTCGAGGCCGAGCACCCGGGCATCGCGGCCATGCTGCGCAGGGCCGCCGCGGCCTTCCCCGACGCGCGGTGGGATGCGGGGCCGAGCAACTGGATGGAGCGCGAGGACGGGACGCTGATCCTGACCGATCCGCTGCGGTACCGGCTGGAGGATCGGGCGCTGGCGGCCTGACGGGTGGGTGCTGCGCGGGCCGGACGCTACCCCGGCTGAGGGAACGACGACATTCGGGCCGTCTTCATCCTAGTCCTTCGCAGGACTGAGCCCGTTCGGAACCTCTGGCACGGCCTAACACCAGCGGGTCTGCTTTCCCCGCCTCCACGCATCTCCAAGCTACCACATCGTTGGCCCGCGCTCCACGCGGGCCTTTTGCTGCCCGGAGCCCCGCCATGGCCGTCACCGAGGCCGAATTCCGCGCAGCCATCCTGCCGTTCACGCTGGGGCAGGAGGGCGGCCTGTCCCAGGACCGGTCCGACCCCGGAAACTGGTCCGGCGGCAAAATCGGGGTCGGCACCTTCGCCGGCACCAAGTACGGCATCGCCGCCGCCAGCCACCCGACCCTCGACATCCGCGCGCTCACCCTCGCGCAGGCCTGCAGCATCTACTGGTTGGAGTATTGCCTCGCGCCCGGCTTCGCGTGGCTGAACCTTCCGCTGCTCCAGGTCGTGTTCGACGCCGCCGTGAACTGCGGCCCGTCGCGCGCCCGCGCGTGGCTCGCACTGGCCGCGACGGCCCACGGCGACGAAGCCCAGATCCGGGCCTTCTCGGCCGCCAACCTCGCCTACCACCGCCGCCTCGCGACCTGGCCCCGCTACGGCAAGGTCTGGGGCGCCCGCATCGCGGCGTGCGAGCGGCGGGCCCTGATGCTCGCCGAAGCCGCGCCGGTCGCCGTCCCGGCCCGGGTCGCGCCGCCCCGGGTCGACACGTCCCGCCCGGCCCCCCGCGCGGCCCAGCAGCTGCCCGCCGGCCTGCTCGCCCGCCTCGTGCGCGCGGCCGCCGGCACCTTCCTCGCCCACACCCGATCCATAGGAGCCTGACCCATGTTCGACGCCCACGCCGACCTGTTCCCGCTAATCTCCATCGTGTGCACGTGCTTCGTGATGCCGCTCGCCATGTTCGCGGGCCACGCCCTCATCAACCGCGGGGTCGAGAAGGTCATCGAGCCCTACGTCGGCCATGCCGAGGCGCTGGCGGTGCAGGCGCGCGCCGACGCGCTGTTCGACAAGGGGATCGGGGCCGCCGCGATGGCCTTCCTGCCCGAGCTCCAGGCCAAGGGGCTCACCGTCGACCTGGACGCCTCCATGGCGGCTCACGTCGCGGCCTACCTAATCAATCACGCCCCCGACTTCGCGGACCAGATCAAGGGGTTCGAGGGCGGCCTGGAGCAGATGGCCTCGGCAAGGCTGATCACGCATCCCGCCGTTCAGGCCGCCATCGCGGGCGTGCCGACGAACGACGTCGGGCCGGCGGCCGCGGCGGCTTAGTCTGATCCTGCCCTACAGCGGGTAGGGCGACATCAAACCCTGATCAAACCTGGAGAGCGCCCATGCGCCTGCACCACCTCGCGGGCGCGCTGGCGCTCGCGGGCCTGACCCTCTGTGCGCCGGCGTGGGCTGACGGCTTAAAGGTTGGAACCGGAACCTTTAAACCTCGGTCGACGGGTTCAAGTCCGCTTTCACCCCTCGACATCCGGCCCGCCCGCGCCCGCATGGCCGACCTCGTGCTCGCGGCTGCGCGGCACCACGGCGTGCCCGGCGCGCTCGCCTACGCCGTCGCCGAGCAGGAGAGCGGCTTCGACCCGCGGGCTCGCAATGGAGCCGCGGTCGGCCTCATGCAGATCCAGCCCGGCACGGCGCGCGACGCGGGATGCCGGGGCCCGCTCACCGACCCGCGCGCCAACGCAGATTGCGGTGGCCGGATCTTGGCGGTGCTGCTGCGCGACGGGCACGGGTCGTGGCGCGCGGCCGCGGCGCACTTCAACGCGGGTCGGTTCGCGCATGGCGGGGCCGGGCGGCGCTACGCGGCGCTGGTGCTGCGGCGGGCGAGGAGGGTGGCATGAACTTCGATCCGAGCCTCAACCTCGAAGGCATCGTCGCCGTGGTGGTGCCGGTCGTCGGCATGATCGCGCTGTGGGCCACGTCCCGCGAGCGGCTCGGGCAACTGTGGAAGCAGGCCGAGCAGCAGGAACGGCAGCACGAGGAGAATCAAAAGCGGTTCACCTCGCTCGAAATCTCGATGGAGCGCGATTTCGTCAAAAAGAACGACCTTGCAGCCGTCGAGGAACGGTTGGGCAAGCGCATGGACACCGCGCTGCACGACCTCAAGGGCGTGATGACCCAGTTCATCGCCGCCCTGGCGGTGCGGCCGCGCCCCGGGAAGGACCACGAATGACCGCGCTTCCCACTCACCTGCGCTGGTTCTGGCGCCTGTACGGGCCGGCGGTCGCTCTCGTGCTGCTCGCGCTGGCCTTACCCGGCGTCGGCCCGGCAATCGAACTCCGCCTCGCCCCCGTCCGCGGCCCCGACCAGCGCGTCGAGGTGATCGAGCGCACGCCCTCGCGGCTGTGCTGGGCCTGGACCTTCACCAAGCTGCGGGACGTGGCGTCCGACAATGAGGACGTCTTCCTGGTGGTCAACGGCCAGCCGGGCGGGGTGACGATGACCTACGAGATGGAGACCGGGCGGCCCTGGGGCCTGACCCGCTACGCCAAGCCGCCGCGGGCCGAACCCTACACCCTGCACGAGTGTGCGCCGCTTCCGCCCTACGTGGGCGCGGTCGACAAAGTCGTCGTGCGGCAGGTGGCGTTCTACCCCGGGTTCGCGAGCCTGTGGCGGCTCGACGTGCCGTTCCCCGACGTGGTCAGCCCGGGGATGCGTGTCGACTGACGCACAAATGCAACATTCTAATCTAAAGCAGTTTGACGAATTGACGACGCATTTTTGCCTCCTTTAGTTTACCGCCGGTTGTGGGAGGGCATCGTGAAAGTGCTGATCGTAAGCGTGTGCGCGTTGGGCCTGGGCGGCTGCGCTTCCGTCGTCCGCGGAACGGACGAACAGATCGCATTTCAGTCCGAACCGGCCGGCGCGCACCTTCAACTCTCAAATGGCCTGTCGTGCTCGACGACACCCTGCGATCTCAAGGTCGCCCGCAAGGACGAGTTCACCGCGACTTTCACCAAGGACGGCTACCAGCAGCAGGACATCCGTGTGACCACGCACGTCAGTGGCGGCGGCGTGGCGGCAGGCGCCGGGAACGTTCTAGCGGGTGGTCTCATCGGCGTGGGCGTGGATGCGTACAACGGCGCCAATCTGGATCACCAGCCAAACCCTGTTTTAGCGCATATGGTAGCGACGGCGCCAAGCAAGCCGGGACGTCCAAGTAAGGTGCCCGTATCCTAAGCTGTTTCCGACACATACCGGAAGACTTGACCGCCCGTTGGCCGAAAGGCTGGCGGGCGGTTTTGCCATTTCAGGACCCCCCGCCTCCCAGACACCCCATTTGGTGCCCGGCCCGCGTGACGTGCTCGCGAGTATCCTGAAAACCCCATAGCAGCCGGGTACCGTCCCTGACCTCAGCCTGGCACACCGCGAGCTGCTTCGTGACGCGGTCCGCGAACCCGAGCACCTTCAGGAGGTCAGGATAGCCTTCGGCAGGATGGCCGGCATCGAAGGCGGCGACGGCGCGCTCGGACGCGGTGTTCAGCGCAAGGATGGTTTCGCTGTTCTTCGCCAACTGCCGATCGAGATCCGCGCAGGACCCGCGCGCGGAGGCGTCGAGATCGACGGCGAGCGCGGGCCGCACCAGGGCGAATCCGAGCACCAGGGTTGCGAGCAGCCGTCTCAAAGCCGTACCGCCCACCTCGCCGGCGCTGCGGGATCGCCATAGTGGCGGTCGATCGCTTCGCGCAACCGGTCGTCCTGCGTCCAGCCCGGTTCGTGCAAGCAGGCGCCACAGAACGGCGGCTCGGGCACAGCGCCACCGAGCGCGACCGTCGGCCGGCCACATTCGCAGCACGTGAAGACAGGAGCGGGGTCGTGCTTCATGCGACTTGGTCCAACAGGGTGGGATCGTCGTCGCCCGCGCCCGTCCGGTTCACCCGCGCGTCCACGACCCACTCGCGCAGGGCCTCTTCCGGTGCGGGCCTGAGCACGTCGGCGCCGGCCCTGCCGGACAGCCACGCCTCGATCTGCTCCGGCCCGAGCAGAACCGGCATGCGGTCGTGGTAGGCCGTCATCCAGTCCGACGCGCCCGACACCACGATCGTGCAGGACAGCACCTCCTCGCCGCCCGGCTCGCGCCAGCGGTCCCACAGCCCCGCGAAGGCCAGCACCGGCGAGCCGTCGGCCCCGGTGAACAGGTGCGGGACCCTGGCCCCCTTGTCGCCGGTCCATTCGAAGAACCCCGAGGCCGGGATGATGCACCGGCGGTGACGGAAGGCGTCCCGGAACATCGGTTTCTCGGCCACGCTCTCGGCGCGCGCGTTGAAGGTGGCGGGCACGTCATTGAGACCCTTCTTCCAGAAGAACGGCACCAGGCCCCACCGCATGGTCACGAGCTCGCGCCGGCCTGCCGCGTCGAGCCGCACCACGTCCACCGCCGTGGTGGGCGCGATGTTGTAGCGAGGCCTGAGGTTCCGCGCCGCCCCGTAGAGGTCGAGGAAGGCGCGGACCTCGGCCCACGTGTAGTGCTGGGTGAAGCGGCCACACATGGACCGATGATGCATGGTCGGCTGGCAAAGTCGAGCGATGGTGCCAGGAACGCTCCCGATACCGCGCGTGTCTCGCCCTGAGGTATGTGCGGCAGCGCAGAATGATCGTAGGAGAGAGTGCCTGGGGCGGGCATGCCATCAAGGAGGGGAAGCATGGGAGCTGAGTTCGACACAGCTATGGGGCATCAGATCAGATTGACACGTGAGTACAAGGAGATGAGCTTACTCGACTTGGTCAGCGCCACCGGCATTCCGCAATCCGACCTGGAGGCCTACGAGGCCGGCGCGAGGATTCCGCCCTCACGGATCGACCCGATCGCCTCGGCCCTACGCATCAAGGGTCCCGGCCTCGTCCAGTTGGCACTGCTTCGAAGCGAGCCGCGCGGGACAGTCAGCGCGGCATCGAGTGAAGAGGGCATCCAACTGATGGAATATTTCGTTTGCATCACCGACCGCCGTCTCCGGGCGGCGTTAATCGACGCAGCTCATTCCCTGGCAGACCCGGAAGCATCACTGGGTCGCCGGATAGACGACTGACCTCGAGAACGGCCATATCGAGCAGATAACTCAGGAAGGACAGGTCCGCGTCAACCGCCCGGTCACGGCACCCTACAACCAACCGGCGCAGAGCGCGGAGTTCGCTTTCATCGCTGGACTCAGGCATGACAACCTTCAAACGCAAGGGGTGATCGGGGACTTCAGGAAGCAGCGGGCCCGACCCGGGTCGGATGGCGCCTGAGGCGTCGGAGGAGGTCCGGGCCGGCCGCGAGGGCGAACAGGATGATCGGGTAGGCCAGCTTCGGCCCTTGCAGGATGAGCAGGGCAGCCACCACCAGGATGACAAAGAGCGCGAGCGCGCGATCGACCCAGGTCCTAGCTAGCGTCGCCAGCACGGCCGCCGCTACACCGTACAGGATAAGGAAGTTCTGACCGGCGAGCGCGAGCATTCCCGGCAGGCCGAAGGTCCCCAGCGTGCTCGCGGTTAGTACCGCAGCCAAAACGATGACCGTCGCAGCCACGGCTGCGAGTGGACGTCCATCCCGCATCGCAGCGAGGCCGGACGGCAGGAGACCGTCCCGGGCAAGGCCGTAGACGAGGCGTGACACGCCCCAGAGAGCCCCCGACAGGTTGGCGAACACGATCAGCGACGCGGCAAGCGCCACCGCGACCGCGCCGCGGTCGCCCAGGACGGGCCTGACGAACTCGGCGAAAGGTGTCGCGTAATGGCCGTGCAGGTCGGTTCGCGCGGTGACGTAGGCGACCGCCAAGTAGAGGGCGGACGCGGCGCCGAAGGACAGGGCCATGGCGCGGGGGAAGTCCCGCGCGGGGTCGCGGAAGTCCTCCGCGATGCCGGCGCCCACCTCCCAGCCCGTGAAGGCGAAGAACAGCATGGTGAACGGCGCGAGCGCGCCCACCAGGTCGAACGCGCTGCCGCCGACGACACCGCCGCCCACATTTGTCGTCCCGACCCCCACGGCACCAACGGCCAGGAACACGATGACGGTCACCAGAACCAGCGATGCTGTCCAAGCCATGGCCTTGGCAGCCCCCTCACCGGGGAGGAGGTGGGGCACCACGGCCCCCAGAAGCAGCGCCAGCGCCAGCGTGGCGGGCGAACCACCGAAAGCCGCCGCCAAGTAGTGGCCGCCGGACAGCGCGATGGAGGGAAGCCCGAACACCACCGCGCCCAGGAACAGGAGCGACGCCGTCCGGGCGCCGATGGCCCCGAATCCGCGCCGCGCGTAGCTGGCGATGCCGCCCGCGTCCGGATAGCGGCGCCCCAGCACGATGAATACGAGCAGCAGCGGCACCGCCGCCAGGGCGCAGAGAGCCCACGCCGCCGGGGCTTGGTTACCGGCCTTCTCGACCGCCAGCCCGGGCAGCGTCAGCAGGCCCGCACCCACCACGATGTTCATCAACAGCGCCGTGCCCCTGAGCACGCCGAGCGACTTGGTCAGGCCTGTCATCGCGCCTCGCTCCTTCCGTGGGCCGCCGTCAGAGCGCCAGGGCGCCGAGGGCGATGATGTAGACGGCGCCCTTGTCGAGGGCCTCCGAGCCGTGGGGCGTGCCGGCCGGTAGCGAGATCACGTCGCCGGGCAGGCAGAGCTTCTCGCCCGCCTCGGAGTAGAAGCGGAGCGAGCCGTCGAGGACCATGATGGTCTCGTCGCTCGGGTGCGTGTGCCAGACGTGCTCCTTGCCCGGCACGTCGCGCTGCACCTCGACGCTGCCCTGGTCGGGGAGCGCCTTGAGGACGAGCGCCCCGATGTCGGCGGGGTCGACCCCGCCCTGCGTGATGGTCAGCATGCGATCCTCTCCTCTTGGGTCCGAAGGGTTGCGAACGGGCACTTAGCGGCCAGCTCGTTGTCGTCGCCCAGGAAGTACTGGGCGAACTCGCGATTGCCGGCGTTGCCGTAGTGGCCGAGGGCCGGCGAGGGCGGCAGGAGGTCGTACCGTGCGAGGTGCCTGCGGACCTTGTCGAAGGCGCCCTCGGCGGCCTCGGGCGTCCCGAGGATCCTGTCGAACACCCAACGGGGCTGGAAGGTGAGCATGAAGCTGGTCGACCGCCGGCTCTGCCGGAGCACGTGGGCGGGCGTGTTGCACACCACGAAGACCGGCTCACCGGCGAAGCAGAACTCCCACGCGGGCTCGTCCAGGCGCTCGGGGACGTCTGCGGGCCATGCATGCGTGTCCAGCGCCGCGAGGTCCTGCAGCAGCGACCAGAAGCGGGTTTGGTAGCTCTCCAACGACTGGACCGGCCCGGGCCGCCCGATGACGACCAGGGACGTGTTGGGGCCGAACGTCCGCGCCTCCGCCAGGTACGACGCAAGGAGCACGGATAGCGTCGCTCCGGTCAGCGGATCCGGGAAGGCGAACCGCAGCTGGTCGGTCTTGAAACCCGCGGTGCCGAAGACGCAGGGGAACGGGCGTGCCACGCTGGTCAGGGCGGCGGAAAACTCGTCGAAAAGCACGCGCTGCCAAGTGGCCGGGGCGTGGAGCTGCATGACCTCGGATCTGGCAATGTACGCTTGCGGTTGCATCCGTCCTTCGTCTCCGTTGGGGATGGAGACAAAGGGTCACTCCAAAATGATTGTCGCATCTGATCAAAACGGCGGAAGTTAACCATTCTGAGGATGCAAACCCGGGTTGTGCGAGATGACCGAGACCGAAGGGAACAAGGCCGCGCCACCGGCACGGGGCATGCGGCTGACGGAACGGGACCGGGCTATCCTGGGCTTGCTGCAGCAGGACGCCTGGCGCACGATCTCCGAGATCGCCGCCGTCGTCGGCCTTTCGCGCGCGACGGTGAAGGACCGCATCGACCTGATGCGCGAACGCGGCGTCATCAAGCGGTTCACGGTGGAACTTGAGCATGGCGCCGAGCCGGACTTGGTGTGCGAGACCGCGTTCTTCCTGCTGCGGCTGAGGCGACCCGTGTGCCGCATCGTGTACGGCACGATCCAGGCCTGGCCCGAGCTTCTGGGCTGCTGGTCCATCGCGGGCGACCTGGACATGGTGGTCCTGGTCTCAGCGTCGTCGAACGGAGAGATCGAGCGCCTGCGCGACCGGCTGGCCCGGCACCCGGAGGTTAACCGGCTCCAGACCCTGACGGTGCTGCGCGACTGGCCGAACCGCGCCCGGAGCCTGCACCCGAAGGCGGCGAGGCTGATTAACGAGATGCCGGACGTGATTGACAAGGAATACGTGCAGATCTGAGGCGGCCGCGCTCCGTTTCGTGACCCTAATTACTTATGTCGGCCGGAGGGGCGTGACACTGGTCCCTCCCGGCTGCATGCTACGCCGATGGCGTGGCCCTTTCGCAAGCCCGAAGATCCAGTGAGCCAGGACCGAGACGAGGTTCGCGCTGATCTCCAGCCGACTCCGGATCAGGTCGCGATCGTGAGATCCATCGCGGAGCAGCTCGGGTCCATGATCGAGGATGCGGACGCGACAGGCCTGGACATGCTGGCTTACCTGCTCGGGGTCGCGAAGATCGAGGCGGAGCAGGTGGCCAAAGGGTAGCGACCGGCGCCACCTCGCCGGCTTTGCCGTCACGGCCCGCACGCTTGACTCGACAGCACCTCTAATGTTCCTATTTTGTTCTCCCGGCACAGGGGAGAGCAGATATGCTGGACGAAGCCGAGCCGACCGACGCCGACGTCGATGCCGTCTTGCACGAGTTCAAAGGCGACACGCGACAGGCCGTTCATGCCCTGCTGCACGACCTTTGGCTTCTGGCCGCCGACTACGCTGTAGCCGTGTCACTCGGCTACGTGCGCAGGAGGATCTCAGCCGGGGCCGAGCGCGTCATGGCGCGGCGCCAAAGCACCTCCGATTGAACCAGTGGCCCACCAAGCTCTCGAACTACCCGTGGATCACGGTCCGCTTCGACTGCGTCTTCTGC
>CAXTDZ010000130.1:0-12920 GCA_964243035.1 uncultured Lichenihabitans sp.
CTCCTTATGCGCTTACCCTTACCTCGATCGCGTCAATGCATAAGCGCGGCGGTATAAGAGGTAAGAGCTTGTCCTGGCGCCTGATAATACCAAAGAAATCAAGATCAATGCTATTAACATTTATATTTCTTTCGAAACCTCTCTGGAGTTGAGCAGAAACTGTTTCACCAGCGCGTATTGTTTTCCAACTTTGGTCTTTATCATGGCCACATTCATAAAGTGTTTTATGTTCAAATTTGCACTCAGCAATATTGTATGCCGTCGTATTAAAATCACTTGGCAAATCTTTAGCAATAATTGCGCTTTGGAATGTAGATATAATAAAATCAGCATCAGATCGAGCATTACTTATATTTACATTAACTGTTATCCAATTATTTTCCTCATCCACATGCGCTACATTGCTTACACTAATTAATAGACCTCCTCTGTATAATAATCTTGCAGAAGGTTCATACTTAGAGTCGATATTTTTTTGTAAATTAGCAATTCTTTGATCTAACTCCGTATGCGTAATGCCCCCTAGTTGATTTATAAGCGAACCATCTTGCAATTTACTATATATTATTAAAAATGAAGCAATTAGCAAAGTAGTAAAAAAAGGAGCTAAGACACCAACCATAGATGCACGAATCACATCTTCTGCAAAAGATTTTCTTGTGATTTTACTTGCAGAATCTTCGGCAATCTTAGATACTTCTTCTTTTTGTTCACCACTTAGAGCAGGCATGAGTACCTCCATGCGGCAAAGTCATCGATTTTGAGACTTGACGTCACACTTAGCCAAGCCATTCATGCCACACTAAGATAGCAAGATTGTACTCGTAAAGCCGTTTTGAATCCCAACCCGCTCGACTTCGTCGAAATTGACTTTGTTGCTGCCAAGTCTACAGAACTCTGTCGGCCACGCACTGGCGTGGTTCGTCGTCGCAGCCGCTTTCTCCATCAAACCGCCGTTCAAGGTGGACCCTGATATTGGTCGTTCAAAAGGTGTGTTTCCCCGCCTTATTTCTATAGCGCCAGCGCGGGCACAGCATGAACGCTCGCTTACGCTACTATGCCGAAGCTCGTGTGATCCGATGCCGATGTCTGAGTTCGGTCGAAACGACGCGCCAGCCCAACTTCGCGGGCGCGCGAGTCTTCAAGATAACTCACGAGCACTCGACGATCACCGCCGCCCCTCGCGCGCCGCCCGCCTGCGGGCGCGGATCGCGGCGTTGAGCGCCTCCACGGCGGCCGAGAAGCCCATCGCGGCGTAAAGGTAGCCGCGGGGCACGTCGACGCCCGACCCTTCCGCCACCAGCGAGAAGCCGATCAGCACCAGGTAGCTCAGCGCCAGCACCTTGGCCGTGGGATGCGCCCGGATGAAGCCCGCCACCGACCCCGCCGCCAGGGACATGGCGCCCAGCGCGAGCACGATGGCCGTGACCATCACGCCCAGGTCCTTGGCCATGCCGATGGCGGTCAGGATGCTGTCCACCGAGAACACCAGGTCCATCACGGCGATGTTGAGGATCACGATCCCGAAGGCGCGCGAGGCGAGCCGCGGCGGGGCCTCCTCGTCGTGCTCGACCTCGCGGTGGAGTTCCACCGTGGCCTGGGCGATCAGGAACAGGCCCGCGGCGCCCAGGATCAGGTCGCGCCACGACACGGGGTGGTCCAGAATCGTCAGCACCGGCCGGGTCAGGGCGATCAGGGCCGCGAGCCCCGCCAGGCACGACACCCGGAACACGAAGGCGAGGGTCAACCCCAGGAGCCGGGCCCAGCGCGCCTGCCCTTCCGGCAGGCGCGAGCTGATCAGCGACAGGAACAGGACGTTGTCGATCCCCAGCACCACTTCCATGGCCGCGAGCGTCAGCAACGCCACCCAGCCCGCGGGCTGGGTCACCCAGGCGAAAAAGGACGGGACCACGGCCAAAGCCTCCGGAACGGCGCCTGGAGGAGCGCGGGGGCGCGTTATCGGTGATCGGCGGCCGGGTGATCAAGGCCACCCGCGGCAACAAATCCGGGTCGCCGCACCCTGTTCGCGCCGGACCCGCGGAATAGGTGGGGCGTCATGACCGTCTCACACCCCTCACCGCCCGCCGCCTCCCCCCTCGACGTGGTCGTGGCCGGGGCGGGCGTGGTGGGCCTGGCGCTGGCGTTGGCGCTGGCGCGGGCCGGGTTCAGGGTCGCCTCGCTCGGCCCCCTGCCGCTCGCGCGCAACGGCCGCACGGTGGCGCTGCTGGACGGCTCCGTGAGGATGCTCGCGGGCCTGGGCGTGTGGCCGCGCCTCCGCGGGCGCGCGGCGCCCCTCGCCACCATGCGGCTCGTGGACGACACCCCGTCGCTGTTCCGGGCGCCGCCGATCGAGTTCGAGGCGCGTGAGATCGGCCTTCCGGCCTTCGGCCACAACGTCGAGAACGCCGACCTCGTGGCGGCGCTCGCGGCGGAGGCGGCCGAGGCGCCGGCCCTGGTCCGCCGCGACGCCCTGCTCGCCTCGGCGAGCGCGGGGCCGGCCGGCGTCGAGGTGCGGACCGAGGCGGGCGAGGTGCTGCGCGCCCTCCTGCTCGTGGCGGCGGACGGGGCGCGCTCGACCGCGCGGGCCGCCGCGGGCGTCGAGGTCCGGGAACACGGCTACCCGCAGGTGGCCCTGACCGCCCTGCTCCACCACGAGGTGCCGCACGGCAACGTGTCCACCGAGTTCCACACGCGCGAAGGCCCCTTCACCCTGGTTCCCCTGCCCGGCTCGGCCGAGGCCGCGCACCGGTCGAGCCTGGTGTGGGTCATGGCGCCGGGCGAGGCCGCGCGGCGCCACGCGCTGCCGCGCCCCGACCTCGACCGGGAGGTCGAGCGGCAGTCCCACGCGCTGCTGGGCCGCGTGGAGGCGCGAGGGGCGGTGGGGCGCTTCCCCATCCGGCGGCTCGTCGCGACCCGCATGACGGGGCCCCGCACGGCGCTGGCGGGCGAGGCCGCGCACGCGCTGCCCCCGATCGGCGCGCAGGGGCTGAACCTCAGCCTGCGGGACGCGGCGGCGCTCGTCGACGTGCTCGCCGACGCCAGGGCCGCGCTTGTCGACATCGGCGCGCCCCGCGTGCTGGCCCGCTACGAAGCGAACAGGGCGGGCGACGTGGCCCTGCGGGCCTTCGGCGTGGACGCCCTCAACCGGTCGCTGTTGTCGTCGCTGCTGCCGGTCGACGCCGTCCGGGGCGTCGGGATGGCGGCGCTGTCACGCCTGCCGGGCCTGCGCCGCGCGCTGATGCGGCAGGGCGTCATGCCGCGGCACGCCGTGCCGCGGCTGATGCGCGGCACGGCGCCGTGACGGCCCTCACGGCTCGGTCGGGGCGTCCGGGTCCTGATCGGCGGGCGGCGCCTGGGCGAGGGGCTTGCCGTTGACCGTGGCGGGCCGGCCGGGCGCGGCCTCGACCGTCCAGCTGTAGGTGCCGGGGCCCGTGGCCACCGCGGTCTGCTTGGCCAGGGCGAGCATGGCCGCGGCCTGCGCCGCGGTGGGGTCGTCCTGCGCGCTGCCGTTCAGGGCGTCCAGGGCGTCGTCGAGGCCCGAGGCCGTCACGGTCAGGTCGCTGATCGGCGCGCCGGTCGCGTCCATGCGGGCCGACCCTCGCGCGGTCACGCTCATGAGCGGGCTCTTGAGCGTGCTCGGCTGCAGGGTCACGGCGAAGGCGGCCGGGTCCGCCACGGCGTGCGCGACCGCGGTGGCCTGCGCGTCCGTCAGCGGCGGGTCGGCCGAGAAGTCGGCCTCGGCCACGGCCTTGCGCAGCCCGTCGTGGAGGTGGAGGGGTCCCACCGCCAGGTCGAGGTCCAGCGCGGTCGGCACCAGTTTCGCGGCCCAGGGCGGCAGGTGGTCGGCGGGAAAGCTCAGGCCCGCGTAGTGCAGGCCGAACCGGGCCGTCTGCGTGGTGCCGTCCCCGCCCAGGTCCAGGACCTCGGCGATCCTGTCCACCGCGAAAACCCCGATCGGCGTCGTCACGGCCAGCTTGCCGAGCTCCCCCTTCAGCGACGCCAGGGGCCCGGGCGCCAGGATGGCCCGGAGGATCGCCTTGAGGCTTTCCCCGTTCGCCCGGATCTCGGGCTTGGAGGGGTGGGCCACGAGAAAGGCCCAGAGGTCCAGGAGCGACGCCGTGGACACGTGCGACAGCGCGGTGTCGCTGCTGGCCGTGGGCAGCGTGGCGGTCACGGCGAAGGGCGTGGCCGGGGGGTCGCCCGCGGCGGGGTGGCCCTGCATCGTCAGCGCGTAGGCCACGTCGGCCGCGGCCTGGTGCGACTCCATCGTGACGCTGCCGTCGCCCGCGTCGCGCGCGGTCTGCCGGCCGGTGATCCGCGCCGTGTAGCGCTGCTGGTTGGACACCAGGGCCGACTCCGTGCCGCCCGTGAGCCCGCTCAGCGTGCTGGTCTGCTCGCGCATGGCTTCGAGCTTGGGGTCGAACACGCCGTCGACGCTGTAGCCCTCGTATTTGAGCGTGGTGGTCTGGTCGTCCTTGCTGAAGGCCAGCGCCGGGAACCCGTCGTTCCGCACGCGCCAGGCCCCGTCGTCGCGCGGGGTCAGCACGGTGGTGTAGGGGCCGGTGGCCACGATCTTGATGCCGAACGCGTCGAGCGGGGCCATCAGCCGGGCGAGGTCCACGTCCACCCTGTAGCTGTCGCCCGCGGGCGTCACCGTGACGGCGCCCGGCGCGCCCGGCGCGGGCTTGCCCGCGTAGCGCTCGAACAGGCCCTGGAGCCGCTGCGCCTCCTCGGGCGTGGCGGACGCCGCGGCGGCCGGCCCCCCTGCAGCGAGCAGCAGCGCGGCCGCGCCGCACAGAGACTTCACGCGCATTCCCGTTCCCTCTTCCGGCGCCCCACGCGCGGCCTTCCCTTAGCCTTCCGCCTCGACGGCGGCCAGCGCGGACGCCTGGTGCTCGGTGGTGAGCGCGTCCACGACCTCGTCCAGCGCCTCGCCCGCCATCACGCGGTCGAGCTTGTAGAGCGTCAGGTTGATGCGGTGGTCGGTGAGCCGCCCCTGCGGGAAGTTGTAGGTCCTGATCCGCTCCGAGCGGTCGCCCGAGCCCACCTGCGCCTTGCGGTCGGCGGCCCGCTCGCTGTCGAGCTTCTGGCGCTGCCCGTCGAGGATGCGCGCCTTCAGGACCGCCATGGCCTTCTGCCGGTTGCGGTGCTGCGAGCGCTCCTCCTGCATGAACACCACCGTGCCGGTGGGGATGTGGGTCAGGCGGATCGCCGATTCCGTCTTGTTGACGTGCTGGCCGCCCGCGCCCTGCGCGCGCATGGTGTCGATCTTGAGGTCGGCCTCGTTGATGGACACGTCGGCCTCCGTGGCCTCGGGCAGCACCGCCACGGTCGCGGCCGAGGTGTGGACGCGCCCCTGCGTCTCGGTGTCGGGCACCCGCTGCACGCGGTGGACGCCGCTCTCGAACTTGAGCCGGGCGAAGACGCCGCGGCCCGACACCGCGGCCACGACCTCCTTGAAGCCGCCCGCCGTCCCCTCGCTGGCCGACAGCACCTCCAGCGTCCAGCGGTGGAGGTCGGCGTAGCGGGCGTACATGCGGAACAGGTCGCCCGCGAACAGCGCGGCCTCGTCGCCCCCCGTGCCGGCGCGGATCTCCAGGATGGCGCCGCCCTCGTCGGCCGCGTCCTTGGGCAGCAGGGCCAGGCGGATCGCGTGATCGAGCGCGCTCAGGCGGGCCTGGGCGTCCGCGCGCTCGGCCTCGGCGAGCGCGCGCATGTCGGCGTCGAGCGCGGGGTCGGCCAGCATGGACTCCACGCCGTCGAGCTCGGCCTGCTGGGCCCTGTGGGCGCGGATGGCCTCGACCAGGGCGTCGGTGTCGGCCAGCTCCCGCGACAGCGCCACGTAGGTCTCGCCGTCGGCGCCCTCGGCGAGCCGGGCGGACACCTCCTCGTGGCGGCGCAGAACGAGGTCGAGCTTGGCGTGGGGGAGCATGCGGGGTCTTGGCGGTGGGGAACGGTCAGCAGGGAACGGCGTGGCTCGCCGCGAAGGCTTCCAGCGGCCCGCGCAGGCTCTCGCGGCCGGAGGCGTCCTCCAGCAGGCCGGACATCAGGCGGGTCGCCTCGCCGCAGTCGAGCGCGAGCAGCATGGCTTTCACGGGGCCGATCGCGGAGGGCGACATGGACAGGCCCCGGTAGCCGATGCCCACCAGCGCCATGGCGGCGAGCGGCTGGCCCGCGATCTCGCCGCACAGCGTCACGGGCTTGTTGCGCGCGTGGCCCACGGCGGCGATCGAGCGGAGGGCGCGCAGCATGGGCGCCGACAGCGGGTCGAAGCGCGCCGACACGCGCTTGTTGTCGCGGTCGGCCGCGAACAGGTACTGCATGAGGTCGTTGGAGCCCACCGACAGGAAGTCGGCCCTGGCCGCGATCTCGTCGAGCTGCCAGAGCAGCGCGGGGACCTCGACCATGACGCCGAGCTTGATCTCGGTGGGCAGCGGGTGATCGTGCCGGGTCAGGAACTCGACCTCGCGCGCGACCAGCGCCCTGGCGGCCTCGAACTCGGCCACCTGCGCCACCATGGGGAACATGATGCGGACCTCGCGGCCCGCCCCCGCCCGCAGCATGGCGCGGAGCTGCGAGCGCAGGAGCGCCGGCCGGTCGAGCCCGATGCGCAGCGCCCGCCAGCCCAGCGCCGGGTTGCCCTCCTCCAGCCGCGACATGTAGGGCAGCACCTTGTCGCCGCCGATGTCGAGCGTCCGGAAGGTCACGGGCCGGTCGCGCACCATGTCCATCACGCTCCGGTAGAGCGCGTACTGCTCGGTGGGGCGGGGGAAGCGCGGCGCCACCATGAACAGGAGCTCGGTGCGGAACAGGCCGATGGAGGCGGCGCCGGTTTCCACCACGTGCGGCAGGTCGAGCAGGAGGCCCGCGTTCATGTGCAGGCCCACCTCGACGCCGTCGGTCGTGATCGCGGGCAGGTCGCGGTGGGCGCGGTACTGCTCCTGCCGCCGGGCGCGCAGCCGCGCCTTCTCGCCGTAGGCGGCCTCGACGTCGGGGGCGGGCCGCACCTCGACGCGGCCCGCGGTGCCGTCCACGATGATGGGGTCGCGGGGCTCCACCAGGCTGGTCACGTTGGGCACGTCGCCCACCGCCGGGATGCCCAGCGCGCGGGCCACGATGGCGACGTGGCTGGTGGTGCCGCCGTCCTCCAGCACGAGGCCGCGCAGCTTGGCGCGGTCGTAGTCGAGCAGCGCCGCGGGCCCCATGGCGCGGGCGACCAGCACGGCGTTCTCGCCGAGCAGGTCGTTGGAGACCACGAGCGCCTGGCCGGTGAGCTGGTGGAGCAGGCGGTTGGCGAGCTCGTCCAGGTCGTGCAGGCGGCCGCGCAGGTAGGGGTCGGTCTGCCGCAGCAGCTTGGCGCGCGTGTCGTTCTGCACGCGTTCCACCGCGGCCTCCGCCGTGAGCCCGGTGGCCACCGCCTCGCGCAGCCGGCGCAGCCACCCGCGGTCGTGGGCGATCATGCGGAAGGTTTGCAGCACCTCGCGGTGCTCGCCCGGGCCCGCCTCGTCGCCGCGGTCGACCAGCCGGTCGATCGACTGGCGCAGGGCGCCGATCGCGTCTTCGACGCGCTCCATCTCGTGGTCGATGTTCTCGGCCACCAGCTTGTCGACGGTGACGCGCGGCTCGTGCAGCACCACGTAGCCGAGCCCCACGCCCTCGGCCACCACGGAGCCCTTCAGGGTGAGGGACTGGCGCAGCACCTCGGACCCGCCGGGCGACAGCGACACGAGCTCGCCGCCCGCGATCATCTCGGCCAGCAGCATGGCCGTGGTCTGCAGGACCTCGACCTCCTCCTCCGAGTAGAGGCGCCGCGCCCGGTTCTGCACCACCAGCACGCCGAGCGTGTTGCCGCCCCGCAGGATCGGCACGCCCAGGAAGGACTGGTAGATCTCCTCGCCCGTCTCGGGCTTGTAGGAGAAGGCCGGGTGTCCCTGCGCGTCGGGCAGCGCGAGCGACTCGGCCTTGGCCGCGATGGTGCCCACCAGCCCCTCGCCCATGCGCATGGTGGTGAGGTGGACGGCCTCGCGGTTCAGGCCCTCGGTGGCGTAGAGTTCCAGCCTGCGGTCGGCGTGCAGCACGTAGACCGAGCACACCTCGGCCACCATGTTGAAGGCGATCTGCACGACGATCTTGTCGAGCCGCGCCTGGGCGCCGATCGGCTCCGCCATGACCTCGCGAAGCCGGCGCAACAGCAACCGCGGTCCGCCGTGAGAGCCACGCATCGCGCTCGATCCCCTGGGGCCCGCACCCCCATCTGGGCCCGCGCTCCCCGGCGCGAGGACTGGGCGGGCGTGTTCTGTTCTACCCGGACGGGTATAGCGACAGCGCGACCTTGACGGCAAGTCGCCTGGGTTAACCGCCGTCGAGCCCGTAGAGCGTGTGCAGGGTGCGCACGGCGAGCTCCGTGTATTCCGCGTCGATCAGCACGGAGAATTTGATCTCGGAGGTGGTGATGGCGCGGATGTTGATGCCCTTGTCGGCCAGCGCCCGGAAGGCGCGGGCCGCGACGCCCGCGTGGGAGCGCATGCCGATGCCGATGGCCGACACCTTGACCACGTCGGAGGCGCCCTGCATCACCGTGTAGCCGATCGCGTCCTTGGCGTCGGACAGGATGGTCCTGGCGCGGCCGAAGTCGGCCACCGGCACCGTGAAGGTCATGTCGGTGTGGGTTGAGTCGTCGGACACGACCTGGATGATCATGTCCACGTTGATGGCGGCCTCGGCGAGCGGCCCGAAGATGGCGGCCGCGACCCCCGGCTTGTCCGTCACCCCCCGCAGGGTGATCTGCGCCTCGTCGCGCGAGAACGCGATGCCGGTGACGACCTGCTTTTCCACGATGTCCTCCTCGGCGCAAATCAGCGTGCCCTCGCGCGGCGCCGCGGGGTCGTCGAAGGACGAGCGCACCGCCACCCGGATTCCGTGGACCATGGCGGCCTCCACGGAGCGGACCTGGAGCACCTTGGCGCCCAGCGACGCCATCTCCAGCATCTCCTCGAAGGCCACGCGGTCCATGCGGCGGGCCCTGCTCACCACGCGCGGGTCGGTGGTGTAGACGCCGTCGACGTCCGTGTAGATGTCGCAGCGGTCGGCCTTCAGCGCGGCCGCCACCACCACGGCGCTGGTGTCGGAGCCGCCGCGCCCCAGCGTGGTGATCCGGCCCGACTCCCGGTGCAGGCCTTGGAAGCCCGCGATCACCGCCACCTCGCGGGCCCCCGCCATGCGGCGCATGAGGTCGGAGCCGTCGAGGTCGGCCACCCGGGCGGCGCCGTGCCCGTCGTCGGTCAGGATCGGCACCTGCCAGCCCTGCCAGGAGCGGGCGGGGATGCCGAGTCCCTGGAGCACGATGGCCATCAGCCCGGCCGTGACCTGCTCGCCCGAGGCCACCACGGCGTCGTACTCGCGCGCGTCGTGCAGGGCGGAGGCATCGCGGCACCAGGCCACGAGCTCGTTGGTCTTGCCCGCCATGGCCGACACCACGACCGCCACCTCGTGCCCCGCCTCCACCTCGCGCTTGACGTGGAGCGCGGAGGCCCGGATGCGGTCGAGGGTCGCGACCGAGGTGCCGCCGAATTTCAGAACGAGACGGGCCATTAAGACGTTGGGGTTGCGTCGCGGGGGCGCATCAATGGCTTTGGGCAGTTCGGCTGTCAACGGAACGGAGGGGGCGGCGCGGCCGGGCGTGGACGCGGCCGACGTCGCCCGCTACGAACGGCTCGGGGCCGAGTGGTGGGACCCGCGCGGGCCCATGGGCAAGCTGCACGAGATCAACCCCGTGCGGCTCGGCTACCTCCGCGACCGCGTCGCGCGGCACCGGGGCGCGGCGGCGGAGACGGGGCCCTTCGAGGGCCTGCGCGTGCTCGACATCGGCTGCGGCGGCGGGCTCCTGTGCGAGCCGCTGGCGCGGCTCGGCGCCCGCGTCACGGGGATCGACCCCGGCGCGGGCAACGTGGCCGCGGCCCGGCTGCACGCGGAGGCGGGCGGCCTCGCGGTCGACTACCGCGCCGCGACCGCCGAGGACCTGGCCGCGGCGGGCGAGCTGTTCGACCTCGTGCTCGCCATGGAGGTCGTGGAGCACGTGACCGACCGCGACGGCTTCGTGCGCACCGCGGCCTCGCTGGTGCGGCCGGGCGGCCTGCTGGTCGCCTCCACCCTGAACCGCACCGCCAAGAGCTACCTGCTCGCCATCCTGGGCGCCGAATACGTCCTGCGCTGGCTGCCGCGCGGCACCCACCGCTGGACGCAGTTCGTGACCCCCGCCGAGTTCTCGTCCGCCCTGCGCGGCGCGGGCCTGCGCGTGGCGGACACGACCGGCATGGTGTTCGACCCCCTGCGCGGGCGGTGGCGGCTCGGGCGGGACACCGACGTGAACTACTTCGTGACCGCCCGCAAGCCGGAGCCCCGCGCCGCGGCCTGAGGGGCGCGGCGTTGCCGCGGGGGCTTTCCGTTGCGCGGTCTTTCGGGTTAGAGCGGACCCCGTCCCCTCACGTGCGGCAGGTGGCCGGCATGAACCAAGCATCGCAACTCCTGACGATCGCGGGCGTGCTCCTGCTGGGCGTCGCGACCCCGGGCCCGAGCTTCGC
The DNA here is from genome assembly GCA_964243035.1 of uncultured Lichenihabitans sp. Taxonomy (GTDB): domain Bacteria; phylum Pseudomonadota; class Alphaproteobacteria; order Rhizobiales; family Beijerinckiaceae; genus Lichenihabitans. The sequence continues at coordinate 10,581 of CAXTDZ010000130.1, forward strand.
GCTGGTCACCTCGGCCGCCATGGGCGTGTCGCGCCGCGCCGGCGTGCTGTCGGGCCTCGGGCTCGCGGCCGCGTCGGGCACCTGGACGCTGCTCACCGTGGCGGGGATCGGGATCGTGCTGGCGCACGTGCCCTGGATCCACACGGCCGTCAGGCTGGCCGGTGCGGCCTGCCTGATCTGGCTCGGGCTGGGGATGGTGGCCGGCGCGCGCAAGCCCGCGGCCCCCGCGACCGGCGGCGGCGCGCGGGGCGCGGCCGCGTTCCGCAAGGCCTACCTGGTCAGCATGACCAATCCCAAGACGATGGCGTTCTACGGGAGCATCTTCACCGTGATGGTGCCGGCCTCGGCGCCCATCCCCTTCTACGCCGCGATCGTGGCGGTCGCGGCCCTCGTGTCGGCGGGATGGTACTGCGGGGTGGCGCTGCTCTTCTCGCAGGGCCTCGTCCGCCGGGTGTTCGCGCGGGCGAAAACCGCCATCGACACCGTCATGGGCGTGGTTCTGGTCGGCCTGGGCGGCAAGCTCCTGGTCAGCCGCTAGGGCCGGCCGCGCCCACCCTCAATCCAACGCGTCACAAGGACCCGTCATGCCCTACACCGCCGCCGACACCCGCTACGCGGACCCGACCTTCCGCCGCTGCGGGCGCTCGGGCCTCGACCTGCCGCCCATCTCGCTCGGCCTCTGGCAGAATTTTGGGGGCGCCGACGTGTTCGAGACCGGCCGCGCCATCCTGCGCCGGGCCTTCGACCGCGGCGTGACCCACTTCGACCTCGCCAACAACTACGGGCCGCCCTACGGCTCGGCCGAGGCGAACTTCGGGCGCTGGATGGCGCTCGACTTCCTGCCCTACCGGGACGAGCTGGTGATCTCGTCCAAGGCGGGCTGGGACATGTGGCCGGGCCCCTACGGCAACTTCGGCTCGCGCAAGTACCTGGTGGCGAGTTGCGACGCGAGCCTGAAGCGGATGGGGCTCGACTACGTCGACATCTTCTACCACCACCGGCCCGACCCCAAGACGCCGCTCGCCGAGACGATGGGCGCGCTTGACCAGATCGTCCGCTCGGGCAAGGCCCTCTACGTGGGCGTGTCGTCCTACTCGCCCGAGCTGACCCGGGCCGCCCACGCGCTCCTGAAGGCGCAGAACACGCCGTTCATCATCCACCAGCCCTCCTATTCCATGCTGAACCGCTGGGTCGAGGACGAGCTGCTCGGGACGCTGGACGACCTGGGCCTGGGCTGCATCGCCTTCTCGCCGCTCGCGCAGGGGCTGCTCAGCGACAAGTACCTCACCGGCGTGCCGGACGCCTCGCGCGCGTCCCGCAACGGCTCGTTCTCGCGCGACCTCGTGACGCCCGAGAACCTCGCCCGCGTCAAGGCGCTGGGCGAGATCGCCCGCGCGCGCGGCCAGACGCTGGCCCAGATGGCGATCGCCTGGGTGCTGCGCGACCCGCGCGTGACCTCCGCGCTGATTGGCGCCCGCACCGTGGCGCAGCTCGACGACTCGCTCGACGCTCTGAGGACGCTGAGCTTCTCGACCGAGGAGCTGAAGGCCATCGACCACTCCGCCACCGAGGGCGGCATCGACCTGTGGCGCGGCCAGTCGTCGATCAGGCCGAAGGCGGCGGTCTGACCCCGGCGCGGCGGGCGACGTCATCGGGGAGGACCGGCGGATGCTGGAAGGCGGATGCTACTGCGGCGCGGTCCGCTACGCGGTGACGGGCGAGCCCTTCGACGCCACGCTCTGCCACTGCGCGGACTGCCGCAGGATCGCGGGCGCCCCCGCGGTGGCGTGGTTCACGGCCAAGGCGGAGCAGGTGCGCTTCACGGGCCGCGACGCGACCCGCTTCGCGTCGAGCCCCGCGGTGACGCGCACCTTCTGCCCCGTCTGCGGCACGGGCCTGACTTTCGCGAGCACGAAGGCGCCGGGGGACGTCGACCTCGCGACCGCGACCCTGGACGACCCCGGCCTCGTCCCACCCGCCAACCACGTGTGGGTCGGCGAGGCGCTCGCCTGGGAGGTGGTCGGCGACGGGCTGCCCCGCTACCGGAAGGGCCGGGCGGACGGCTGAGGGCCGGCCTCACCCGCCGTCGGCGGCGCGGATCACGGCCAGGAAGGCCTCGCCGTAGCGTTCCAGCTTCTTCTCGCCCATGCCGGGGATGCCGCGCAGCGCCTCCAGGCTCCCGGGCCGGCGGGAGGCGAGCTCGGCGAGCGTCGTGTCGTGGAACACCACGTAGGGCGGCACGCCCTGCTCGCGCGCGAGGCGGGCGCGCTCGGCCCTGAGCGCCTCGAACAGCCCCTCGGCGCCGGGCACCGGCGTGCGCGCCGCCGAGCGGGCCACGGC
>CAXTDZ010000131.1:0-12914 GCA_964243035.1 uncultured Lichenihabitans sp.
GGAGGGGGGCGACGCGCCCCCGAGCCCGGCGCTGGCCTCGGCCAAGGACCGGCTCGCGGCCTGGTTCCCCAAGGCGCACGGGTAGGCCCGCGGGCGGCGGGCCGCCGCCGCGCGGGTCAGGTCGGGGCCCGTGACGCGGGACGGGTGCGGGGACCCGGGCCCTCGTTCGTCAGCCGTGGCAGGTGCAGCCGGCGTGGTGGCAACCCGAGCCGTCCTTGTGGTGGTCCGCGCATTCGGCGCTGCAGAAGAAGCGCCCGTCGCGCTCCACCGCGTCCTTGGTCCCGATCACGCACACGCAATCAGCGCAGGCGCACTTCACCATCGTCACGTCCATCGCTCGCTCCTGTTTGGTCGGGGGCCTCGGGCCCGTGGGGTTCCATGGCGTGGTCGATGAGGTTGGTCAGCATGTCCCGGACGTGGCAGTCCGGAAGCGAGTAGAACACCTGCCGTCCCTCCTTCTCCGACTTCAGCAGGCGGCTGGCCCGCAGGAGGCGGAGGTGGTGCGACACGAGCGACTGGCTGAGGCCGACCCGCTCGACGATCGCCCCCACGCCGGCGGGGCCGTCGAGGCAGCACAGGACGATGCGCAACCGGCTCGGGTCGCCGAGCAGCTTGAACATGTCCGTGAGCGCGTCAACGGTGTCGTCGGCGATCATCGATCACAACATATGAACACGTCTTCACGTATAACCGTGTTCGTGAGGCCTGTCCAGGGGGCGGGCTCGCGAGGAGTGTCGGTCAGCTCATCCAAAAAACCGAGGTCCACGAGGCACGTCGCCTCGCGGCTGACCGTCGGCTTGCCGGACATATTTCAAGCTCGGGACACCTCGGCGAGCCTGAACTCCCGGTGCAACGCCTCGGTGTGCTCGCCGACTTTGGGCGCCGCGCGCCCGGATCGCGGGCGGTGGCCGTCCAGCCGGATGGGCGACCGGGTCGTGTGAACGGTCGTGCCGTCGGCCCGTTGAACCGTCTGCAGCATGTCGAGCCGCCGGAAGGGCTCGGCGGCGACGAGATCCGGCCACGACAGGACGGGCGCGCACCACACGTCGGCGGGGCGCAGCACGCCGAGCCAATGCTCGCTCGTGCCCTGCCCGAGGCGGTCGGCGATCACGCGCTTGATCCGGTCCCGCTCCTCGAAACCGGCCCCCGACGGGCGCGACAGGGTTTCCAGCTCGGCCAGCCCCAGCAACGCCGCGAGCCGCGGAAGCGGCGTCATGGCGAGCGCGAGGTAGCCGTCGCGCGTCCGGTACACCCCGTAGGGAGCCGCCAGATAGGCGTGGGCGTTGTTGAGGGCGGAGCGCGCCGGCAGGCGGCCGCCGTCGTTCAGGTGCGTGGTCAGAACCTCGAACTGCAGGTCGAGCATGGCTTCGAGGAGGCTCGTCTGCACCCGGGCGCCTTCGCCCGTCACGCCGCGCCGCACGAGGGCCGCCAGGATGCCCTCGACCAGGGCGTGGCCGGCCAGCATATCGGCGACCGAGAGGCCGAAGGGAACGGGGCCGTGCCCCTCGCTGCCGCTGAGCCACATGCCGCCCGAGAGCGCCTGGGCCAGCAGGTCCTGGCCCGGCAGATGCGCCCAGGGCCCGTCCTCGCCGTAGCCCGAGATGCCGGCGTAGACGAGGCGCGGGTTGAGGGAGCGCACGTCGTCGTAGCCGAAGCCGAGGCGCTCGATGACGCCGGGCCTGAAGTTCTGGATGACCACGTCGGCGCGGGCGAGGAGCCCTCGGACGGCCGCGCGGTCGGCCTCGTCCTTGAGGTCGGCCGCGAAGCTCTCCTTGTTGCGGTTGATGGCGTGGAACAGGGTCGAGTCGCCGCCGACCTCCGTGTCGGTCAGGTAGAGCGTGCGGCAGATGTCGCCCGTGCCCGGCCGCTCGACCTTGATCACGCGGGCCCCGAGGTCGCCCAGGCGCAGGGCCGCCGAGGGGCCCGACAGGAACTGCGCCATGTCGAGGACCAGCAGGCCGTCGAGCGGTGCGGCCATCACGCCGTCCCGAAGCTGCGCCGGAAGAGGCCGTTGATGTCCGCCACCACGCTCGCGCCCGCCTCGCCCGCCCGCAGCCCCGCGTTGAGCCGGTCCGCGGCCTGCTCTTGGAACCGCATGGCCCCGTCGTGCCGCGGCCTGACCCACGCGCCTTCGAGGGTGGCGCGGGTGGCGCGGTAGAAGTCCGCCACCGGCGCGTTGACGGCCGCGTCCGCCCAGGCCGCGGCGTGGCCGGCCTGGCCACCGCCGGCCGCGTAGGGCCCGCGCTGCACGTCGCCGCTCGCGACCCAGTAGGCGAAATCGATCGCGGCCTCCCTGCTGTTCGAGAAGGCCGACACCGCGATGCCGGTTCCGCCGAGGGCGGAGCCGACCGGCCCGTTCCACCCCAGCAGGGGTATGTCGGCGAAGTGGAGGCGCACGGGTCGGAAGCCGTCCCGGGCGTAGCTGACGTAGCCGTAGGCGAGCGGGATGCAGGCCATCCGGGACGACGGCTCGGCCATGGCCTCGAAGGCCGCGATCGGGTCCATGCCGTAGCAGGCCGGGTCGACGTGCCGGACCAGGGCCGCCACCGCGTCGTAGGCCCGGACGCCCGCGTCGACGGCCACGAGATCGGGGCCGTCGGTCCGTGCCGGCGTGCCGAGCTGGCCCAGCAGCGTGTAGAGGACCATCAGGTTGTGCGGCGGGCGCATCGGCACGGCGACCCGGCCTGCGGCCGCGAGGGACAGCACGTCGGCCCACCGCGCGACGGGGCGCTCGATGCGCCCGGGCTGCCAGACCTGGACCTGGGTGGCGGCGTCGATCGGGAAGCCCCACAGGCGCCCGTCCCAGCGGTAGCTCTCGAACGAGGCCCCGACGGAGCCGCGGGCCAGGGCGTCGCGCTCGGCGTCCCGCCCCGCGACGTCGAGCGGCGCGAGGCAACCCTCGGCGACGATCTGGCCGACGTGCGGGTGGTCGATGACGATGAGGTCGTAGCGCTCGGCCAGCACCTTGACCGGGAAGGATTCGAAATCCTGCAGCGAGCGCCTGTCCCAGTCGACCGCGACGTTGGCCCGCTCCCGCCAGAGCGCCGAGCAGGCGACGAGCGGGTCGTAGCCGCGCGGGTGGCTCCAGGTCATGCCGCGCAGTCGGGTTTCCGCTGCCATCGCGACGTCACTCCCGCAAAGCGTCGAGCCCGGCCGCGCCACGCGGCTCGACCGTCGACCGTTCGGTTCGCCCATGAACGGCATGTTGTCAGACGAAGCAGGCGACGTCCAGCCGAACATCGGCGGCCGCCTTGGACGGCGGCAACCCGAACGGGATCGAGGCCGGTTGACACGCTCCATCGGCAAACGTAGCTTTTGCCGACAAACATAAGTGGGGAGGACCGCGTTGCACGCGAGCGAACCGGCCCGTTCCGGGCCGACCGGCATCGGGCGCCCGCTCGACGGGCTGCTGGTGCTGGACTTCAGCCAGTTCCTCGCGGGGCCGTCCTGCGCGCTGCGGCTCGCGGATTTCGGGGCCGAGGTCATCAAGGTGGAGCGGCCGGAGGGCGGTGACCTGTGCCGGGGCCTCCGCATCGCCGACCTCGCCTTCGAGGGCGACAGCGCGCTCTTCCACACGATCAACCGGGGCAAGAAGAGCTTCGCGGCCGACCTCAAGAAGCCGGACGACCGGCGGCGCGTCGCGGCCCTGATCGGACGCGCCGACGTGCTGATCCACAACTTCCGCCCCGGCGTCATGGAGCGGCTCGGCTTCGCCTACGAGGCCCTGAAGGACCGCCACCCCGGCCTGGTCTACGCGACCGTCACGGGCTACGGCGAGGCGGGGCCGTGGCGCGACAAGCCCGGGCAGGACCTGCTCGTCCAGGCCCTGTCGGGCTTCGCGTGGCTGTCGGGCGACGCCGGCCAGGGTCCCGTGCCGGCCGGCGTGTCGGTCGCCGACCTCGCGGCGGGCGCCCACCTCGCGCAGGGCATCCTGGCGGCGCTGGTGCGCCGGGGCGTGACGGGGCGCGGCGGCCGCGTCGAGGTCAGCCTCATGGAATCGGCGCTCGACCTGCAGTTCGAGCAGTTCACCACCTTCCTGAACACCGGGCGCGCGCAGCCCCGGCGCGGCGCGGTCAACAACGCCAACGTCTACGTCGCGGCGCCCTACGGCCTTTACCGGACGGCGGACGGCCACGTGGCGGTCGCGATGACGCCGGTGGCCCGCTTGGCCGACCTGATCGACTGCCCCGCGCTCGCGCCCTTCGCCGACCCGGGCCGCGCCTTCGCGGACCGCGACCGCATCAAGGCGATCCTGGCCGCCCATCTCCTCGCGCGCCCGACCGCGCACTGGCTCGGCCTGCTCGAACCCGAGGGCATCTGGTGCGCCGACGTGCTGGACTGGCCCGGGCTGGCGGCCCATCCCGGCTTCGCGGCGCTCGACGCGATCCAGGAGGTGGAGGGCGAGAGCGGCGCGCGCCTCGCCACCACGCGCTGCCCCGTGCGCGTCGACGGCGCCGTGCTGAAATCGCCGCGCGCCGCGCCGCGCCTCGGGGCCGACACGGCGGCCGTGGCGGCCCGCTTCGACCTTCCCACCGGGGACGCCGCATGATCGTCGAGCAGTTCTTCGAGGACTACGCGGTGGGCTTCGAGCGGCGCACCTTCGGGCGCACGATCACCGAAGCCGACATCGTGCTGCACGCCGGGCAGACGGGCGACTTCTTCCCGCACCACATGGACGCGGACTGGTGCGCCACGCAGGACTTCAAGCAGCGGATCGCCCACGGCACGCTCGTGTTCAGCGTCGGCATCGGCCTCACGGCCTCCACGGTCAACCCGCGGGCCATGTCCTACGGCTACGACCGGTTGCGCTTCATCCGCCCCGTCTTCATCGCCGACACGGTCGCCACGACGGCGCGCATCGCGGAGAAGCGCGACCACCCGAAGCGCGCCACGCACGGCATCGTGGTGGAGGCCGTCACGGTGGCAAACCAGCGCGGCGAGACCGTGCTGGCCTGCGAGCACCTGTATCTCGTGGAGCGGCGGCAAGCCGCGTCCTGAGCCGAACGATAAGCAAGAGGGAGGAACACGATGAACCGGATCGGTAGAACAGCGCTCGGGGCCGCGGTCGCGGCGGGGCTCGCGGCGGGACCGGCCCGGGCCGCCGACGTGACGCTCGGCCTGTCCAGCGTGGGGCTCAGCTTCCCGTTCGCGGCCGCGATCGCCAAGGGGTTTGCGGACGAGGCCGCCAAGCGCGGCGCCAAGGCGGTGGTGCTCGACGCCAAGGCCGACGTGCAGAAGCAGGCCAACGACATCGACGACCTGATCGGCCAGAAGGTCAACGGCGTCGTGATCATGCCGCTCGACTCCGTCGTGGCCCAGGGCTGGGTCGACCGGGCCACCGCCGCCGGCATCCCCGTGGTCGCGGTGGGCTCGCAGATCGGCGACCCCAAGAAGCGCGCCATCAAGGACGTCTACCCCAAGCTGACCGCCCTCACCACGCAGGACGAGGTCGCGGCCGGCAACGCCGCGGGCCAGGTCGCGCTCGACCTGATGCCGAAGGACCATCCGGCCAAACTCGCCATCATCGAGGGCGCGGCGGGCTTCGCCGAGGTCGCGCAGCGCACCGACGGCTTCAAGCAGGCGCTCGACAAGGCCGGCGCCAAATACGAGGTGGTGGCCTCGCAGCCCGGCGACTGGACGGCCGAGAAGGGCGAGGCCGCCTGCCAGAACATCCTGGCGGCCCACCCGGACGTCGACGTCTTCTACAACCAGGCCGACGACATGGTGGTGGGCTGCGCCCGCGCGGTGCGGGCCGCGGGCTCGCAGGCCAAGCTGATCGGCGTGGGCGGCTCCAAGCTCGCGGTGGCGGCCATCAAGGCCGGCCAGGTCGACGGCACGGTGTGCTACAAGCCCGAGGCGCTCGGGGCGCTTGCCTTCGACACGCTCTTCGACAGCGTCACCGGCAAGGCGCCCCACAAGGCCGAGTTCCTGTCCTACCCGACGCCCGGCGTCACCAAGGCCAACATCGCCCAGTGCGTCGGCCAGTGGTGAACACCGAAGCGCCGCTGCTGCGGCTCGACGGGCTCGCCAAGGTGTTCCCGAACGGCACGGTGGCGCTGCGCGGCGTCGATGTCGCGGTGCGGCCGGGGTCGGTCCACGGCCTGCTCGGCGCCAACGGCGCCGGCAAGTCGACGCTGATCAAGATCCTGTCGGGCGCGGTCGCGCCCACGGGCGGCACGATCACCTGGCGCGGCGAGCCCGTGCGCTGGAGCCGCCCGGCCGAGCCGAAGGCCGCCGGCGTCGCCACCATCCACCAGCACATCCCGCTGGTGCCGACGCTGTCGGTGATCGAGAACGTCATGCTGGACGAAGGCGGCTTCTGGCGGCGGGGCGGGTCGCAGCGCGAGCGCTTCGCGGCCCTGCTCGCCCGCGTCGGCTACGGCATCGACCCGGACGCGCTCGTGGGCGACCTGCCGATCGGGCGCCGCCAGATGGTCGCCATCCTCCAGGCGCTCGCGGGCGGCGCCGACCTCATCGTCATGGACGAGCCGACGGCCTCGCTCGCGGCGGAGGAACGCGAGATCGTCTACCGCACGGTGCGCCGCCTGACCGAGGTCGAGACCAAGGCCATCATCTTCGTGTCCCACTTCCTGGACGAGGTCGTGGCGCTCACCGACGAGGTGACGGTGCTGCGCGACGGCCGCGCCGTGCTGCACGCCATGACGGCCGACGTGGACGAGGCGAGGATCGCCGAGGCGATCGTGGGCCGCGCCATCGCGGTTCTGGCGCGCGACCCGGCCACGGCGGTGAAGCCGGCAGGCCCGCCGGTCGTCGCCATCGAGGGCCTGTCCTCGCCCGGCAAGCTCGCGCCGGTGTCGCTCTCCCTCGCGGCGGGCGAGGTGGTCGGGATCGCGGGCTTCCTCGGCTCGGGCCGCAGCGAGCTGCTGCACGCGATCTTCCGGGCCGACCCGCGGGCGCGCGGCACGGTGCGGCTGCACGGCAAACCCGTCGGGCCCTCGCCGGGCGCCGCCGTGAAGGCCGGCATGGCGCTGGTGCCGGAGGACCGCATGCGGCAGGGCCTCGTGCCCATCTTCGAGATCTGGAGGAACACGACGCTGCCTCGCCTCGCCGACGTGTCGCTCGGCGGCGTGCTGCCCCGCCACGCGCTGGAGGTCGAGCGCGGCGAGGCGGGCATCCGCCGGCTCGCCATCAAGGCGCCCAACGCCGAGGCCCTGGTCACCGAGCTGTCGGGCGGCAACGCCCAGAAGGTCACGGTCGCGCGCTGGCTGTTCGGCGAGACCACGCTGCTGCTGCTCGACGAGCCCACGGCCGGCATCGACGTCGGCGCCAAGGCCGACATCCTGACCCTCGTGCGCGACCTGGCGGCCGACGGCCTGCCGGTGATCATGGTCTCGTCGGAGTTCGAGGAGCTGCTGGCCGTCTGCGACCGCGTGCTGGTGATGCGCGAAGGCCGCGTCGTGGCCGAGCGGCGGGCCGCCGACACCGACGAGCACGAGCTCGTCCTGCTCGCCGGCGCCTCGCGCCCGCCCGCCTCCACCCCGCCCGTGGACCTGCACCCATGACCGAGCGCGCGATGGGCTGGCGCCGCCTCTTCGGCCTGCGGGAGGCCGGCGTCTACTACGCCCTGGTGCTCCTCGCCGTGGTGCTGGCCGTGCTCACGGCCGCGAGCGGCCGGCCGCCCTACCTCAGCGCCGTCAACATCACCAACGTGTTCTACCAGTCGTCGCTCGTGGCCATCATGGGCGTGGCGATGACGGTGATCCTGATCACCGGCAACTTCGACCTGTCGGTCGCCTCCGTGGCGGCGCTCGCGGCGGCCGTGCTGATCGGCCTGTCGGGGCCGCTCGGCTTCTGGCCCGCGGTGGGGACCGCGCTGCTGGTCGCGGCCGCGGTGGGCCTGCTCAACGGCGCGATCGTGCAGTTCGTGGGCATCAACGCCTTCATCGTGACGCTGGGCACGCTGACGGCGATCCGCGGCCTCGTGCTCATCGTCACGGGCGGGCGGTCGCTGATGGCCGAGGACCCGGACGCGACCGTCGCCATGGCGGCTTTCGAGGGCGGCCGGGTCGGGGTCTTCTGGCCGATGCTGGCCGCCGGCGCCGCGGCGGCGCTCGCCGGGTCGCTGGTCCTGCGCGGCCGCAAGGGGCCCGACGCCGGGGCGATCGGGGCCGTGATGCTTGGTGTCGCGCTCGCGGGCGTCGCGCTGCTCGCCGGGCCGCGGCTCACGGTCGCCAAGCCCGTGGTCTACATGCTGGCCTTCACGCTCGCGGTCTGGTTCGTGCTCCGCTTCACCACGGTGGGGCGGCGCATCTACGCGGTGGGCGGCAACGCCGAGGCGGCGCGGTTGAGCGGCATCAACGTGCACGGCTACAAGCTCGCGGCCTTCGTGCTGTCGAGCCTCGCCGCGGGCTTCGCGGGCGTGCTGTTCGGCTGCCGGCTCGGCTCCATCAACCCGACGGCCCTGCAGGGCGCGGAACTCACCGTGATCGCGGCCGCGATCCTGGGCGGCACCTCGCTGTTCGGGGGCGCGGGCAGCGTGATCAAGACGGTGGCGGGCGCGCTGCTGCTGTTCACGCTGACCAACGGCTTCAACACGCTGAACCTCGGGGCAAACTACCAGGGCGTCATCGAGGGCACGGTGGTGGTGGTCGCGGCCGCGATCTATACGGTCGGGGGCACGCGGCGCAGCCGCCCGCGCGTGGCCGTGCAGCCGGCCGCGGGTGCGCCGCCCCTGCCCGCCGCCGCCCCGGGCCCAGCCGAGGTGTCGTGATGCTCGATCGGCCGCTGTCCAGCGAGGAGCGCCGGCTCAAATACTCGGTCCCGGCGGTCGAGAAGGCGCTCGACGTGCTGGAATACCTGTCCGACCAGGCGGTCCCGATCCCGCAGGCCCAGATCGCGCGCGCGCTCAACCGCAACGCGGGGGAGATCTTCCGCATGCTGACCTGCCTCGAAAGCCGGGGCTACCTGCGGCGCGACCCGGCGAGCGGCGGCTACGCCCTGACATTAAAGCTCTTCGAGCTGTCGCGCACCCACTCCCCCTACGAGGTGCTGCTGCGCGCCGCCCAGCCGCACATGCGCAAGCTCGCCGGGACGGTGCGCGAGTCGTGCCACCTCAGCGTCCTCCACAACGGGCAGGTGCTGGTGCTGGCGCAGGAAGAGAGCCCGCGCCCGTTCCGCCTGTCCGTCGAGGTCGGCTCGCTGCACGCGCCGCTCCGCACGACCTCCGGCCGCGTCCTCCTGGCCGCGCTGGCCGACGCCGACCGCGACGCGGTCCTCGACGCCCAACCGGGCTGGCGGAAGACGGCCCGCCGGGCCAGGGCCGATCTGGCCGAGCGGCTCCAGGCGATCCGGGCCCAGGGCTTCGAGCGGCAGGACGGCGAGCGCTTCGTGGGCGGCCTCGACCTCGGCGTCCTGGTCGGCAGTGCAACCTCGGCCGTCAAGGCGGCCCTGACGGTCGCGGCGCTGAAGGAGCGGGCCGACGCGGACCTCGACGCCGTGCTGCCGAGCCTGCGGGACTGCGCCCGGGCGATCATGCGGGACGCCGGACTGGCCGAGGACGAGCCCGCATGAGCACGCTTCGCATCGCGGTCCGTAAATTCGGCCCCTTCGAGAGCGCCGTCGCGAAGCAGTGGGCCGACTTCGGGCGCGCGACGGGCGCGGCCGACGCGCTCGACCTCGTCGCCATGGACCTCAACCCGCTGCACGAGGCGCTGTTCGGCCGTCGCGAGCTCGCGACGGGCGCCTGGGACCTCGCGTTCCTGTCGACGGACTGGATCGCCGAGGCGCAGGCCGCGGGGCTCGTGGCGGATCTGCGGCCGTTCCTCGCGGCCGACCCCATCCCCGACTTCCCGGGCGGCTGGAGCCCGTCGCTCCTGACGCTGCAGGATTTCGCGGGCGGCTTCTGGGGCATGCCCTACCACGACGGGCCGGAATGCCTGATCGTCCGCAAGGACCTGCTCGCGGCCGCCGGGCTCGCGGTGCCCGCGACCTGGGACGCGTTCCACGCGGCCGCGCGCGCCCTGCACGCGCCCGACCAGGGCCGCTACGGCACCGTGCTGGCCCTGTTCCCCGACGGGCACAACAGCTTCTACGACTTTTGCATCCACTGCTGGACCCGCGGCGGGGAGCCGTTCGACGCGCGGGGGCGTCCAACCCTCCGCACCCCGCAGGCCGCCGCGGCGCTCGACTTCATCCGCGCGCTCGCCGGCGACCCGCTCGCGATGGCGCCGGGCGCCGGGACGCTCGACAGCGTGCAGTCGGGCCTCCTGTTCTGCGAGGGCAGGGTCGGCCTGATGACCAACTGGTTCGGCTTCGCGGCCTACGCCGACACGGCGCCCGACAGCAAGGTCAGGGGCCTCGTCGACGTCGCGCCGCTGCCGCGGGGCGAGGGTGGCGCCAGCGTGTCGCTCAACGTGTTCTGGCTGGTCGCGATCGCGTCGGGCTCGCGGCGGAAGGACCTCGCGTGGCGCTTCCTGCGCCACCTCGCGACGCCCGCCATGGACAAGCTCACCACCACCGAAGGCGCGATCGGCGTCCGGCGCTCCACCTGGGCCGACCCGGACGTCAACCGCACGATCCCGTACTTCCACGCGCTGGACGACCTGCACGAGAAGGCGCGCGCGCTGCCCGCGCACCCGCGCCTGTCGGCCATCGCGCACGCCGTCGACCGCCTGCTCGCCCGCGCCACGACCACCGCGGTGCCGAGCGCGGACCTCCTGGCCGCGGCGCAGGCCGACATCGAGGCGATCCTCGCGTGAGGGTCGACCCCGCCATCCTGGCGCAGTCCCATCCCCTGCCGGCGCGCCCGCTGCCGATCGTCGTCATCGGCACGGGCGGCATCGTGGCCGACGCCCACCTGCCGGCCTACCGCAAGGCCGGGTTCCCGGTGGCCGGGCTCCACGACCGCGACGCCGCGAAGGCGTCGGCGCTCGCGGCGGCGTGGGGCGTCCCCCGGGTGTTCGCGTCGCTGGAGGAGGCCGCCGCGAGCCCACACGTCGTGTTCGACGTCGCCGTGCCGCCCGTGGCCCAGATGGACGTCCTTTCGGCCCTCCCCGAGGGCTCCGCGGTTCTGGTGCAGAAGCCGCTCGGGCTCGACCTCGCGCACGCGACGGCGCTGCGCGACCTCTGCCGCGCGCGCAAGCTCACGGCGGCCGTCAACTTCCAGCTCCGCTTCGCGCCCATGATGCTCGCCGTGCGGGACGCGCTCGCCCGCGGCCTGCTGGGCCGGCTCATCGACGTCGAGGCGCACCTGAACCTCGTGACGCCCTGGCACCTCTTCCCGCACCTCAAGCCCAACCCGCGCGTCGAGATCCTGTCCCACTCGATCCACTACCTCGACCTGATCCGCAGCCTCGCGGGCGAGCCGCTGGGCGTGTTCGCCCGCACGGTGGGGCATCCCGCCTCCGGCCTCGCCCAAACCCGCACGTCGGCCATCCTGGACTACGGCTCCGACCTCCGCGTCACGCTGTCGATCAACCACCACCACGACTTCGGCCGCAGGTTCCAGGACGCGAGCTTCCGCTTCGAGGGTGACGCGGGCGCCGCCATGGTGAAGCTCGGCCTGCTGCTCGACTATCCCACGGGCGAGCCGGACGAGTTGTGGATCGCCGCGCGCGGGGAGGACTGGGTGCCCGTGCCCCTCGCGGGCCGCTGGTTTCCGGACGCCTTCGTCGGCCCGATGGCCAACCTCCAGCGCGTGCGCTCGGGCGAGGACGTCGTCCTGCAGACGTCCGTCGAGGATGCTTGGCGGACCATGGCCGTCGTGGAGGCCTGCTACGCCGCAAACGACCGACCGGGCGTCAGTCCCGCCGCATCGTCGCAGCGGACGTGAACTTTTCCTGCCGCGGTTCACGGGCGTGGCGACGGTCGACCCCGGCTGACATCGTGCCGGCGGCTCGGGATCCAAGCCCCGGCTCCCGCCGGCCTTGTTGGCTGGTTTTTGGCGCGACCCGTTCTTTGGCGCGACCCGTGCCGCGGTGGCGAGAGCCAAGGGGGCACAGCGACGCGCGTGGTCCCCCCCCGAGCGGGCGCGGCGCCGGGCTCCCTGCGCCGCGAGGCCCGGGGGCGTCGGGATCACGCGGTGCTGCCGAACCGGTCGCATGGTCCCGCGCCGGTCCGGCGCTAGCTCTGCGGCATGGACCGCACCTTCCCCATGACCCGCGATGCCGGCCTCGCCCGGCTCCAAACCTTCGTCGCCGAGGCGGCCGCCGACTACGCCCACACCCGCAACACCGACCCCGGGCCGGACGCGGCCCCCACGACGTCGGCGCTCTCGCCCTACCTGCGTCGTCGCCTCGTCACCGAGGCCGAGGTGGTGGCCGTGGCCCGTGACGCGGTCGGGAGCGCAGCGGCCGAGAAGTTCACGAGCGAGGTGTTCTGGCGGACCTACTTCAAGGGCCACCTCGAGACGCATCCGGGCGCCTGGACGGGCTGGCTGTCGGCGGTGGAGAGCCAGCGCCAGTTGCTCGACGCTGAGCCCGGCCTGCGGCGGACCTACGCGGCCGCGACCGAGGGCCGGACCGGGATCGACTGCCTCGACGCCTGGTCGCGGGAGCTGGTCGAGACAGGGTGGCTGCACAACCACGTCCGGATGTGGTTCGCCTCGATCTGGACGTTCACGCTGCGCCTGCCGTGGGAACTCGGGGCCGACTTCTTCCTGCGCCACCTGCTCGACGGCGACCCGGCGAGCAACACGCTCAACTGGCGCTGGGTGGCGGGGCTGCACACGCGCGGCAGGTGCTACGCGGCCCGCGCCGAGAACATCCGGCGCCATACGGAGGGCCGCTTCGACCCGGCCGGGCTGAACGAGGACCCCGAGCCGCTGGACGAGCCGATGCCGCCCCGGGAGAAGCGTCTCGCGCCGGCCGACGCGGCGCCGGCCGGCGAGGTCGCGCTGCTGCTGCACCTCGACGACCTCCACCCCGAGAGCCTGCCCCTGGGCTCGGCCACGGTGG
>CAXTDZ010000132.1:0-12837 GCA_964243035.1 uncultured Lichenihabitans sp.
GGGGAGAAGGGCAGAACCCGCGAGCGTTGATCCAAGGCGCCGCGTTCCCTCGGGTCAGCCGTGCTTGGTGATCGTGGTGCGGATCTGCGAGCAGTCGTGCAGGGCCGCAAAGCCCTTCTCGCGGCCGTGACCCGACTTCTTCATGCCCCCGAAGGGCAGCTCGATGCCGCCGCCCGCCCCGAACGCGTTGATGTAGACCTGGCCCGCCTTGATGCCGCGCGACACCCGCAGCGCCCGGTTGCCGTCGAGCGACCACACGGCCGCCATCAGCCCGTAGTCGGTGCCGTTGGCGAGGCGCACGGCGTCGGCCTCGTCCTCGAAGGGCAGCACCGACAGCACGGGGCCGAACACCTCCAGGCGGGCGAGCTCGTTGGCGCGCGGCACGGGGCCGTAGACCCGCGGCGCCACGAAGAAGCCGCCGTCGGGCACGCCCGCCGCGACCTGCCCCTTGGCGAGCACGGGCACGCCCGTCTCCTCGGCGCGGCCGAAGAAGCCCTCGATGCGCTTCTTCTGCGCGGCGTTGATGACGGGCCCGAGGTCGCGGTCCATCTCCGGCGTGCCGGCCGTGAGCTTGCCGAAGGCGTCGGCCAGCGCGCCCACCACGCGGTCGTAGGCGCGTTTCTCGACGAGCACGCGCGAGCCCGCCGAGCAGGTCTGGCCGGCGTTCTGCACCATGGAGGTGCTGATCACGGTCGCGGCCGTGTCCACGTCGGCGTCGCCGAACACGACGTGCGGGGACTTGCCGCCGAGCTCCAGCGTGCAGCCGATGTGGTTCCTGGCGGCCGCCGTCTGGATCAGCGTGCCGACCTCCGGGCTGCCCGTGAAGGAGATGAAGTCGATGCCGGGGTGGGAGGAGAGCGCGGCGCCCGCCTCTTCGCCGAGGCCCGGCACGATGTTGAGCGCGCCCTCGGGCAGGCCGACCCCGGCCGCGAGCTCGGCCAGGCGCAGCGGCGTCAGGCAGGCGTCCTCGGCGGGCTTGACCACGCAGGCGTTGCCCATGGCGAGCGCGGGCGCCACCGTCCGGCCGAACATCTGGGCGGGGTAGTTCCAGGGGATCACGTGGGCCGTGACCCCGTAGGGGACGTGTTCGGTGGTGACGAAGTAGCCGGGCAGGAAGGGGATGGTGTCGCCGTGCACCTTGTCGGCCGCGCCACCGTAGTACTCGAAGTAGCGGGCGGTGGCGACCATGTCGTTGCGGGCCTGGCGCATCGGCTTGCCGGTGTCGCGCGCCTCAAGCTGCGCCAGCTCCTCGGCGTTGTCCGCGATGGCCAGCGCGAGCTTGCTCAGCAGCCGGCCGCGCTCGGTGGCGCTGAGCCTGCTCCAGGGCCCGTCCTCGGCCGCGGTCCGCGCGGCGCCCACCGCCGCGTCCACGTCGGCGGCGTTGCCGGCCGCGATCGAGGCGAAGACCTCCCCCTCGGCGGGGGCCACCACGGGGATGGTCTTGCCCGAAGCGCCCGGCTGCCACCGGTTGTTGATGAAGACGCCCTTGGCGGGACTGGTCGCTACCTGCATGTTCATGGCGTCGCCTCGCTCGCGAAAGGCCGATCGCGTGCGGGACGGGCAGGCGCGGGGCGTCCTGGCGCCCGACCTCCCCTGATTCTCGCGACACCGCGCCGGCAACCTTGCATGTTAATGTTCGGGACGCGGCGCGGGTTCGCCAAGACAGATTTGCGCTGCGCCGCATCGGGCCGCGCTATGGTTCAGGTCGCGACCCGCATCCGGGCCGCGTGCCAGGCGCCGGACCGGACGAGGTCGGCGAGCGTCGCGCGGCACAGGTCCTCGACCGCGCGGGCCGCGTGCGACAGGGGCCGGTCGGTGGGCAGCGCGAGGTAGACGGTGCGCACGAGCGGCGGGTCGAAGGCCCAGCAGCGGAGCCGCCCCGCCTCGACCTCCGCCCGGACCGCGTGCGCGGGCAGGACCGAGATGCCCAGGCCCCGCTCGACCAGCGTCTTGATGGACGCGTAGCTGTCGATCTCGATCCGCGGCGCGAGGCGCGCGCCCTCCGCCGCGGCCCGCGCGTCGAGCAGGTCGCGCAACCCGTGGCCGGGGCCGGGCAGGACCAGGGCCCGGTCGGCGACCGCCGCGAGCGGTCGCGCTCCCTCGTCCTCGAAACCGTCCCCCGCGCCCGCGGGCCCGAACAGCACGAGCTCCTCCGACAGCAGGCTGACCGAGCGCAGCCCCCGGTCCTCCACCAGGCCGTAGAGCAGCCCCAGGTCGACGCGGCCCGCGCGGAGCCAGTCGAGCACGTAGCCGCTCATGGCCTCCGCCACGCGCAGGCCCACCTTCGGGTAGCGCTCGCGCGCGGCCAGGACCAGCGGCACGCCGAGGATCTGGCTGATGCTGCTGGGCAGCCCGAGCCGCACCTCGCCCGCGGGCTCGGCCGCGCTGCCCCGGATCTCCGCCTGCGCGTGCTCGACCTGGGCCAGAATGGCCCGCGCGTTGCGCAGCAGGATGGCGCCCGCCTCCGTGGGCCGCACGCCCTGCGGCGTGCGGAACAGGAGCGGCGTGCCGAGGTCGGCCTCCATGTTGCGGACGTGCAGGCTCAGCGCCGGCTGGGCGACGTTGAGGAGCGCGGACGCGCGCGTGATCGAGCCGCACTGAACGATGGCCACGAAATAGCGGAGCTGTTTCAGGTCCACCGCACGCTTCTCCCACCCGGGCGCTTCGGGGGAGGCCCGTGGGGGAGGATGGTAGCAGAGAGTTTGCCGGAGACGACGGGAGCGAGCGCGTGCGGCTCCTCGCGCGGGGGCGATCTTCGAGCAGCGCGGTGCCGCTGACGGTTTATCGTGGGGTGGGGAGCGGCATCGGTCCCGACGCCGAGAGCGGACGCAGAGCACACTGCCGGCCGGTTCGCTTTGACCGTGCTCCGATCGAACCGGACCGGGTCCTGTCGTGTGACCATAGTCTCAGCGTCTCGCCAGCGCCAGCAGCGCCCGGCTGATCGGCTTCAGCGCCTCACTCTTCAACACCACGCAGGTCGTAACGATGCCGAAGGGGCCGACGGCGTCGACCAGCTCGGCGAGGTCGCCCGGCACCGGCACGATCGCCTTGAGGATGAAGCAGTCCTCGCCGGTGACGCGGTGAACCTCGATGACCTCGGGTCGCTCGGCGAAGAGCTTCAGGCAGGCGCGGATGTGCTCGTGGGAGGTCCTGAGCCGCAGGATCGCCGTGAGCCCGAGATCGAGGGCGCGGGGGTCGATGCGGGCGCCGTAGCCCGTGATGATGCCTGCCCCCTCCAGCCGCTTCACCCGCTCCGACACGGCCGGTTGCGACAACCCGATGCGCCGGCCGAGCTCCGACAGCGGAATACGGCCTTCCTCCTGCAGAACGTGGGGGATGGCGATGTCGCGGTCGTCCGGCACGAAATCAAAGCCCAGCACCGCACTCCGCCTTGAGAACATCGGCAGCATGGCCTGTTCACCGATGATCGTCCATTCCGCCGACCCTGCCGCGGTGCCATCCTGCTCGGGTTCGCTTCACGGGAGACGGCGATGCGACTGATCGGGATGCTGGATTCGCCCTACGTGCGTCGGGTCGCGGTGGCGCTGCACCTGATGGAGGTGCCCTTTGCACACGAGGCCGTGTCGGTGTTCCGCGACTTCGACGCCTTCGCGGCGGGGAACCCGGTCGTCAAGGCACCGACGCTGGTGACCGACGATGGAACCGTGCTGATGGACTCGACGCTGATCCTGCTCTTCACCGAGCACCTGGCCGCTCAGGACCGCCGCCTCGTCCCCACCGACGCCGACACCCGCCTGCGCTCGCTGCATGCCTCCGGGCTGGCGCTGGCGGCCTGTGAGAAGACCATGCAGATCGCCTACGAGTTGAACCTGCGCCCGGCCGACAAGCGGCACCGGCCTTGGCTGGAACGCGTCGGCGCGCAATTGCGCGAGGCCTACCGGCTGCTCGACGATGCCGTGCCGGCCGAGGGCTGGACGGGGCCGGGCCGCCCGGCGCAAGGCGACATCGACGCCGCCGCAGCCTGGCGCTTCACCTGCGAGGTCCTCGCGGGTCAGGCCGAGGGCGACATCCCGGATCCGGCACGGCACCCGCGGCTCGCCGCCCTGGCGCGGCGCGCCGAGACCCTGCCGGCGTTCCGGGCCGTTCCAACGACGTGAACACTGGCGCTGGCCCACGTGATCAGGTCGCCCGTGCGCGTGGCCTGACCGGACCAGGCGAGCACCTTTTCTAACTTGAAGCGTCGGATGCCGCCTCCAACCGTCCGGTTCGAACTCTCAACCGCAATGGTGGCTTCCATCTCCCGGTAGCCCGCTTTGAGATAGAGCGCGATGGCTGGGCCCTGCAGTTCCGACGTGCTCAGAACCAGCCGCTCCGTCCCGCGTTGGCGGCGCTCGTCCTCGGCGCGAGCCAGCATAGCAGTGGCGATTCCATCTCGCTGGGCCGACGGGTCGACATACATTCGGCGCAGCTCCATTTCGTCCGGACGAGCCGCCTCCGATCCGAACATGCCCGTGATGGCATAGGGCTCGGCGCCGACCGCCACCCAGAACCCACCCCTGCGCTCGCCACAGTAGTCGGCAAGCCGTTCGATCCCTTCCGCGAGGCAGCGTTGGATGTAAGCCTGAAAGGGTCGCTCCACGGTGGGCGGCGTGAGAAGGCGGTTGACTTCGACGAACAGGGCTCGAACCGCTGCGCCGTCACTTTTTTGGAAAGAACGAATCGAGGTCGTGATCACGATTGGTTTCCACAGTCGTATGACGGACAACGTCCAGCAAAGTTGTGAGCGCAGTATGGCGACAGCGCAGTTAAGGCACGCTCCAAGCGAACCTGGATGGTCATTGCGTTCTGGATGACGGCAAAGACCATTCAAAGTGACCTGCTGGAAATAGACCCCACCAAGCAGAATAATTTATAGGGGCATGTTGGGATGCCCGGAACCGGACCTTGCCACCGGCTGCAAGGGTCGACGGCGGTTCCCGGGGTTACGCTCACCCTGCGTGACCCATGCTGGAGCAGAACGCTCGCTTATGCCCCTGCGCGCAAAAGACTATGATCGGTGCGCGAGCGATCGGGGGCAAGCTGGCCCGACGCTCGCGGCAGGGAAACCCCATGCTTTCCATCACCGATGCTCTCGCCCTCCTGCTCTTCGTTCCCGCCGACCGGCCGGAGCGCTACGGCAAGGCTTTCGCGTCGGGGGCCGACGCGGCCATCGTCGACCTTGAGGACGCGGTCGGCCTGAGCGGCAAGGACCGGGCGCGCGACTGTCTCGCGGGCGCCCGGGAGGCGATCGCGGCGGCGGGCTGCCCGGTGCTCGCGCGCGTCAACGGCGAGGACACCGCCTTGCACGCGGCCGACCTCGCGGCGTTGCGTGGCCTCCCGCTCGCCGCCGCGGTGGTGCCCAAGGTGGAGCGGGCCGAAACGGTGGGGCGCGTCGCGGAGGCCACGGGCCTGCCCGTGCTGGCCATGATCGAGAGCGCGCGGGGGCTCGCGAGGGCGCGGGAGGTCGCGGGCGCGGGGGCGCGGCTCGTGTTCGGCTCCTTCGACTTCGCGGCGGACCTGGGCTGCGCGCACACCCGCGAGGCGCTGCTCGCCGCGCGGGGCGAGCTGGT
This sequence comes from uncultured Lichenihabitans sp., assembly GCA_964243035.1. GTDB lineage: Bacteria > Pseudomonadota > Alphaproteobacteria > Rhizobiales > Beijerinckiaceae > Lichenihabitans. The sequence goes on from CAXTDZ010000132.1 coordinate 5,571, forward strand.
GCTGGCGAGCCGGCTGGCGGGGCGCGCCCCGCCGGTCGACGGGGTCACGACCGCGATCAAGGATCTGGACGAGGTCCGGCGCGAGGCGGCCTACGCGGCCTCGCTCGGCTTCGGGGGCAAGCTGCTGATCCACCCCGCGCAGGTCGCGCCCGCGGCCGAGGGGTTCCGGCCGGGCGAGGACGAGGTCGCCTGGGCGGCCCGCGTGCTCGCGGCCGGCCGCGAAGGGGGCGCCGCGATGCTCGACGGCACCATGGTCGACGCCCCCGTCCGCCTCCGGGCCGAGCAGATCGAGCGGCGGGCCCGGCGCACCCGGGAGGGCGGGCGATGACCGACGCCCCGCGCCTCATCCGCGAGGCCGACTTCGTCGACAGCGTCGCGGACGCGCTGCAGTACATCGCGGTCTACCACCCGCCGAGCTTCGTGCGCGCGCTGGCCGAGAGCTACGCCCGGGAGGAGAGCCCGGCCGCCCGCGACGCCATCGGCCAGATCCTGATCAACTCGCGCATGGCGGCCTTCGGGCGGCGGCCCATCTGCCAGGACACCGGCACGGTCAACGCGTTCGTGAAGATCGGCATGGGCGCGCGCATCGACAGCCTGCGACCGGTAGCCGAGCTCGTGGACGAGGCCGTCCGCCGGGCCTACACGGACCCCGACAACCCTCTGCGTGCCTCCATCGTGCGCGACCCGCTGTTCGGACGGGCCAACACGGGCGACAACACCCCCGCGGTGGTCCACCTCGACCTGGTGGCCGGCGATGAAGTCACGGTCACGGTGGCGGCCAAGGGCGGCGGCTCGGAGAACAAGGCCAGGTTCGTCAACCTCGCCCCCGCCGCCTCCGTCAGCGACTGGGTGGTGGAGACGGTGGAGACCCTGGGCGCGGGCTGGTGCCCGCCCGGCCTGCTCGGCATCGGGGTGGGGGGCTCGGCGGAGAAGGCCATGGCGATGGCCAAGGAGGCGCTGCTGGAGCCCATCGACATGGCCGAGCTGCTGCGGCGCGGGCCCGCCTCCGAGCTGGAGGAGATGCGGGTCGAGATCCACGACCGCGTGAACGCGCTCGGCATCGGCGCGCAGGGCCTGGGCGGGCTCACCACCGTGGTGGACGTCAAGATCCGCTCCTTCCCCTGCCACGCGGCCTCCAAGCCCGTGGGCCTCATCCCGCAGTGCGCGGCCGACCGGCACCTGACCTTCAGCCTCGACGGGAGCGGCCCCGCGCGCTTCGCGCCGCCCGACCTGTCGCTGTGGCCGGAGCTGTCGATGGAGAACCAGGCGGGGGCCGCGCGCCGGGTGGACCTCGACCGGCTGACCCGGGCCGAGGTCGCGGCCTGGCGGGCGGGCGAGACGCTGCTGCTGTCGGGCCGGATGCTGACGGGCCGCGACGCCGCCCACAAGCGCCTCACGGCCATGATCGCTTCGGGCGAGCCGCTGCCCGTCGACTTGCGCGACCGCGCCATCTACTACGTGGGGCCCGTCGACGCCGTGCGCGACGAGGTGGTGGGCCCGGCCGGCCCCACCACCTCCACCCGCATGGACGGCTTCACGGACGCGGTGCTGGACGCCACGGGCCTGCTCGTGATGATCGGCAAGGCCGAGCGCGGCCCGGCCGCGGTTGACAGCATCCGGCGGCACGGCGCCGCCTACCTGATCGCGGTGGGGGGCGCGGCCTACCTCGTGTCCAAGGCCGTCAAGGCCGCCCGCGTGCTCGCCTTCGCGGACCTCGGCATGGAGGCGATCCACGAGTTCACGGTGGCCGACATGCCCGTCACGGTGGCGGTTGACGCGACCGGGGCCTCCATCCACCGGACCGGTCCGCCGCAGTGGCGCCGCCCGGTGGTGACGCGCTCGCGACGCGCGGAGGTCGAGGGGGCCTGACGCCGCGGACCCGGGCGGGCGCGCACCCGAGCCTCGCGACGGCCGGCACGTCAGCCTCTAGGGGAAAGCATTTAGATCATAAGCTTTGTAGACTAGTAGCGCCCCGTCGCTTACGGTCCAGCGCCGCCCGCCGGGGAACGGATTGGAACGAGGGGTCGCCGATGTCGCTTGCCGAGGACCTGTCCGCCACGCGCGACGCCGTGCGCGCCGCCGTTCCGCCCCGCACCTTCGCGGCCATCGAGGCCTCGGTCGACGCGTTGAGAGCCGACGGCTTGGCCGAGCGGGCGGCGCGCGTGGGCGACCGTGTCGCGCTGCCCATCCTGGAGGCGGTCGAGGGCGGGTCCTTCGACCCGAGCGAAACGGCCGCGGGCAGGCCCGTGGTCCTGCTGTTCTACCGGGGCGGCTGGTGCCCGTACTGCAACGTCACGCTGCGGGCCTACGCCCGGGCGCTGCCCGCCATCGAGGCCGCGGGCGCCGCGCTGATCGCCGTCACCCCGGAAACCCAGGCCCACGCCGGCGCGACCGCGCGCGACGGCGACCTCCGCTTCCCGGTCGCGGTCGACCGGGGCAGCAGGTTCGCGCGCAGCCTCGGCCTCGTCTTCGACCTGCCCGAAAGCCTGGTGCCGCTCTACGGCGAGATCGGCATCGACGTGGCGGCGCGCAACGGCGAAGGCGGCCACGTCCTGCCGATGCCCGCCACCTACGTGCTGGACCGCTCCGGCCGCATCGCCTGGGCCCACGTCGACGCCGACTTCACGGCCCGCGCCGATCCCGGCGAGGTCGTGGCGGCCGTCCGGGCCCTGGCGAGGCCTGCCGCGGCCTGAACCCGGGCGCGGGCCGCCCGTCAGCGCGGCCCGAGGCGGAGCGCCGCGCGCTGCAGGCGCGGCCGGACCCGCAGGAAGGCGACGTAGAGCCGTTCCAGGCCGGCCAGCACCACCCGGTTGCGGGCCAGCAGCCCCAGCGCGCGCAGCGCCGGGATGGCCCGCCACATCGCCGCGAAGGCCGCGGCGCCGGACAGCAGGCGGCCGTCCTCCAGGGCGTGGAAGCGGGCCAGCAGCGCCCCGCGGTCGACCGGGCAGGCCCCCTCCCCCGAGGCCACGTCGGTGAAGATGATCGCGCCCGCGCGGTCGAGCCTGCGCATCAGCGCGATCTCGCGCCGGCACAGGGGGCAGCCGCCGTCGTACCAGACCTGAACCTCGCCCATGGCGGCCAAGGTAGGCACGCCCCCGCCCGGTAGCGAGGGGGGCCTGCCCTGATTCGGCAACAGGGCTCGCCGGTTCTGCCCTTCTCCCCGCTAAGCGGGGCGAAGGGCACCATCCGGTTCCGGCTTCGTCAGCCAAACCCGGACGCCGTCGGTGCCCCGAACCACGCTGAGGCAAGCTTCGCTCCCCATCCTCGCGACCCGACCGGAACCGACCGGGATCGCCAACGCGAGGACGTGCCCCCTTGAGCCTGACCGCAGTGGCCGCATCGCCCCAGCCCGCGAAACCCGAGACCAAGGGCTCGCGCGACGTGGCCTTCGCGGTCGGCATCGTGGCGATCCTGGCGGTGTTCTTCCTGCCGATCCCCGCGGTGCTGATCGACCTCGGCCTGGCGCTGTCCATCGCGCTGTCGGTGCTGATCCTGATGGTGGCGCTGTGGATCGAGAAGCCGCTCGACTTCTCGTCCTTCCCAACCGTGCTGCTGGTCGCGACCCTGCTGCGGCTCAGCCTGGAGATCGCCACGACGCGGCTGATCCTGGCCGACGGCGCCACGGGCGAGACCGCCGCGGGCTACATCATCGGGGGTTTCGCGCGGCTCGTGATGAGCGGCGACTTCGTGATCGGGCTGATCGTCTTCGCGATCATCATCACCATCAACTTCCTGGTGATCACCAAGGGCGCGACCCGCATCGCCGAGGTCGGCGCGAGGTTCACCCTGGACGCCATCCCCGGCAAGCAGATGGCCATCGACGCCGACCTGTCGGCGGGGCTGATCGACGACAAGGAGGCGGGCCGGCGCCGCCGCGAGCTTGAGGAGGAGAGCGCCTTCTTCGGCTCCATGGACGGCGCCTCCAAGTTCGTGCGCGGCGACGCCATCGCGGGCCTCATCATCCTGGCCGTCAACATCTTCGGCGGCATCGTGATCGGCGTCACGCGCCACAGCATGCCGCTCGGCCACGCGGCCGACGTGTTCGCCAAGCTGTCGGTGGGCGACGGGCTGGTGTCGCAGATCCCCGCGCTGATCGTGAGCCTGGGGGCGGGCCTGCTGGTGTCCAAGGGCGGCACGCGCGGCTCGACCGAGAAGGCGGTGCTGAACCAGCTCAGCAACTTCCCCCGCGCGCTCCTGGTGGCGGCGCTGATGATGGGCGTGCTGGCGCTCGTGCCGGGCCTGCCCTTCCTGCCCTTCGCGGTGCTCGCCGGCCTGATGACCTTCGTGGCCGTGAGCCTGCCCCGCAAGACCGCCGCCAAGCAGGCCGCCCAGGCCCAGGCCGCGGCGGCCTCCGCCAAGGCGCAGGCCGAGGCCGACGGGAAGGCGTCGGTCAAGGACCTGCTGCGCACCGCCGAGATCGAGGTGTGCTTAGGAAAACAGCTCTCGGCCAAGCTGCTCGCCACCCCCGACGCGCTGGCGCACCGCGTCACCAAGATGCGGCGCAAGTTCGCCAAGCAGTACGGCTTCGTGGTGCCCGACATCAAGGTGTCGAGCAGCGTCGACATCCCGGCCAAGACCTACCAGATCCGGATCCACGGCACGGTGGTGGCGGCCCAGGAGATCCCCGTGGGCGACGTCATGGTGATCACCGGCCAGGGCCCGAAACCCGACATCCCCGGCACCGAGGTCCGCGAGCCCGCCTTCGGCATGCAGGCCGTGTGGATCTCGGAAGCCTATATCGGCGAGCTGAAGAGCAAGAACTTCCAGGTCGTCGACGCCACCTCCGTGATGCTGACGCACTTGAGCGAGGTGATCCGCAACAACCTGGCCCAGCTCCTTTCCTACAAAGACATGCGGGCGCTGATCGACCGCCTGGAGCCCGAGTACAAGAAGCTGGTCGACGACATCTGCCCCTCGCAGATCTCCTATTCCGGGCTGCAGGCCGTGCTGAAGCTGCTGCTCGGCGAGCGCGTGTCGGTGCGCAACCTCCACCTGATCCTCGAAGCGGTGGCCGAGATCGTCCCCTACGCGCGCCGCCCCGAGCAGATCGCCGAGCACGTGCGCGTCCGCCTCGCCCAGCAGATCTGCGGGGACCTGAGCGAGAACGGCGCCCTGAAGGTGCTGCGGCTGGGCCACCGCTGGGACGCGGCCTTCCACGGCAGCGTCAAGCGCGACGGCAAGGGCGAGGTGGTCGAGTTCGAGCTCGACCCCAAGCTGGTGGACCAGTTCGGCACGGAGGCCGGGGCGGCAATCCGCGAGCGGATGGACGAGGGCCATTCCTTCGTGCTTCTGGCCGCGCCCGAGGTGCGCACCTACGTGCGGATGATCGTCGAGCGCCTCCACGCGACCCTGCCCGTGCTGTCGCACCTGGAGGTCGCGCGCGGGCTGGAGATCAAGGCGCTCGGCTCGGTGTCGTGACCGCGATCGGCGGTCTCCAGGCGCCGGAGCTGGTGCTGATCGCCTTCGTGGTGTTCAGCCGTGTGGGGGCCTGCCTGATGCTGGCGCCCGGCCTGTCGAGCCCCCGCGTGCCCGTGCAGGTGCGCCTGCTGGTGGCGGCGGCGCTGTCGCTCGCGCTGACCCCCCTGCTGTTCGACGCGCTGCACGGCCGGGTGCGCGCCGACGCCCCGCTGGACCTGTTCAAGGTGATGGGCTCCGAGCTGCTGGTGGGCGCCATGATCGGGATGCTGGCGCGGCTCTACTTCGTGGCGCTGGAAACCATCGCGATGGCGGTCGCCATGGCGGTGGGGCTCACGGCCAACCTGGGCGTCCCCATCGAGGGCGACGAGACGGGCCCGGCGCTGTCCACGCTGCTGACGCTGGCCGCGACCGCGCTGCTGTTCCTCACCGACCAGCACCTCGTGCTGTTCCGCGGGCTCGCGGCCTCCTACGACGCCATGCCGGTCTCGGGCGGCTTCTCGCCCCAGTGGGCGCTGGTGCAGCTCGTGGGGGCGGCCGGCCAGTCCTTCACGGTGGCGCTCCGGGTGGGCAGCCCCTTCCTGATCTTCTCGCTGGTGGTCAACGTGGCGCTCGGGCTCGCCAACCGGCTGGTGCCGGGCCTGCACACCTTCTTCCTGGCGCAGCCCTTCCTGCTGGTGGGCGGGCTGACGCTGTTGGCGCTGACGATCAGGCCGCTCCTGGAGCTGTTCATGACGGTGTTCTCCCACTTCCTGGCGACCGGATGAGCGAGCGGCTGAAGGCGCTCCGCCGCGTGAGGGCGGTGCAGGCGCAGGTCAAGCGCATGGCGGAAGGCCGGCTCGCCGCGGCCGAGCGGCGCGAGGCGGCCCTCGCCGACGCCGCGGCCGACCTCGGGGCCTTCGTGGCCGAGGGCTGCCCCGCGGGCGACCTCGCGCGGCTGGCGGTTCTCCAGACCCGCCGCCTGGCGCTCCAACGGCGCGACGCCGAGGCCGAGCGCGCGGCGCGCGCCGAGACGGTCGCCGAGGCCGATCGGCGCCACAGGCTGACCGAGCGCCGCATCGAGGAGCTGGACGCGGACGTCCGGCGTGCCGCCGAGCGGCGCGACCTCCAGAACCTGCTCGACGCCTTCCTGGCCCGCCCCGGGGAGGCGGACTGAGCGGTTCGGCAATCGACCCGCCGCCGTTCGCGCGGGGAGGCGAGGAGAACCGGACGGGCAAGCCCCCCGTAAGCTTGCCCCCGCACCATTCCCGCCAGCCCCGCCCGGAGTTCGCCGCTTCCTTGTCGATCGCACCGCCCTCAGACATCGTCCTCGACGTGGCGCAGGCCGCCGACCCGGCCAGGCGGGAGGCGGCCGTGGCCAAGCTCGCGCGCCTCGCCGGGGGAGAGGCGGCCGACTTCTCCGCCTCGCTCGGCACCGCGGCCACGTCGGCTACGCCCGGCCTCCCCGCCCGACCCAGCGCCACGGCGGGCGAGATCGGCACCTGGGGGGCGCCCCAGCACGCGTCGCGCCCGCTCAGCCCCTACCAGAAGTTCGAGGCCGTGCTGCTGCAGACGGCCTTCCAGGACATCATGCCCAAGGACGACGACCTGTTCGGCGACGCGGCCTCGGCCGACGCGTGCCGCTCCATGCTGGCCGAGCAGCTCGCCAACCAGATGGCGGCCTCCGGCCGGTTCGGCATCGCCAAGGCGATCGCGACGCACGACGCCCCGCACGGCGACGCGGGCGCCGCCGCCGCGGCGCTGGCCGTGCGCGGGGTGCAGGGCCTCGCCGCCGGGCAGGCCGCGCCGCTCGCGCTCCAGCGCGGGCCCGCGGGCCTCGGCCGCGCCGGCTGATGGCCAGAAGCGCCCCCGC
>CAXTDZ010000133.1:0-12793 GCA_964243035.1 uncultured Lichenihabitans sp.
CTCGCCCGAATCCTCGCGGGTCCCTGGACCGGCCAGCTCCTGGCCGACCTCGGCGCGGACGTGGTCAAGGTCGAGCGGCCCGGCGGGGGCGATGACACGCGGCACTGGGGGCCGCCCTTCGTGGCGGGCCGCGACGGCGCGCACCTGTCGGCGGCCTATTTCCACGCCGCCAACCGCGGCAAGCGCTCGGTCGCGGCGGATTTCGAGACCGCCGAGGGCCGCGCCCTGGTGCGCGGGCTCGCGGCCCACGCCGACGTGCTGATCGAGAACTTCAAGGTCGGCGGCCTCGCCCGGCACGGGCTCGACTACCCGGGCCTCAAGCCTCTGAACCCCCGGCTGGTCTACTGCTCCGTCACCGGCTTCGGGCAGGACGGCCCCTACGCGGCGCGGGCCGGCTACGACTTCATGATCCAGGGCCTGGGCGGCATCATGGACCTGACGGGGGCGCCCGACGGCGAGCCGCAGAAGGTGGGCGTCGCCTACGCGGACCTGTTCACCGGCCTTTATGCCGCGGTGGGCATCCTGGCGGCGCTGCGGCGGCGCGAGGAGACTGGGGAGGGCGGCCACCTGGACATGGCGCTGCTCGACACCCAGGTGGGCGTGCTCGCCAACCAGGCCATGAACTACCTCGTGGGCGGCAAAAGCCCGCGGCGCCTGGGCAACGCGCACCCCAACATCGTGCCCTACCAGGTGTTCCCCGTGGCGGACGGCCACGTCGTGGTGGCGGTGGGCAACGACGCGCAGTTCGTCCGGTTCTGCCGCGTGCTGGGCCGGCCGGACCTCCCCGAGGACCCGCGCTTCGCCACCAACCCGGGGCGCGTGGCCCACCGCCTCGACCTGGTGCCGGTGCTGACAAGCCTGACGCTGCGCTTCGAGCGCGGCGCCCTGCTGGCGGCGCTCGAACGCGAGGGCGTCCCCGCCGGGCCGATCAACACGGTGGCGGACGTGTTCGCCGACCCGCAGGTGGCGGCGCGCGGCCTGCGCGTGGACCTGCCCGCGCCGCTCGCGGAGGAGGGCGCGATCCCCGGCGTGGCCTCGCCCGTGGTGCTCGACGGCCGCCGCCTCGTGGCGGAGCGCCCCGCCCCGGCGCTCGACGCGGACCGCGCCGCGGTGCTGTCGGACCCCGGTTGGACCGGGTAGCGGCTCAGGACGCCGCGGGCGCGAGCTTCTTCACCTGGGCTGCCAGGCGCGACACCTTGCGCGAGGCCGTGTTCCTGTGGATCACGCCCGTCTGGGCCGAGCGCATGATCAGCGCCTCGGTGTCGCGCAGCACGGCCGCGGCCGCGGCCGCGTCGCCCGCCGCGATGGCTTCCTCGGCCTTCCGGATCTGCGTCCGCATCCGGCTGCGCCGCGCGCGGTTCACCTTGGTGCGCCGCTCGATCTTGCGGACGGCCTTCTTGGCCGAGGGAGTATTCGCCATCGAAAAACGAGCCTTGATAGGGGCGGACCTTCGCCGCCCCGGAAACGATCATGGGAAAGGGGACGACGGCGCCGCGCGGAACCGAAGGGCCGCGGTATAGGCGCGAGCGAGGCCGCGCGTCAACGCTCCCGCGCGGGCCGGAGGCGCGTGCGCCACTTGAGGACGGCCACGACCGCCCACACGCCTTCCACGAGGCCGAACGGCCAGGCGCCCTGGAGGAAGCCGTAGGCGGAGCCGAGCGCGCAGGCCCCCGCGAAGCCCAGCGTCGCCCAGGGGCTCCGCGCCTCCAGCGCGTAGGCCACCAGCATGGCGGTGACGGCGAACAGGCCGAAGGCGGTCAGGGGGCTCAAGCTGTCTCCTCCGTCGGTGAGGCCCGGGCGCCTGGGGCGCCGGTCACGCTCACCCGCTTGAGCGGGCGCGGCGCGGCGTCATAGATAGGGGTGTGTCCCGTCCGGCAGGTAGTTCGATGGCCTTCCGCTCCCTCTACGCCCACGGCTTCGCCCGCGTCGCGGCCTGCACGGTCAAGACCGCGCTGGCCGACCCGGGCCGCAACGCCGAAGCCGTCCTGGACGTGGCGCGCCAGTGCCACGCGCGCGGCGCCGCGCTGGCGCTGTTCCCGGAACTCTGCGTGTCAGGCTACGCGATCGACGATCTCCTGATGCAGGACGCGCTGCTGGACGCCGTGGAGGCCGCGCTCCGCCACCTCGCCGAGGCCTCGCGCGACCTGCTGCCCGTGCTGCTCGTCGGCGCCCCCCTGCGCTTCGGCAACCGGCTCTACAACGCCGCCGTGGCGCTCCACCGAGGCCGGGTGCTGGGCGCGGTGCCCAAAAGCTACCTGCCCAACTACCGCGAGTTCTACGAGCCGCGGCAGATGGCGTCCGGGCGCGGCGTCGCGGGCGCCACCACCCGCGTCGCGGGGCAGGACGTGCCCTTCGGCACCGACCTCCTGTTCGCGGCCGAGGACGTGCCCGGCTTCGTGCTGCACGTCGAGATCTGCGAGGACCTGTGGGTGCCGAGCCCGCCCTCGGGCCCGGGCGCGCTGGCGGGCGCGACCGTGCTCGCCAACCTGTCGGCCAGCAACATCACGATCGGCAAGGCGGACACGCGCCACCTGCTCTGCCAGTCGCAGTCGGCCCGCTGCCTCGCGGCCTACCTCTACGCCGCGGCGGGCGCGGGCGAGTCCACCACCGACCTCGCCTGGGACGGGCAGACCGCGATCTACGAGAACGGCGTCAAGCTGGCCGAGACGGGCCGCTTCCCCGAGGGCGCCCAGGTGGCGCTGGCCGACCTCGACCTCGACCTCCTGCGCCAGGAGCGCGCCCGCCAGGGTACCTTCGACGACAACGCCCGCGGGCAGGGGGGCCCTGCCTTCCGCCGCGTGACGTTCGCGCTCGATCCGCCCGCGGGCGACATCGGCTTCGAGCGGGTGGTGGAGCGCTTCCCCTTCGTGCCCGCCGACCCCGCCCGGCTCGACCAGGACTGTTTCGAGGCCTATTCCATCCAGGTGGCGGGCCTGCGCCAGCGGCTGGAGGCCATCGGGGTCAAGCGCGTGGTGATCGGCGTGTCGGGCGGCCTCGACTCGACGCAGGCGCTGATCGTGGCGGCGCGCGCCTTCGACCGGCTGGGCCTGCCGCGCGCCGACATCCTGGCCTTCACCATGCCGGGCTTCGGCACCGGCTCCGAAACCAAGGGCAACGCGCTCCGCCTGATGCGCGCGCTGGGCGTGACGGCCGAGGAGCTCGACATCCGCCCCGCGTCCCACCAGATGCTGGCCGACCTCCGCCACCCTTTCGCGCGCGGCGAGCCCGTCTACGACGTGACCTTCGAGAACGTCCAGGCCGGCCTGCGCACCGACTACCTGTTCCGCCTCGCCAACCACCACGACGCGATCGTGATGGGCACGGGCGACCTGTCCGAACTGGCGCTCGGCTGGTGCACCTACGGGGTGGGCGACCAGATGAGCCACTACAACGTCAACGCCGGCGTCCCTAAGACGCTGATCCAGCACCTGATCCGCTGGGTGGGGCGGTCGGGCCAGTTCGACGCGGAAGTGGGCGCCGTGCTGGACGCGATCCTCGCCACGGAGATCTCGCCCGAGCTGATCCCCGTGGAGGCGGGCGGCACGCCCCAGAGCACGGAGGCCAAGGTGGGGCCCTACGAGCTGCAGGACTTCAACCTGTACTACACGCTGCGCCACGGTTTCCGCCCGTCCAAGATCGCCTTCCTGGCCCTGCGCGCCTGGGAGCGGGCCGAGGCCGGCTCCTGGCCCCACCACTTCCCGGCCGACCGCCGCCGCGCCTACGACCTCGCCCACGTCCGGCGGTGGCTGGAGGTGTTCGTGCGGCGCTTCTTCGGCTTCAGCCAGTTCAAGCGCTCGGCGCTGCCCAACGGCCCGAAGCTCGCGGCGGGCGGCTCGCTCAGCCCGCGCGGCGACTGGCGCGCGCCCTCCGACGGCAACGCCCGGGCGTGGCTGGAGGAGCTTTGGCGCAACGTGCCGGAGGGCTGACGGGACAGGGCCGGGTTGCGGAGCGGTGCGCGGGCCCGGTCCGGTGGGACGGGCCCGCGCGGCCGTTATCCGCAGGGCCGAGCCCCGCGACGCGGGTCTGCTGCCCGCCGTTGAGCGGTCGGCCGCCGCGGTGTTCCGCGCGATCCCCGACCTGGCCTGGCTCGCCGAGAGCGACGGCCTCCCCGTCGCGGTCCACCTCGCGGCCGTCGAGGCGGAGACCGCATGGGTGGCCGTGGACGCGAACGACGCGCCGTTCGGCTTCCTTACCGCGGTCCGGGCGGACCGGGACCTGCACATCCTCGAGCTGTCGGTCTGTCGCGAGCGCCAGGGTGTGGGACACGGGCAGTCCCTGGTCGCGCGCGCGGTCGCGACCGCGCGCGTGCAGCGCCTGTCGGCCGTGACGCTGACCACCTTCCATGGCGTCGCCTGGAACGAGCCGTTCTACGCCCGTCTCGGTTTCGCGACGATCGACGCTGCGGCGCTGACCGACCGGCTCAAGGCCATTCTCGCCGCCGAAGCCGAACGCGGCCTTCCGGCCGACCGCCGCTGCGCGATGCGCCTGCCGCTCAAGCCGGACGGGGCTCGTTGACGGGGGTTCCGGTCTTCGTCGCGCGCTTCGGCCGGCGCTCGCAATGGTGGCGGCGGTCGCAGCGCCCGCGCTGCGGCGTCACCCGCGCCCCGTTGGAACCTCGACAACCCCGGCCCGCGCGGGCGCCGCCTCGGTCTGGTGCCGCGCCTTCCACTCCTCGTAGGGCATCCCGTAGACGTGCTCGCGCGCCTGCGCGCGGTCGACCGCCACGCCGCGCTCGCGCGCCGCATCCTCGATCCAGGTGGACAGGCAGTTGCGGCAGAAGCCCGCAAGCGTCATGAGGTCGATGTTCCGCACGTCGGTGCGGTCGCGCAGGTGGGCCGTGAGGCGGCGGAAGGCGGCGGCTTCCAGCTCCGTCCGGGTGGCGGCGTCGGTGGTCAGCATCGTGTGTGTCCTGCGGCGAGCGGGCGCGGGGGGTGGCCGGCCCGGCTCGGGTGGTGTTCGACCTGATGTAGGTCCGGCCGCGCCAGGATGGGAGTGAGCAGCCGCGCGAGGCGCTCGCCCCAGCGCTCGGCCGCGGCGTCGGTCTCGACCAGGTCCTGCCGCACCTCGATCAGCACGTTGGCGAGGCCGCGCCGGGTCGCGTGCGCGTCGATCGTGTCGCCGGGCAGCGCGCCGTCGTAGGGCTCGTTGTCCCCGACCCGTTCGGCCGCGGGCTGCAGGTCGGGCTCGGCCGCGAGCGCGTCGAGCAGGGGGCGGGCCAGGCGGGGGTCGCTGTCCCACAGCAGGCCCACGTGCCAGGGCCGCGCGCGGCCCTTCAGGGTCGGGGTGAAGGAGTGGATCGACACCACCGCGGGCACGGTGCCGGTTGCGGCCATGCGGTCCAGCGCGGCGTCGATGGCGTCGCGGTAGGGCCGGTGGAAGGCGTCGCGCCGCCGCGCGACCTCGGCCGCGTCCACCCGCGCGTTGCCCGGCACCACGGCGCCGTCCGACAGGCGCATCACCAGCGTGGGGTCGCGCGGGCCCCGGTTGGGGTCGATCAGCAGGCGCGAGAAGGTGGTGAGCAGGGCGGGGGCGCCGAGCAGCTCGGCCATGCGCCGCGTGGCGGTCGCGGCGCCGATGTCGTAGGCGATGTGCCGCTCGAACTCGGCCGCCGGCAACCCGAGGTCGCCGTAGGGCGCGGGCAGCGCGTTGGAGGCGTGGTCGCAGAGCAGCAGGAGCCCGCAGTCCGGCCGCCCGTCCACGTGCTGCACGGGCGTGCCGGGGTAGGGCTGGCGCATGGGGAGACCGGGTCCGGGGTGCGTGGCGGGGCGTCCAGCATAGGCGGCGGCCCGCGGCTCCGCTACGGCCGCGCCGGGCGTCATCGTTCCGACGCGGTCGCATGGTCAAGCCCGGGCGTCTCCGTTAAGCTCGCCCACGCCATGACTCGCCTCCTTCCCACCCTCGCGGCCGGTGCCTCCCTCCTGCTCGCGCCCGGCCTCGCGCGGGCCGACTTCCGGCTCTGCAACAACACCGCGAGCCGCGTGTCGATCGCGCTCGCCTACACGGACGGCAGCGCCTGGACCACGGAAGGGTGGTGGAACCTCAAGAGCAACGACTGCGAAACGCTGATGCGGGGGCCGCTCGCGGCCGAGTACTACTACGTCTACGGCATGGACGAGAGCGGGGGCGAGTGGAAGGGGCGCGCCTTCATGTGCACCCGCGACCGCGAGTTCAAGATCGACGGCCGGCAGGACTGCTTCGTGCGCGGCTACGACCGCACCGGCTTCTTCGAGGTCGACACCGGCAAGGACGCCAAGAACTGGACCGTGCAGCTCACCGACCCCGCCGGCCCGGGGCCCGTCAAGCCGTGACGCGCCCCCGCCATTGCCAAACGCGAACGGGGCCGCTACGGCCCGACCACGCGCACCCGCCCTTCCCGATCCGCCCCGGAGCCCGACCATGAGACGCCACCGCCGCGTGAAGATCCTGGCGACCCTGGGCCCGGCCTCCACCGACCGCGCCATGCTGGCCAAGCTGTTCGAGGCCGGCGCGGACGTGTTCCGCATCAACATGAGCCACGCCAACCACGACGCCATGCGCGAGCGCATCCGCACCATCCGCTCGCTGGAGGCCGACTTCGGCCGCCCGATCGGCATCCTGGTGGACCTTCAGGGCCCGAAGCTGCGCGTGGGGCAGTTCGCGAACGGCGTGGTGGACCTCGTCAAGGGCGCGACCTTCACGCTCGACAGCGACCCCGCGCCCGGCGACATCAACCGCGTCTTCCTGCCCCACCCGGAGATCCTGCGCGCGCTCCGGCCCGGCCACACCATGCTGATCGACGACGGCAAGGTGCGCCTCCACATCCAGGAGGCCACCCCCGAGCGCAGCGTCGCCGTGGTGGACGTCGCGGGCAAGGTGTCGAACCGCAAGGGCGTGAGCCTGCCCGACACGGAGATCCCCGTCTCGGCCATGACCGCCAAGGACCGTTCCGACCTCGACGCCGCGCTCAACGAGGGCGTGGACTGGATCGCGGTGTCCTTCGTGCAGCGCGCCGACGACGTGGCCGAGGTCAAGAAGATCGCCCGCGGCCGCGCCTCCGTGATGGCCAAGATCGAGAAGCCGCAGGCCATCGCCCGGCTCGACGAGATCATGGAAGCCTCCGACGCCCTGATGGTGGCGCGCGGCGACCTCGGGGTGGAGATGCCGCTCGAAAAGGTGCCGGGCCTGCAGAAGCGCATCACCCGCACGGCCCGCCGCCTGGGCAAGCCCGTGGTGGTCGCGACCCAGATGCTGGAATCGATGATCTCCTCGCCGGTGCCGACCCGCGCCGAGGTGTCGGACGTGGCGCAGGCCGTGTTCGAGGGCGCCGACGCCGTGATGCTGTCGGCCGAGAGCGCCTCGGGCCAGTTCCCCGTGGAGGCGGTCGCGACCATGAACCGCATCGCCGAGGAGGTGGAGCGCGATCCCCTCTACCCGTCCATCATCTCGGCGCAGCGCGGCACGCCCGAGCAGACCGGGGCCGACGCGATCGCCTTCGCGACCCGCCAGTCGGCCGAAACGCTCGACCTCAAGGCCATCGTGGCCTGGACGGCCTCGGGCGCCACGGGCCTGCGCATCGCCCGCGAGCGCCCGCAAACCGCCATCCTGGCCCTGACCCCCAACATCGACGCGGCGCGGCGCCTCGCGGTGGCCTGGGGCGTCCACCCCATCGTGACCGAGGACGCGCGCGACGTGGACGACATGGCCACCCGCGCCTGCGCGGTGTCGGCCGAAGAAGGGTTCGCGGCCAAGGGCGACCGCATTGTGATCGCGGCGGGCGTGCCCTTCGGCTCGCCCGGCGCCACCAACATGGTGCGGCTGGCCTTCGTTTAGCCGATTCACAGCCCGGCCCGGCCCGCGACCTCCTCGACGCGCGCCACCACCGCGTCCGGGTCGGCCCAGTGCGGGGAGTGGCCGACGCCGGGCAGCACGGTCAGCGTCGCGCCCGGGATGGCGCGGGCGCTCTCCACCGAATGCAGGCGGGACAGAACCACGCCGTCCCGGTCGCCGGTGACGATCGCGACCGGCACCGCGATCGACCCCATGCGCGGCGCCTGGGCGCTGACGAAGTCGTACAGGTGGGTGACGTCCTGCGCGTTGGCCAGGAAGTCGGCCGGCCGCAGCAGGAGGTCGAGTCCCGTGCGGGCCCGGTAGTCGGGCGGGGGCGGCTGCGGGGCGAAGACGGCGCGGATCCCGGCGTCGATCAGCAGCAGGCCGAGCGGCAGGGTCAGCGTCCGGTCGAACAGCGGCCCGACCCAGGGCGACGCGGCCGGCGCGTAGTACCAGGCCACGTCCCCGCCCGGCCAGGGGTGGGTCACGGGCGCCGCCAGCACCAGGCCCGCCGTGAAGTCCGCCTGGTCCAGCGCGAAATTGGTCGCCACGGCCCCGGCCAGCGAATGGCCGAGCACCACCGCGCGGTCGACGCCGAGCCCCGCCAGCCCCTGCCGGATCAGCGCGGCCTGCCGGGCCGGGGAGGCGTCCGCCGCGCCGCCCGGCCGGTCGCTCCAGCCGTGCCCCGGCCGGTCGGGCGCGAGCACCCGGAAGCCCCGCGCCGCGAGGCGGTCGCCCAGGGGAAGCATCACGTCGGCCTGGTTGCCGCTCGCGCCGTGGATCAGCACGGCGGTGCCGCGCGGGCGGCCCGCCGGCACCCGTTCCGTGAGGTGCAGCCGGCCGCCGCCCGGGAGCGGCGCGAAGCGGCCCTCGGGCGGGTGGGAGCGCTCGATCCGCGCCGCCGCGACGCCTGAAAACCCCGCGAGGCTCCCGAGCGCCCCGGCGCCGGCCAACACGGCCGTGCCGAGCGCGCGCCGCGTCAGGCGCATCCGGGCGCGGGGATCAGAGGTCGCGCCCGTCGACGTCGGGCGCGATGGTGTCGATGAGGGCCTTGACGGCTTGGTCCTGCGGGTTGATGGCCGCGGCCCGTCGCAGCACGGTGAGGGCCGCCCGGTCCTGCCCGTCGCGGTGCAGGATCATGCCCATGCCGCTGAGCGCGCCGAAGTGGCGCGGCTCGATGGCGAGCGTCCGGCCGATGTCGAGCATGGAGGCGACGTCGTCGTCGCGCAGGAAGCGCACGGTCGCGCGCTTGTTCCACGCTTCCGCCCAGCCGGGCTGCAACGCCACGACCTTGTCGAGGACGTCCTCGGCGGCCGCGAAGTCCTTGGCGTCGATGGCGGCCATGGCCCGGCCCATCAGCAGGTCGGCTGTGTCGGAGCCCGACTGCAGCCACAGGTGGTTCAGCCTGGCGCCGATGGCGCGGGCCTCGGTCTCGTCCTTGGCCTGGCCCAGGCGGGCGAACAGGTCGTCGATGCGGGCCTTGCGGCGCTCGGCGGGGCTGGGCGCGGGCTGCGGCGGCCCCTCGGCCACGGGCGGGCTCGGCGCGACGGGCGGCAGCGAAGGCTTCAAGCCCTGGGGACCGAACACCTGCGCGCCCGGCGGCAGCGGGATCGTGGGGCCGCCGGGCAGGGTCAGTCCGGGATCGGGCGCGTCGTCGTCGGGATCGAGGACGAGGGTCGGGGCGTGCAGCAGGGAGAGCGCGAGGAGCGCGGGCAGGACCGGCGTCATCGCCCCAGTCTAGGCAGCCCGTCCGCCCCCGTCAAAATCCTGGGCGGGCTCAGCCCTGGCGCGCCTTGTAACGCTTCTGGACCTTGTTGATGATGTAGACGCGGCCCTTGCGACGCACGAGCTGGTTGTCGCGGTGGCGCCCGCGGAGCGACTTGAGCGAGTTGCGGACCTTCATGGCGTGACGTTCCCGGTTGAACAGCGGGAACGGGCCCGCGCGCGTGGAAAGCGGCGTCCATGCCTGAGGACGGCGCGGAAATCAACCCGGAACAGCGAGGCCGCGATGGATCAGCCGGCGTCCGCGCGGGAAAGCCGGCGGAGATTAGCCCTGCCATCGCGCGTGAAAGCGCGTAAGGTGCGCCGCGACGGCCCCGGGTCGCGTTTCCGCGCCCGCGCCATCCAAGACCCCTCCGACGCGGACGAGCCATGACCATCCTGCCCAACTCGGTTCACGCGCGCGACGTCGCCTACCTGCTCCACCCCGTCACCAACGCGCGCCGGCACGAGAAGACGGGCCCGATCGTGATCGACCGGGGCAGCGGGATCCACGTTTACGACGACGCGGGCAAGGAATACATCGAGGCCATGGCGGGCCTGTGGAGCGTGGCCGTCGGGTTCGGCGAGCCGCGCCTGGTCGAGGCCGCGCGTCGGCAGATGGAGCGGCTGCCCTACTACCACAGCTTCTCCGGCAAGTCCTCCAGCCCGGCGGTGGACCTGGCCGAGAAGCTGGTCAAGCTGTCGCCCCCGGGCCTCGACCGCGTGTTCTTCACCAACTCGGGGTCGGAGGCCAACGACAGCGTCATCAAGCTGGTCTGGTTCCACAACAACGCGGTCGGCCGGCCGGAGAAGAAGAAGTTCATCGCCCGGCACGGCGGCTACCACGGCGTGACGATCGCGTCGGGCAGCCTCACGGGCCTGCCCACCAACCACCGCGGCTTCGACCTGCCGCTGCCCATGATGAAGCACGTGACCTGCCCGCACCACTACCGCCACGCGGAGCCGGGCGAGAGCGAGGAGGCCTTCGCGGACCGGCTCGCGGCCGAGCTTGAGGCCACCATCCTGGCTGAGGGGCCCGACACGGTCGCGGCCTTCATCGGCGAGCCGCTGATCGGGGCGGGCGGGGTGCTGCCGCCGCCCGCGACCTACTGGGAGAAGGTCCAGGCCGTGTGCCGGAAGCACGACGTGCTGGTGGTGGCCGACGAGGTCATCAACGGCTTCGGCCGGCTGGGCACCATGTTCGCCTCCGACCACTACGGCATCCGGCCCGACATCCTGGTGGTGTCCAAGCAGATCACCTCCTCCTACCAGCCGCTCGCGGCCGTGCTGATCAGCGACGCGCTCTACCAGGGCATCGCGGACGGGTCCGACGCGCTCGGCACGCTGGGCCACGGCTTTACGGGGGGCGGCCACCCGGTCGCGACCGCCGTGGGGCTGGAGAACCTCGCCATCATCGAGGAGCGCGGGCTGGTCGCCAACGCCGCGCGCGTGGGCGCGCACATGCAGGCGCGGCTCAGGGCCTTCGCGTCGCACCCGCTGGTGGGGCAGGTCCGCGGCGTGGGGCTGATCGGCGCCGTGGAGCTCGTGGCCGACAAGGCCACCAAGGCGCGCTTCGACCCGCCCGGCAAGGTGGGGGCCTACCTCTACGCCCGCGGTCACGAGCGCGGGCTGATCATCCGCGCGATCTACGACTCGATCTGCTTCTGCCCGCCGCTGATCATCACGGAAGCGGAGGTGGACGAGATGGTGTCGCGCTTCGCGGACTGCCTGGAGGCCACCACGGCCTGGGTGGAGGCCGGCATGCCGGCCTGACCCGGGCTCAGTGGATGAAGTCGCGCGCCTCCTCCAGCGTCGCGAACACGCGGGTGCCCAGCAGCGTCTCGACCTCCACGGCGCCGTCGGGGCGGATGCGGTAGTTGTGCGGCCGGTCGCGGGGGCCGGCCGGCGCGAAACGCTCGCGCGCGGGGACGATCGGCGCGACCGCCGGCTCCGGGTCGTCGTCGGCGAGGGGCTCGACGGACGCGACGGGCACGGGCTTCGGGGCGGTCGAGCGGTGCAGCACGGCGGCGAAGAAGCCGTTCAGCGCCCCGAACCCCGTCCGCAGCGCCCCCACCACGGCCAGCCCCAGCCCGCTCGCGATGGCGGCCTGGGCCAGCGTCACGACATCCGAGCGGGCCGAGAGCAGGGCCACCAGGTTGCCGCCCTTGAGCAGCGTCTCGCCGAACGCCACCGCCGTGATCAGCACGCCCCAGCCCGCCGCCGCGACCGCGAAGCCGGCCCAGGTCAGCCAGTCCAGGGGCAGGACCGCCCGGGTGGCGAAGTCCGCGACGGGGTTGGGAGGCTCGGGGGCGTGGGGCAGGGGCCGCATGGCGCGCTCCGGAACGGCTCAGTTGGAGGACGGGGCGGACTCTCCCTCCCTGGGAGCGTCCTTGGGGGAGTAGTTCATGTCGGCGATCAGCACGTCCTTCACCAGCGGCGCACCCAGGTGCGCGTTGGTGGCCGCAACCAGGCGCTTGGTGAGCTTGCCGAGGTCGTAGCGTTCGAGGTGCCGGAAATCGAGGCTCGGGTCGGCGTAGAGGGCCCGGAAGGCCTCGTCGACGAGGTAGTCCTCCGCGGGCACGGGCTGCGCCTTCGCGTCCGCGACCTCCATCGTGTAGATGAACTGCACCGACACGAACCCCTTGACCGCCCCGTCGGCGATCATGGGCACGTTCAGCACGCGGGTCTTGTCCGACTGGAGCGGCGGGGGCGGGGGAGGGGCCGCGGCCGCGGTTGCCCTGTGCGACAGGTAGGTCGCGGCCCCGACCGTCGAGCCCAGCGCCACCAGCACCACCCACAGGCCGACGAGCACGAGCTTCATCATCGGCGGCGCGCCTGCCGCGAGTAGGTGCCGTCCCAGTCCTGCTCGCGCAGGGAGGTCGCGATCACCTCGGCCACCTCGCGGACGGCGCGGAGGTGGACGTCGAGCGTGCGGCGGTTGTCTTCCAGGGCGGCGGCGAAGCGCGCCAGGCGCTCCACGACGCGCGGGTCGGCCCCGGCCGCCGCCAGGCCGCGCATGGCCCGGCCGAGCTCCAGCATCCCCTGCCGCTTGCGCTGGCCGGTTTCCGCGACCCTGGCGGGCAGGTTGCGCTTGAGGGCGCCCGTCTCGGCCGCGACCACGTCCTCCAGGCGGTCCACGATCGCGAGGAGGCCCGCGACCCGGGGGTCCGGCCCGGGCGGGGCCGGGACGGGCGCGGCCGCCGCGGCCCGGGCGGGCGCGCGAAGC
>CAXTDZ010000134.1:0-12671 GCA_964243035.1 uncultured Lichenihabitans sp.
GGCGGCCCCGCGCGCGGTGCCGGAGGGGAACCACGGGCAGGGCCCGGGCGAACGCGGCCGCGGCCGCGGCGGGCTCGCACGCCTCGATCCGGACGTCGAGCCCGAGCCGGTCCGCGCGGGCGGCGAGCACCGCGGGGTCCGCCAGCACGAAGAAGGGCGGGACGTCGGGACCGCGCCCGAGCCAGGCCGCGAGCGTCACGTCCGGACCGATCCCGGACGGGTCGCCCTGCGTCAGCGCGAGCGGCGGGGGCGCGCTCAATGCCGGTCGATCACCGCGGTGGCCCGCAGCTCGCGGTACATCTTCTCGCCGATGCCCGCGAGGCGGCCCTTGATCAGGTCGGCCTGGACGCTGTCGCGGATGGTGGTCTCGCCCGCGTCCTTGCTCCTGGAACAGACCGCGATCATCGAGATGCCCGAGGCCGACCGCTCCGGGGAGGTCAGGTGCCCGGCCGCGGTCTGGTCGATCTCCTTGCGCGCGTTCTCGGACAGGCTCTTGACGTCGCGCCGGAAGGCGTCCTTGACGGCCACGTTGGGCAGCGCGCGGGCGAGCGCGAGGCCGCTCCCGCAGTCTGTGAAGCGCCCGCGCAGGGCCTGCGCCTCGTGGACCCGCGCCTCGACCTCGGCCACGGTCGCCTTGACGGGGGTCACCAGGACGACCTCCCGGAGCGTCAGCTCGGTGGTGTCCTGGGCGTGGCCTGGGTCCTTGGCGATGGCGGCCGAGATGTCGTCGTCGCTCACGTTCAGCATCTTGTTGCGGGCGCGGACGTAGTTGTTCCAGGCGGCCTGGGCGTGCAGGTGCTCGCGCACAACGTCGGTGCTGGCCTTGTTCTTCTGGAGCGCCGCCGAGAAGGTTTGCGCGTTCAGCTTGCCCTGGGCGGCGATCTGGTTCAGCGTCGTGGACAGGTCGCCGTCGTTGGCGTCGATGCCGTACTTGTTGGCCTCGTGCAGCTTCAACCGGTCGGCGATCAGCTCCTCCACCGCCTCCGGCCGGCCCGCCGGCAGGTGCAGGACGCGGCGCATCAGCATCTCCTGCTCGATGTCGGCCGTCGTGATCGGGTCGCCGTTGACCGTCAGCTCGACGGACTGGGCGAGGGCCGGCAACGGGGCGGCCGAAAGGAGGAGCGCCGCCGCGGGCAGGAGCGAGCCGCGGAGCCGTCGGACCAATCCGGAAACCATCGTCGTCCCATCGCGCGCGTTGCTGATCAGCCCGGACTAGCGGTGGATTTGGACGGGCACAAGGCAGATCGGCCGCGCCCCGCTACTTGTAGATCCCGTCCTGCACCGTTTGCGCGTCGCCGATCGCGGTTTCGACCTTGCCGCTGGCCAGCGTCCGCAGGGTGAACTGCAGGAAGACGGTCTGGTCGAGCTGGGGAACGCCCGTGGAATCGGTGTAGCCGCGCGCGTAGTTGAGGCTCACCGTGGTGCAGTCGTCCGTGTAGCCCAGGCCCGTGCTGAGCACCGAGATGCCGGGCGAGCCGAGCCGCTCGTCGTAGAGCCCCGTGGCCGGGTCGTATTTGAAGGGGTTGAGGTCGATCGTGGCGCTTCCCTTGAGGAAGTAGTGGTCGAGGAAGTCGTACTGGCCGCTGACCAGGACGCCCTCGCGGCGGTTGGGGTAGCCGATCAGCGGCTGGGGGGCGTAGCGCGAGTACTGGATCGCGCCCTGGATGGGCCCCAGCTTGTCGCGGGCGATGAGGTCGATCGCCTCGGGCGCGAAGGTCTGCTCGTCGAAGCGGCTCTTGGCGATGAAGGACAGGTCGGGGTTGAGGTTGAAGGCCAGCCGGGACACGTAGTCCGACTTGGTGGTCTGGAGCCCCGACTCGACCGCCACGTTGGCGACGTCGCTGACCGCGTAGGAGTTGGGCCCGGCGAGCTGGAAGGACTCGCCGAACAGCGCGTTGACCGACGCGCCGGAGTTGAAGGTCATCGTGTACTGGCCGCCCGCGTTCAGGCGCACGCCGCCCTCCTCGCGGTCGTAGCCCGAGAACTTGTTCCACTCGAACAGGTTGGTGTCGTCGAACACGAGGCTCTGGGCGTCCTCGTTGGGCAGGTCGCCGCCGTGGATCTCGCCGGGGCGGGCGATGATCTGCGCGATGGGCTCGACCACCTGGGTGCCGAAGCCGGTGGCGTCGATGAAGGGGTAGCGCCATTCGAGCCCGACGCCCGGCATGGCGCGGCCGTAGTAGTGGTCGGCCTGGCTCCGCCCGAAGAAGTTGGCCTGGTCGGCGTTGGAGATCACCGAGGTGCCCGACCCGCTCGTGAAGGTGAAGGACTGGCTCTCGTTGAGCGACAGCCAAGAGGCGTCGAGCCGGGCAAAGGCGAAGGGCGTCCACTCCTCCCCGAAGGGGTCGATGAACTTGCGCTGCCAGGACGCCTGGGCGGAAGCGCGGTCGTAGCTGCCCCCGATGCCGCGGATGAAGCAGTTGGGCGGCTTGAAGTTGGGCAGCGCGGGGTTGGGGGCGAGCGAGGTCGGGCACACGTCGTAGAGCGAGAAGGCCTGGTCGAGCAGCCGCACGCCCGTCGACTGGTAGTCGGCCGCGGTGCGGGTCAGCGCCGTGAAGTTGGCGTTGACGTTGACCTCGCCGCCGATCCCGTAGGTTTGCTCGGGCTTGAGCGCGATCGTGTGGTCGTAGTCGAGCACCGGCAGCACGAGCGGCTGCTGGCTGTTGAAGTCGTACTGCGACAGGCCCTGGATGCGGTAGCCGCGCAGGTCGAAGAAGCTCCGGTCGCCCTGGCCCGTCAGGTAGGCGGTCGAGATCGACTCCTTGATGTAGTCGCTGCCCAGGCTCTCGCTGCGGATCTTGTAGTCCTGGAAGAAGTATTTGTCGCTGAACAGCGACAGGTCCCAGCCGTACTTCCACTGGTCGTTGATGAAGAACTTGCCCGTGGTCTCGACCGAGCCGCGCAACTGCCGGTCCCCGGTGCCGTAGGGCGCGATCGGGAAGGCCTGGGGGTCGAGCTGGACGATGCCGGTCGCCCGGATGGTGTAGGACCCGTTCACCAGCCGCTGGCGGAACTCCGCCTCGCCCAGGAAACCCTGCTTGGAGAGCACGGTGGGCGTGACGGTCAGGTCGTAGTTCGGTGCGAGGTTGAAGAAGTAGGGCACCGCCACGCCGAAGCCCAAGCGCGACTGGTAGACGTAGTTGGGCGCCAAGAGGCCGGTCTTGCGCGTGACGCTCGGGTCGGGCGTCGACAGGTAGGGGAAGTAGGCGATCGGTACGCCTAGGAACTCGAAGCTCGCGTCCTCGAAGTAGATCATGTGCGACTGCTGGTCGTGGATGATCCGCATCGCCTTGATCTGCCAGGTGGGCGGCTTCTCGGGGTGCTGCCTGCAGGGCTCGCAGGCCGTGTAGGTGCCTTTCTCGAAGGTCGCGGTGTCGCCGTTGGCCCGCTCGCCGCGGGGCGCGGTGAAGTAGGTCTTCTGGGCCGACACCGTGCTGAGGCTGTCGACGAAGCCGCTGCGGAAGTCGTCGGTGACGTCGAACCGGTCCGCGTAGGCCACGCTGCCGTCGGTCTCGGTCAGCTTGGCGTGGCCGGTCGCGAGCACGCGGTTGGTGTTGCGGTTGTAGGTGACCGTGTCGGCCTCCAGGACGCGGCCCTGGTAGTAGAGCTGGACGCTGCCCTCGGCCGTGACCGTGTTGTGGTCCTTGTCGTAGGTGAGCTGCCGCGCCTGGAGCACCAGGCGGTCCGTCTTGGCGGGCGCGGCAGGCGGCGTCGCGGCGGGCTGGGCCGCGGACGTCGCGGCCCGTGCCGGCACCGACGCGAACAGGGCGGCCAGGGCGGCGAGGGCGGCCAGGAGGGGGCGCGCGGGCCGGGCGCCCATCAGCCGTCTTCCTGGTGCAGCAGGACAAGCGTGCCGAACATGGTTCCAATCACCGCCGGCGACCAGGCCGCCACCGGCGCGCTCAGGAGGCCGGCCCCGCCCAGGTCCCCGATCAGCCGCGTGGCGACGTACAGCACGAAACCCGCCCCGATGCCACCCGAAACCATCTTGGCCACGCCACCAAACCGAAAAAACCTTAAGGAAAAGCAGGCCCCCACCAGCACCATGGCGACGAGCAGGAGGGGGCGGGCGAGGAGCTGCTGGAAGCGCAGGCGGTAGGGCGTGGCGTCGAGGCCCGCGCGCTCGGTGCGGCCCGCCACGCCCGGCAGCGCCCAGAACGGCACGTCGTCGGGCGACACGAAGGATTGCAGCACCTGGTCGGCGGTGAGCGTGGTGGCGAGCAGGTAGGTGTCGGTGTCGAAGGGCTCGTCGTCCACCGGCACCACGTGGGCGCCGGTGAGCCGCCAGAACCCCGCCTCCAGGTGGGCTGCCCCGGCGGTCACGCGCTCCTCCAGGGCGCCCTCGCGGTTGAGCACGAAGGCGCTCACGCCCGTGAGCTGCGTGCCGTCCGCCTCGGCCCGGTCGGCGCGGATGATCGCCTGGCCGTCCAGGCTGCTTTGCCGGAGCCACAGGGCCTCCGTCGTGGTCCGGTTGGCGCCGAACAGTTTTAGCTCGATCCGGTCCGCCCGGCTCTTGGCGAGCGCCGAGAGCGGGTTGTAGAGCCCGCTCGCCAGAAGCCCGATCAGCAGGGCCACGCCGAGCGGCGGCGCCATGAACTGCCAGACCGACATGCCGGCCGCCCGCGCCACCACGAGCTCCAGCCGCCGGGTCAGGTTCACGAAGGCCGCCATGGCGCCGAACAGCACCGCGAAGGGCAGCACCTGCTCGGTCACGGCGGGGACCCGCAGCAGCGACAGGACGGCCAGCAGCGGGGCGGTCGCGTCCTTGGTGTCGCTGCCGCGGCGCAGCAGGTCCACGAAGTCGAGCAGGTAGACGAGCACGAACAGCCCGCCGAACACGGTGAACACCGTTCGGGCGAAGCGCGAGCCGAGATAGCGCGCGAGCGTGAAGCCGATCACGGGGCGGGGCGCCTCACGCGGCGCGCGGGAGCGCCGCGCCCGCCGGGCCGCGCAGCCGCGGCAGGCTCGCGCGCAACCCGAGGAGGTGCAGCACGGCCCCGAGCGCCACGAGGACCGGCACGCCCAGCGCGAGCCCCACGGCCCAGGGCTCCTTCACCATCAAATTGCCGGCCTCCATGCCGGCCAGCTCCGCCCCCAGCACCACCAGGGTCGCCAGCGCCATCGCCCGGCCGCGGCCCTGGCGGGTGCTCCTGGCCTCCCCCAGCGCCGCCATGCCGACCAGGCCGAAGGTCAGCGCGTAGAGCGGGCTCGTGCAGCGGCCGACCAGCTCGGCCCGGAACCGGCCGGACTGCGCCTGGACGTAGGGGTCCTTCGGGTCCGGCCGCAGCAGCTCCAGCGTGGAGCGCTCGCGCGGCTTGTAGGGCACCGTGCCCGCGTTGCCGCCGAACTGGGTCAGGTCGAGCTGGTAGGACTTGAACACCACAACCGCGGCGTTGGCGGATTTGGCGCTTTCCCGCTGGAGGTTGCCGTCCTCCAGCACGAGGTAGGCCTCGCCGCCCGCGTGCTCGGTGGCGCCGCGCTCGGCCATGATGGTCTGCACGTGGGCGGGGTCGCGCCGGTCCTGGATGAAGATGCCGCGCAGCGAGCCGTCCGGCCCCCGCTCGCGGTAGTGGAAGGTGAAGCCCTGGTCGAGCGACGTGAAGGCCCCGGGCTGGACCACGTGGGTGATGAAGTCGGCCTGCACCTCGGTCACGATGTCGCGCAGCGTCCGCATGCCCCAGGGCACCACGGCGAGCGACATCAGGCCCACCAGCGCGACCACCAGCCCCGCCAGCACGGCGAAGGGCCGCAGCAGGCGCGAGGGCGACAGGCCCGCGGCGTTCATGACGATCAGCTCGCTGTCGCCGCTCAACCGGTTCAGCGCGTAGAGCACCGCCAGGAACAGGGCGATGGGCGCGATCACCACCACCAGCGCCGGGATCGCCAGCCCCGTCACCGACAGGAAGATCAGGAGCGACTGACCCTTCAGGGTCAGCAGGTTGAACTCCTTCAGCGCCTGGGTCAGCCAGATCACCGCCGTCAGGGTGAACAGGGCGGCCGCGAAGGCCAGCAGCGAGGCTTTGAGGAGGTAGCGTTCGATCAGGGTGAGCACGGGCCGGTGACGCGCCTCGTCGGGTACACGGGTGCCGCCGGGGCGGCGCGCCATTGTTCCACCGAACGGGCCCCCGACGCGAGGGCCGCGACGCCGGACCCGGCCAGGAATCCGCCGCCTGGGTCGGCGGGGCAACAGCGCGGCCACGCTTTAGGCCCGGGCCGCGGGGGCCGCAAGCGGGGGCGCCCCCCGGGGCCTTGCGCGCCGCCGCGCGATTGGGAAAAGGTGGTATGCCCGACCCGCACGCCGCCGTCCCCTCCCGCCGCGAAGAGACCCCGATGCCGAACGCGATCACCATCGACTTCATCGACCTCGACGCGGTCGCGGGCCGGGACGCCGGTGGCCACGGCACGCTGGTGGTCTTCGCGGGGGCCGACGGCGCGCTGGGCGCGCGGACGGAAACCCTGCTGGGCAAGGCCGCCGCCGCGGTGCGGGCCGCGGCCGCGGCCGCTAGGTTCAAGGGCAAGGCCGGGTCGAGCCTCGACCTGTTCGCCCCCGCCGACGTGGCGGCCGACCGGCTCCTCGTGGTGGGCACCCGGTCGGACAAGGCCGGCGCCAAGAACGCCGCCATGACGCTGGGCGGCGCCGTGATGGGCAGGCTCAAGGGCGCGGCCGCGGCCCGGATCGCCTTTGACCTGCCCGACGCGTCGCCCGAGGCCGCGGCCGACTTCGCGCTGGGCCTGCGGCTCAGGGCCTACCGGTTCGACAAGTACAAGACCCGGAAGAACGACGACGGCGAGGACGAGGCGCTGGAGGTCGCGATCGGGGTGGCCGACCCCGCGGCGGCCAAGGCCGCGGCGGGGTCGCGGGACGGCATCGCGGCGGGCGTCAACCTCGCGCGCACGCTCGTCAACGAGCCCGCCAACGTGCTGAACCCGGTCGAGTTCGCGCGCCGCGCGTCCGACCTCGCCGGGCTCGGCGTCGAGGTCGAGGTGCTGGACGAGGCGGCCGCCGAGGCCATCGGCATGCGCGCGCTGCTGGCGGTGGGCCAGGGCTCGGCCAACGAGAGCCGCGTGGTTGTGATGCGCTGGAACGGCGCCCCCGCGCGCGACGCCCAGCCGATCGCCTTCGTGGGCAAGGGCGTGTGCTTCGACACGGGCGGCATCTCCATCAAGCCCGCGGGCGGCATGGAGGACATGAAGGGCGACATGGCGGGCGCCGCCTGCGTAGTGGGCCTGATGCACGCGCTGGCCGCCCGCAAGGCCAAGGCCAACGTGGTGGGCATCATCGGCGTGGTCGAGAACATGCCCGACGGCAAGGCCCAGCGGCCGGGCGACATCGTGACCTCGCTGTCGGGCCAGACCATCGAGATCATCAACACGGACGCCGAAGGCCGCCTCGTGCTGGCCGACCTGCTGTGGTACGTGCAGGACAGGTACAAGCCGCGGTTCATGGTGGACCTGGCGACGCTGACGGGCGCCATCATCGTGGCGCTCGCCCACGAATACGCGGGGCTGTTCTCCAACGACGACGCCCTGTCCGACCGGCTGCGCGACGCCGGGCTGGAAACGGGCGAGAAGGTGTGGCGCCTGCCGGTCGGCCCCGCCTACGACAAGCTGATCGACTCCAAGTTCGCCGACGTGAAGAACACGGGCGGCCGGCACGGCGGCTCGATCACGGCCGCGCAGTTCCTCCAGCGCTTCACCAACGACACGCCCTGGGCCCACCTCGACATCGCCGGCACCGGCATGGGCGCGCCCACCGACGACATCAACCAGAGCTGGGGCTCGGGCTGGGGCGTGCGCCTGCTCGACCGGCTGGTGGCCGACCACTACGAGGGCTGACGCCGTTGACCGAGGTGTGGTTCTACCACCTCGAAACCCGCACCCTCGACCAGGTCCTCCCCGTCCTGCTGGAGCGCGCGCTCGCCCGCGGCTGGCGGGCCGTGGTCCAAGTGGGCAGCCCCGAGCGGGTGGAGGCGCTGAACGGGCACCTGTGGACCTTCGACGAGGCGAGCTTCCTGCCGCACGGCAGCGCCAAGGACGGCGACCCCGAGGCCCAGCCCATCTACCTGACGGACGGGCCCGAGAACCCGAACGGCGCCGCGATCCGCCTGTTCACGGACGGGGTCCGAGCGGCGCCCGTGCTGGCGGGCGGGACCGCCTACGAGCGCGCCGTGCTGCTGTTCGACGGGCGCGACGCCGAGGCCGTGGCCGCCGCCCGGGGGCAGTGGACGGAGCTCAAGCGCGCGGGCCATCCGGTCTCCTACTGGCAGCAGGGCGAGGACGGGCGCTGGGACAAGCGGGGGTGAGCGGACTTTCGGGTTCCACCCCTCGCCGCGCGGGAGCGGCGAGGGAGGTCGAACCGGTCGACATCGCGCTTGGTCGCCGTCCCGGACAACCGGCATCGCGGTCCTGATCACAAGATCGCCCTCGCGCGCGCAGCGACGCGATCCAGCGGACCGTGCGTGACAATCCTGGAAACCCGACGTCGCGCCCGGCAACTGGATCGCTTCGCTTTCGCTCGCGACGACGGGCGCGGGAGGGGACGGACCGGCCTACTGCGCGGCCTCGCTCTGCGCGCTCAGCTCCAGCCACTCCTCCTCGGCCGCGGCCAGCGCCTTCCCAAGCTCCTTGCGCTGCTGGGCCAGGGTCGCGGCGCGGCCCTTGTCGCGCTGAAAGGTGTCAGGGTCGGCCAGCGCCGCGTCGATGCGCCCGATGAGCTTCTGGAACGTGCCCATGCGCTCTTCCAGCGTGTCGATCTGCCGCCGCAGCGGGATGTGGTTGCGGCCGGGCTTCCTGGGCGCGGTGGGGAGCGGCACGACCTTGTCGGCCGCGCGGCGGGGCGCGCCGCGCCTGGTCGCGCCCGCGCGCTCCAGCACCAGCGCCTTGTAGTCGTCCATGTCGCCGTCATAGGCCCGCACGGTGCCCTCGTCCACGAGCCACAGCCGGTCCGCGCAGGCGTCGATCAGGTAACGGTCGTGGCTGATCAGGATGATGGCGCCCTCGTAACCGTTGACGGCCTCGATCAGGGCCGCGCGGCTGTCGATGTCGAGGTGGTTGGTGGGCTCGTCCAGGATCAGCAGGTGGGGGCCGTCGAAGGTGGCCATGCCCATCATCAGCCGCGCCTTCTCGCCGCCCGAGAGCTGCGCGACCGGCGTGTCGGCCTTGACGTTGGGGAAGCCCAACTGGGCGCAGCGCGCGCGGACCTTCGACTCGGTCGCGTCGCGCATGCGGTCGGCCACGCAGCGGTAGGGCGTCGTGCGGATGTCCAGCTCCTCGACCTGGTGCTGGGCGAAGAAGCCCACCTGGAGCTTGGACGAGCGCTTCAACTCGCCCCCGGTCGCGTCGAGGCGCCCGGCCACCAGCTTGGCGAAGGTGGACTTGCCGTTGCCGTTCGAGCCCAGGAGGCCGATGCGGTCGTCGTTGGAGATGTTCAGGCTGAGCCGGCTCAGCACGGTGCGCTCCCCGTAGCCCACGGCAGCGCGCTCCATCGCCACGATGGGCGGGCTCAGCGGCTTTTGGGGGGAGGGCAGGGTGAAGGGCTGCACCTCGCTGTCCACGATGGCCGCCACCGGCTGCATGCGGGCCAGCATCTTGAGCCGCGACTGCGCCTGCCGGGCCTTGGTGGCCTGGGCACGGAAGCGGTCCACGAAGGCCTGCATGTGCCGGCGCGCCTCCTCCTGCTTCTTGGCGTGCTTGAGAAGGATCGCCTGCTGCTCGCGCCGCTGGCGCTCGAAGCTCTCGTAGTTGCCCCGCCACAGGGTGAGCTTGGCCTGGTCGAGGTGGAGGATGTGGTCGCACACGGCGTCGAGCAGGTCGCGGTCGTGGCTGATCACCAGCACCGTCGCGGGATAGGTCGCGAGGTAGTCGATGAGCCAGAGCGTCCCTTCGAGGTCGAGGTAGTTGGTGGGCTCGTCGAGCAGCAGCAGGTCGGGCCGGGCGAACAGCACGGCCGCGAGCGCCACCCGCATCCGCCAGCCGCCCGAGAACTCGGACAGCGCCCGGTTCTGCGCGGCCTCGTCGAAGCCCAGGCCCGACAGGATGGTGGCGGCCCGGGCGGGGGCCGCGTGCGCCTCGATGTCCACGAGCCGCGTCTGGATGTCGGCGATGCGGGCCGGGTCGGTGGCGGTCTCGGCCTCCGCCGTCAGCGCCGCGCGCTCCGTGTCGGCCGCGAGCACGAAGTCGATCAGGGTGGTGGGGCCGCCCGGCGCCTCCTGCTCGACGCGCCCGAGCCGGACCGAGCGGGGCAGGGTGACGGTGCCGCTCTCGGGATGGAGGTCGCCCGAGACCATGTTGAACAGCGTGGTCTTGCCGGTGCCGTTGCGCCCCACGAAGCCGACCCGGCCGCCGTCGGGCAGCGCCGCCGTTGCGCGGTCGAACAGCACGCGCCGGCCAAGGCGATAGTTCAGGTCGTTGATGTGCAGCATGACGCGTTCAATGGCGCGGGCGGCGCCGGCTTGCAAGTCGGCGCCCGGCCCGGGCTCGCCCTTCCTCCCGCGACAGGGGCGGAGGGCGTCGCGCGGCGGTCACCGCACCGACCCAAGTTCGGCCTTCGGTCGGGCGACGGCGATCTCTTCCAGCCTCCTCGCCGCGTCGGGGTCGACCCGCCCGGCCGCGGGACCGGTCGGGCGGGGCGCCGTTCCGGCCGGTTTGCCCCGGCTGTCACGCGGAACACGCACCGCTTTCGCTTGTTCTTAAGCCGGTGCTGCGGCGGTGGGACGTGGGATCGAAGCCGGCCGGAGCAGCCAGCCGGCCCGTTCGGCCAGGACTCGCGCTGGATGAGGAGAAGGACGATGCCGTCGCCCGAACCGGATCTCCAGGCCGTCTTCCAGGCCGGCCTCAACGCCCGTCACGCCGGATCGAAGCCGTCCGACAACCCCTACCCGATCGGGTCGCCCGAGCGCGACGAGTGGGGCGAGGGCTTTCGCGCGACCTGCGACCTCGACGAGGAGGATGATCCCGCCTCCGACCGGCTCAGCGACGCCTTTGACTGACGGCCCCGTCCGGCCACGCGGGGCGGGTCAGCCCGTCACCATGCCCGGCTGGTCGGACGGCACGATCGCGGGCCCCGTGTCGGGCACGTCGCTCGGTGTGTCGCCCGGGATGCCGAGCGGCTCTGGCGAGCCGGGGTCGTCGACCGGCTCGGGTCCGGGCGGCGGGACGTTGACGGGCTCCTTGGGCTCGGGCTCGCCCGGCTTGGGCGGCACCTCCGGAGGGAGGGTGGGCTCGGTCGGCAGGGGCATGGTCCCGGGCTCCTGGATCGCTTGGATGGCGCGCATCGCGGTGCTCCTTCTGCCGTGGCTTGCCTGCATCGTTAAGTCGCCTCGCCGCGCTTTGGGTCCGCGCGCCTTGACGGCCGCGAGGCGGCCGTGTTTGTCCGCGCCGTAACCGACGAGCCCGGGATCCCGCTTGTTCGACCGCCTTCTGGATTGGGCTGCCGCCCGTCACCGCCGCGCGTGCCTGATCGTCGGCGTGCTCGCGTTGGCGGCGGCGCTGCCCGGGTTCACGGGCCTGTTTCCCATGGATCGGGACGAGCCGCGCTTCGCCCAGGCCTCCAAGCAGATGCTGGAGACCGGCGACTTCGTCGACATCCGCTTTCACGACGAGGCCCGCAACAAGAAGCCCGTCGGCATCTACTGGATGCAGGCCGCGGCCGTGGGCCTCGCCGAACGGGTCGGGGTGCCGGACGCGCGCACCACCATCGCGCTCTACCGGCTGCCGTCGCTGTGCGGGGCGCTGGCCGCGGTGCTGCTGACCTACTGGACCGGGCTCGCCCTGGTGGGCCGCCGCGGCGCGGTGCTGGGCGGCGCGCTGGTGGCGCCCGTTCTCCTGCTCGCGGTCGAGGCGCACCTGGCCAAGACCGACGCCGTGCTCTGCGCCACGGCGGTGGCCGCCATGGGCGTGCTGGCGCGGGCCTGGACCGCGCCCCGCGACGGGGGCCGCCTGCCGTTGAGCCTTTGCGCGCTGTTCTGGACGGCGCTGGCCGCCGGCATCCTCGTCAAGGGACCGATCACCCCGATGGTGGTGGCTTTCGCCAGCCTCGCGCTTGCCGTGCGGGCCCGCTCGGCGAGGTGGCTCGCGCGGCTCCGGCCCGGCGCGGGCCTGCTCTGGTGCCTTCTCCTGGTGCTGCCCTGGTTCGTGCTGATCGTCCGCCACACCGGCACGGCCTTCTTCAGCGAGTCGCTCGGCCACGACATGGGTGCCAAACTCGCGTCCGGGCAGGAAAGGCACGGCGCGCCGCCGGGCACCTACCTGGCGGCCTTCTGGGTGACGGGCTGGCCGCTCGCGCCCTTCGCGGTCCTGGCCGCGCCCGCCGTTTGGCGGGAGCGGGGCACGGACGCCGTGCTCTTCCTGCTCGCCTGGGCGGTGCCGGTCTGGCTGCTGTTCGAGGCCGTGCCGACCAAGCTGCCCCACTACGTCCTGCCCGCCTATCCCGCCCTCGCGCTGCTGGCGGGGCGGGCGGCGGCGGGCGGCTTCGCGCCCGTGCGGGCGTGGCGGCTCGCGCTGTTCGGGGTGCTGCTCGCGCTGCCCGTCCTCGCGCTGCCGGTGGCCCTGGCTTTCTCCGACGGGCGCGCCACCTCGGGCCTCGCGCCCGCCACGCTCGCGATGGCGGGGCTCGCGGTCGCAGGGGCGGGCGCGGCGGTTCTGGGCGCGACGCGAGCCGTGGCGCGCAGCGC
>CAXTDZ010000135.1:0-12603 GCA_964243035.1 uncultured Lichenihabitans sp.
GGGGCAGGACGCGGGGGTGCTCGCGGGCGGCCCGCCCGCGGGCGTCCCCGTCACGGCCGACGCGCTCGCGGCCTTCGCTTCGGCCGACGGCGTGCTGGACTTCACGACGCCCGCCGCCACGGTGGGCTTCGCGGAGCTGGCGGCCCAGGCCCGCATCGTCCACGTGGTCGGCACCACCGGGCTCGGCGCGGACGAGCTCGCGAGGGTCGAGGCCGCGGCCTGGCACGCGCCGGTCGTGCGGGCGGGCAACATGAGCCTGGGCGTGACCCTGCTCGCGGCCCTCGTCGCCCGCGCGGCCAAGGCGCTCGACGAGGGGTTCGACGTCGAGGTGGTCGAGATGCACCACCGGCACAAGGTCGACGCCCCGTCGGGCACGGCGCTGCTGCTGGGGGAAGCCGCCGCCGCCGGCCGGGGCGTGACGCTGGCCGAGCACGCGGCCCGCGGGCGCGACGGGCTCACGGGGCCGCGGCGGACGGGCGACATCGGCTTCGCGGCGCTGCGCGGCGGCTCGGTCGTGGGCGACCACCGCGTGATCTTCGCGGGCGCGGGCGAGCGGGTCGAACTGGCCCACCTGGCCGAGGACCGCGGCATCTTCGCGCGGGGCGCCGTGAAGGCCGCGCTCTGGGCCCGGGGCCGCAAGCCGGGCCTTTACGGCATAGCGGACGTGCTCGGGCTCGGGGACGCCTAAGCACGACCGCCGAAGGATGTGGCCCGGCCCCGGAGACCCGAAGCAGCGATCGATGCGAGCCTGCCGCGCGTCCCCGTGCTAGATCCGCGATGCATGTCAGCCGTCCTCGACCGCTCCCTCCCCGGCCCGCCGCCCACCTTCGACCGCGCCGCGCTGGACGCCGACCTCGACGCGATCCACGCGGCCGGGCCGGCCGCGGGCGCGCCCTCGCGCAAGGCCGCGGTGGAGCGGTTCAAGCGCGTGCTGGACGAGGGTCGCGCGCTCGTCACCGCGCGCTTCCTTCGCGACAACCGCGGGCTCGCCTGCGCGCGCGCGCTCGCCGACCTTCAGGACGCGATCGTGGAGGCCATCCACGCCTATGTGCTGCGCCACGTCCGCCCGCTCGACCACAAGCCCACCGCCTCCGAGCGGCTCGCGGTGGTGGCGGTGGGCGGCTACGGCCGGGGCACCCTGGCGCCGGGCTCCGACATCGACCTCCTGTTCCTGCTGCCCTACAAGCAGACGCCCTGGGGCGAGAGCGTGGTCGAGGCCATGCTCTACATCCTGTGGGACCTGCGCCAGAAGGTGGGCCACGCGACCCGCTCGGTGGACGGCTGCCTCGCCCAGGCCCGCGCCGACATGACGGTCCGCACCACGCTGGTCGAGGCGCGCCTGATCGCCGGCGACGGCCGCCTCCTGGACGAACTCAGGACCCGCTTCGACCGCGAGATCGTGGCCAAGACCGCGCCCGAGTTCGTGGCCGCCAAGCTCGCCGAGCGGGACGCGCGCCTGAAGCGCTCCGGCGTGTCGCGCTACGTGGTCGAGCCCAACGTCAAGGAAGGCAAGGGGGGCCTGCGCGACCTCAACACCCTGTTCTGGATCGCCCACTACGCCTACCGGGTGAAGCGCAGCGAGGAGCTCGTCGAGGCGGGGCTGTTCACCCGCGCCGAGTTCCGCCTGTTCCGCCGCTGCGAGGAGTTCCTGTGGCGGGTGCGCTGCCACCTGCACCTCGTGGCGGGCCGCGCCGAGGAGCGGCTCAGCTTCGACCACCAGCGGGTCATCGCGGCGCGGCTCGGCTACGCGTCGCGGGGCGGGCTGTCGGCGGTGGAACGCTTCATGAAGCACTACTTCCTGACCGCCAAGGACGTGGGCGACCTGACCGCCATCGTCTGCGCCGCCGTGGAGGAGCGCGAGGCCAAGCCGCCGGCCGTGTTCGACCGGCTGGGCGTCTGGTTCCGGCGCGCCAAGCCGCTGCCCGGCACGGGCGACTTCGCGGTGGAGCTGGGCCGCCTCACGGTGGCGCGCCCCGACGCCTTCGAGCGCGACCCCGTCAACCTGATCCGGCTGTTCTGGCTCTCGGACCGGCACGCCCTGCCCATCCACCCGGACGCGACGCGGCTCGTCACCCTGTCGCTGCGCCGCATCGACGGGCCGCTCCGCAACGACCCGGAGGCCAACCGGCTGTTCCTGGACGTGCTGACCTCGCGCAACGCCCCCGACGTGGTGATGCGCCACATGAACGAGGCGGGCGTGCTGGGCCGCTTCGTGCCCGACTTCGGCCGCGTCGTGGCGATGATGCAGTTCAACATGTACCACCACTACACGGTGGACGAGCACCTGCTGCGCGCGGTCGGCAACCTGGCCGCGATCGACGCGGGCCGCTCGGGGGACGAGCACCCGCTCGCCAACGCCCTGATGCCGGAGGTGACGGCGCGGCGCGCGCTCTACGTCGCGGTGTTCCTGCACGACGTCGCCAAGGGCCGCGAGGCCGACCATTCGATTGCGGGCGCGCGGATCGCCCGCGCGCTCGGCACCCGCTTCGGCCTGGCCTCCGCCGAGGTCGACCTCGCGGCGTGGCTCGTCCACAACCACCTCGTCATGTCCAACACGGCGCAGAGCCGCGACCTGGCGGACCGCCGCACGATCGAGACCTTCGCGGACGTGGTGCAGACGCCCGAGCGGCTGCGCTGCCTGCTGGTCCTGACCATCTGCGACATCAAGGCCGTGGGGCCGGGCGTCTGGACCGGCTGGAAGGGGCAGCTCCTGCGCACCCTGTACCACGAGACCGAGAAGCTGATCGCGGGCGCGGCAGGGCCCGTCGCCTGGGCCGAGCGGTTGGAGGCCGCCCGCCGCGAGCTGCGCGACGCGCTGCCCGACTGGTCCGCGCCCGAGCTCGACCGCTACGCCGGCCGCCACTACCCGGCCTACTGGCTGCGCGTGGACCTGCCCACCAAGCTGCGGCACGCCGCCGTGCTGCGCACCATCGGCCCGGGGGCCCTGCCGCTCGTGACCGAGATCCGGACGGACGCCTTCCGCGGCGTGACCGAGCTGCTGCTGGTCGCCCCCGACCACCCGCGGCTGCTGTCGACCATGGCGGGCGCCTGCGCGGCCGCGGGCGCCGACATCGTCGACGCCCAGGTCTACACCACGGTGGACGGGCTCGCGCTCGACACCTTCGCGGTGGCCCGGGCCTTCGACCAGGACGAGGACGAGGACCGCCGCGCCAAGCGCATCGTCAACACCATCGAGCGGGCGCTCCGGGGCGAGATCCGCCTGGCGGAGGTGGTGGCGGCCAAGGGCGGCGTGCCCAAGGGACGCGAGGCGACGTTCCCCACCGGCCCCGAGGTCGTGCTCGACAACCAGGCCTCCAACCGGCACACCCTGCTCCAGGTCAGCGGCATGGACCGGCCGGGCCTCCTGCACGACCTGACGCTGGCGATCGCCCGGCTCAACCTCAACATCGCCTCCGCCCAGGTCGTGACCTTCGGCGAGAAGGCCGTGGACTCCTTCTACGTGACCGACCTCACCGGCGCGAAGGTGTGGGACGAGAACAGGCAGGCCGGCATCCGCCGCGCGATCCTGGCGACGCTCGGCGGCTGACGCGCCGCCGCGCCGGACGGGCGGCGCGAGCCTTGCAGGACCGTGCGCCGCAGGACGGACCCGGGCCCGCGGCGCGGGCGTTGCCGTCTCGCGCTTCGGTTGAACAGGTGACGGCATGGCATTGAAGGCGGATGTCGCGGTGCTCGGGGCGGGCGTGGTGGGGGTCTCGGCCGCCCTGCACCTCCAGCGGCGCGGGCGCGACGCGGTGCTGGTCGACCGCAACCCGGGCGCGGGGGATGAAACGAGCTACGGCAACGCGGGGCTGATCGAGCGCGCGTCGGTGTTCCCCTACAGCTTCCCGCGCGACCCCGCGGCCCTGCTGCGCTACATGGCCAACCGCTCGACCGAGGCGCACTACCACCTGTCCGCGCTGCCCGCGGTGCTGCCCTGGCTCGCCCGCTATTTCGCCCAGTCCTCCCCCGAGAACATCGCCAAGACAGCGGCGGGGGCCCGGCCGCTGATCGAGCGGTCCCTGGCGGAGCACGAGGCGCTGATGGAGGCCGCGGGCGCCTCCCACCTCCTGCGCAAGATCGGCTGGATCAAGGCGTTCCGGGACGAGGCGGCGTTCGCCAAAGGTCGCGCGGAGGCCGACAAGCTGCGCGGCTACGGCCTGTCGATCGACGCGCTGGACGCGGCCGGGCTGGCCGAGCGCGAGCCGCACCTGGGCGACGGCTTGGCGGGCGCGCTCCACTTCAAGGACCCGGGCGCGGTGTCCGACCCGGGCGGCCTCGTGCGCGCCTACGCGGCCCTGTTCGAGGCGGAGGGCGGGCGCTTCGTGCGGGGCGACGCCCGGAGCCTCACCCAGAGCCGGACCGGGTGGCAGGTCGAGACGGACGACGGGCCGCTCGCCGCGCGCGACGTCGTGGTGGCGCTGGGACCGTGGTCGGACGCCGTGTTCGGCCCGCTGGGCTACCGGATCCCGCTCGGCATCAAGCGCGGCTACCATCGCCACTACCGCGCGCGCGGCAACGCCGTGCTGAACCGCCCCGTCCTGGATGTCGCGGGCGGCTTCCTGCTGGCCCCCATGGCGCGGGGCATCCGGCTCACCACGGGGGCCGAGTTCGCGCGGCGGGACGCGCCCCCCACCCCCGTGCAGCTCGCGCGCGCCGAGCCGAAGGCGCACCGCCTGTTCCCGCTCGCGGAGGGGATCGAGGACAAGCCCTGGATGGGCAACCGCCCCTGCCTCCCCGACATGCTGCCGGTGCTGGGCGCGGGGGGCCGGCACAGGGGCCTGTGGTTCGACTTCGGCCACCAGCACCACGGCTTGACGCTGGGCCCGGTGACCGGGCGGCTGCTGGCCGAGATGGTGACGGGCGAGCAGCCCTTCACGGATCCGAAACCCTACGCGGCCGAACGCTTCGGCTGAGCGAGCCCGGCCAGGAGGTCCGGCCCCCCCGCGTGCCGCGCCTCGTGGGCAAGCAGCCAACGCTTGCGGTGCAGCCCGCCCGCGAAGCCGGTGAGGCTGCCGTCGGCGCCGATCACGCGGTGGCACGGCACCACCAGGGCCACGGGGTTGCGGCCGTTCGCGAGCCCAACGGCCCGGCTCGCCCCCGGCCGCCCGAGCCGGATCGCCAACTCCCCGTAGCTCAGCGTCGCGCCGAACGGGATGGTCCGCAGGGCCGCCCACACGGCGCGCTGGAACGGCGTGCCGCCGGTCGCGACCGCGACGCCGTCCAGCGCGCCCGCCTCCCCCTCGAAATAGGCCTGCAGACGGCCGCCGAGCGGACCGGACGCGGGACCCTCCTCCAACGCGACGGAGCCGTAGTGCGTTTCGAGCAGCCCGCGCATCCGCGGCACGCAGTCGTCGAAGTCGAGCGCCCGCAGCGCGTGGCCGTCGGTGGCGAGCAGGAGCGTGCCGACCGGCGAGGGAACGCGTTCGAGGCGAAGCTTCACGCCGCACCGCCGGGGGTGGGACCACCGATGGACCAGCGGTGGCCGAACGGGTCGGTGAGCTGCCCGTAGCGGTCGCCCCAGAACTGGTCGCCGAGCGGCATGACCACCGCGGCGCCCGCGGCCAGGGCGCGCTGCCAGGCCCGGTCGGCGTCGGCCACCTGGAGGTGGATCGTCACCGCGGCCGGCGGCGGGGCGGCCTGGCCGCCCCTGAACTCCGGAAAGTCGTCGCCGAGCATCACGAAGCCGCCGTTGAGGGCCAGCCCGGCCTGCATGAGCTTGCCGCCGTCGGGCGTGGGATTGGTTTCCGTGACCTCGGCCCCGAACGCCTCCACGTAGAATTTGAGCGCTTCGCGGGCGCGGCCGTCCGCGATGGTCAGGAAGGGCGTGACGCCGTCGCGTGGGCGCCGCGGTTGCTCGACGGGCATGGATCACGAACCTTCGGTGTGACAGGGGAGCTTAACCCGGGCGGCGTGCCGGAGTAAGCCGGATGTGCGCTCCTCGGCGCGG
Source organism: uncultured Lichenihabitans sp. (assembly GCA_964243035.1). Classification (GTDB taxonomy): domain Bacteria; phylum Pseudomonadota; class Alphaproteobacteria; order Rhizobiales; family Beijerinckiaceae; genus Lichenihabitans. The sequence continues at coordinate 5,948 of CAXTDZ010000135.1, forward strand.
CATCCCCAGGCGTTCGACCCCCGAAGGAGGCCCGGGGACGCGGGCGCGAAGAACGCGTAGACCGGGGACCATGACGCTTCAGCCTCCCCGCACGGCCCTGCTGGTGATCGACGTGCAGACAGGCTTCGACGAGATCGAGGCGTCCGGAGCGGATCGCAACAACCCGGACGCCGTGGCCCGCATCGGCGACCTCCTCGCCGCCTTCCGGCAGGTCGGATGGCCCGTCGTCCACGTCCGGCACGAGAGCACGAACCCCGAATCCGTCTTCGCCGCGGGCCGCCCGGGCCGCGCCGCCAAGCCGGAGGCCGGGGAGCGGCCGGGGGAAACCGTGCTCACCAAGCGGCAGAACAGCGCCTTCGAGGGCACGGACCTGAGGAAGTTGCTCGTTGCGGCCGGCACCGAACGGCTCGTCCTCTGCGGCGCCACGACGAACCACTGCGTCGAAACCACGGCGCGGGTGGCGGGCAACGCCGGGTTCGAGGTCTGGTTCGTGCGGGACGGGACCTGGACCTTCGACCGCATCGGGCCGGATGGCGACCGGCACGCGGCCGCCGACCTGCACGCCGCGACGCTGGCCAACCTGCACGGTGAGTTCGCGCGGATCGTCACAACCGCGGAGGTGGTCGCGACCTTGGAGGAGTGCGGCTGACCGCGCACCCGCGACGGGTCGGACCACCCGGGGAGCACGGCTCATCGCCGCGGGCGATCCGGTGCCGCGCGGCCCGGCCCCGTTCGCACCGGGCAACCGACCTCACGGCCGGCCGGAGCCGTCGGCCCCGTGGCGATCGCGCCAGCTCGGCAGGGCGCCCGCGAACGGCAGGGCGGTGGCGTGGAACACGCCGCGCGCGACCGCCCGGGCCACGCAGTCCGCCGCGAGGGTGCCGAGGTCGACGAGGTCGCGCGCGGCGGGGTTCGCGGGGTGGCGACCGGTCGCGGCCGCGAACACGGTGTCGCCGTCGAGCCCCGCGTGAACGGGGCGGAGCGCGCGGGCGCAGCCGTCCTGCGCCATCAGGGCCAGGCGACTGGCCTGGCCCTTGTCGAGCCGGGCGTCGGTGGCCACGATCACGATCGTGGTGGCGGGCTCGTCGCCCTTGATCCGGGTCGAGAGAGCGTCGGCGGGAACCGGCTGCGGCCAGCCCAAGCCCCCGAATTCCGCCCCGCGTTCGTAGGGCGCGGCCCAGAAGTGCGGCCCTTCGCCCACCGTGGCCCGCCCGAGCGCGTTGACCGCCGCCACGGCGCCCACGACGAACCCCGCGGCCGTGACGTCGCTCGCCGACCCCAGCCCCCCCTTGAGCGTGGCTGTCGTGGCGCCGAAACCCGCCCCGACGCTGCCGAGCGCGCAATCCGCTCCCGCCGCGGCGGCGGCCTCGTAGCCGAGGTCCCAGTAGGGCGGCCGGCGCCCCCAGGCCTTGTCGCCGCCGTTCCGGAGGTCGAACAGGATCGCGCCCGGCACGATGGGCACGCGGACGGGGCCGACCCGAAACCCCCTGCCCCGCTCGCGCAGCATCGCCTGGACGCCGCCCATGGCGTCGAGCCCGAAAGCGGAGCCGCCCGACAGCACCAGCGCCTCCACGCCCGTGACCGTCATGGCCGGGTCGAGCAGCGCCGTGTCGCGCGTGCCGGGCGCCCCGCCCCCGACCGCGACGCCTGCCGCGGCGGCCTCGTCGAACAGCACGACCGTGACACCCGACGCCACGCGGGGGTCGTGCGCGTGGCCGACCGCCACACCCGGCACATCGGTGATGAGGTTGCGCAACCCTCGGCCTCCGCTTCCGCCCCACCCGCGTCTGGTTTAGCACGGGAGCCATGCCGACCGACGTTTCCCTACCCGCCGCGGCGCTGGCCGGGCTGATCTCGTTCCTGAGCCCCTGCGTGCTGCCGCTGGTGCCGCCCTACCTGTGCTATCTCGCGGGAGCGACGCTGGACGACCTTCGCGAGGCCGGGTCCGCGCGCACGCGCCGCGACGCGGTGCTGGCGAGCCTGCCCTTCGTGGCCGGCTTCACCACGGTGTTCGTGGCGCTCGGCGCGACCGCCTCCGCGCTCGGGAGCCTCGTTCGCCAGTACAGCGCCGGGCTGTCGATCCTGTCGGGCCTGCTCATCGTCGCGATGGGGCTGCATTTCCTGGGGTTGTTCCGGCTCGCGGTGCTGTACCGGGAGGCGCGCGTCTCGGCCGGCCGGCCGTCGGGGATCGGCAGCGCCTACGCGATGGGGCTCGCCTTCGCGTTCGGCTGGACGCCCTGCATCGGGCCGATCCTGGCCGCGATCCTGGCGGTTGCGGGATCGGAGGCGACGGTGGGGCACGGGGCGGCGCTGCTGCTCGCCTACTCGGCGGGCCTCGGCCTGCCGTTCGTCGCGGCGGCCCTGGCGCTGGGGAGCTTCCTGCGCTTCGTCGGGCGGTTCAGGGCGCATTTCCGGACGATCGAACGGGTGGCGGGCGCCCTGCTGGTCTTGACGGGGCTGGCCTTCCTCACGGGCGGGATGCAGGCCGCGTCGTTCTGGCTGATCGAAGCCTTCCCGGGGCTCGCGCGCCTGGGCTAGGCGCAGGAAAAACCCGCCCCGGCGGCGACCGGGGCGGGTTCCGTTCACGTCAATCGCGTGCGAGGCGCGGTCACTCGTTCTCGACGTAGGTGATCTTGCCGTCCGGCTGCTTCTTCCAGGTGTACATCACGTAGGCGGCCTGCTTGAGGTCGCCCTTCTTGTCGTAGCTGAGGTCGCCGATGACCGTGTGGAAGATCTTGCCCGAGTGCATGTACTCGGCCATCTTCTTGGAATCGAGCGACTTCACCGCCTCGGCGGCTTCCGCCATGATCTCCACGGCGGCGTAGCTGTAGAGCGTGTAGGCCTGCGGGTCGAAGTTCTTGGCCGTGAACTCCTTCACCACGGCGGCCGCGGTGGGCTTCTTGCGCGGGTCGGGGCCGAAGGTCATCAGCGTGCCCTCGGCGCCCGGGCCCGCGATGGCCGCGAACTCGTTGTCGGTGATGCCGTCGCCCGACATCATCGGCGCCTTGATGCCCTGGTCGGTCATCTGGCGGCGGATCAGCCCGCCCTCGGGGTGCAGGCCGCCCCAGTAGACGACGTCGGCGCCCGCGGCCTTCACCTTGGAGACCACGGCCGAGTAGTCCTTCTCGCCCACGTTCACGCCCTCGTAGAGGGCGGGCTTGATGCCGTCCTTGGCGAGCGAGGCCATGGTGGCGTCGGCCAGACCCTTGCCGTAGGTGGTCTTGTCGTGGAGGATCGCGATCTTCTTGCCCTTGAAGCTGGCCGCGATGTACTTGGCCGCGATGGCGCCCTGCTGGTCGTCACGGCCGCAGGTGCGGAACACGTCCCACTTGCCCTTCTCGGTCAGGAGGGGGTTGGTGGCCGACGGCGTGATCATCAGCATCGAGTTGTCGAGGTAGACGTCGGAGGCGGGAATCGTCACGCCCGAGTTGAAGTGGCCCACCACCCACTTGACGCCGTCGCCCACGAACTTGTTGGCCACCGAGACGCCCTGCTTGGGGTCGGACACGTCGTCGCCCACTTCGAGCGAGAGTTTCTGGCCCAGGACGCCGCCCTTGGCGTTGATGTCCTCGACGGCCTGCTCGGTCCCCTTCTGAAGCTGCGCCCCGAAAGCCGCGTTCGGACCCGTGATCGGACCCGCGATCCCGACCTTGACGTCGGCCCGGGCGGCCGTCGCCGAGAAGGCCAGCCCCGCGGCCAGCACGCACCCTACCAAACCGATTGTCTTCATGACCCTCACCTTGCTCTGGTCGTTATGCCGGGTCGGAAACCGGACCCGGGACGGCGATGCCCCACTCGGCCGCAGGGCGAACACTGCGGAAAGCCGCGGGTGTTGTCACGTCAAAACTGCCACCGTGCTGTCACCGAAGGACGATCGGTCACGACGCCTTCGCGACCCAGCCGAGCGGTCCCGCGCGCTTGTAGAGCCAGGAGTACTGGGTGGCCATCTGCTCGGCCCTGCGAGACCGGTAGCCGTAAGCCGTGGCCAGCAGCGTGATCACCAGCGCCACGACGTAGCCCGGGACGGACAAGATGTCCTCTTCGAACAGGGCGTAGTGCAGGAAGCGGATCGCGCCCGACAGCACCACCATGTAGGCGGGCAGGATCAGGACGCTCTTCCACTGCCCCGCGATGGCGCGGCCGCTCGCGACGGCCCCCGCGCCGCCCAGCACCACCGTGAGGAGGAGGAAGTGCAGGAGCCCGTTGGGCCCGTCGTCGTAGAGCCAGCCCGCCATCAGCCGTGCCCGCCTTCCAGGTAGGCAGCCCGCACCTCGGGCTTGGCCAGCAGCTCGCGCCCCGTGCCCGACATCGTCACGACGCCGTTGACGAGCACGTAGGCCCGGTCGGCGAGCTTGAGCGCGTGAAAGGCGTTCTGCTCCACGAGGAACACGGTCAGGCCCTCGGTCCGGTTGAGGTCGCGGATCACGTCGAAGATCTGCTTGACCACGAGCGGCGCGAGGCCCAGCGAGGGCTCGTCGAGCAGCAGCAGCCGCGGCCGGCTCATCAGCGCGCGGGCGATGGCGAGCATCTGCTGCTCGCCGCCCGACAGCGTGCCGCCGCGCTGCTGCGCCCGCTCCTTGAGGCGCGGGAACATGGCGAAGACGCGCTGGAGGTCGGCGTCGAAATGCGCGAACTTGTTGATGGCCGCGCCCATCTGCAGGTTCTCGTAGACGGTCATCCGCGAGAAGATGCGCCGCCCCTCGGGGGACTGGGCCACCGCGAGCCGCGCGATCTCGTGGGTGGGCAGCCTCGTGATGTCGCGGCCGTCGAAGGTGATGGTGCCGGCCCGCGCGCGCGGGCTGCCGAAGATCGTCATCATCAGCGTCGACTTGCCGGCCCCGTTGGCGCCGATCAGCGTCACGATCTCGCCCTCGTTGACGTCGAGGTCGACGCCCTTCAGCGCGATGATCTTGCCGTAGTAGGTCTTCACGCCCCGCACGCTGAGCAGCGGCGGCCCGCCGGGTTTGGCAGCGGGTCGCGCCCGGGCTTCCGTCACCGCGCTCATGCGCCGATCTCCGCCTCGACCTGCTCGACCTCTTCGTCCTCCACGCCCAGGTAAGCCGCGATCACGCGCGGGTCGGCCTGCACCTCCGAAGGCGTGCCGTCGGAGATCTTGGTGCCGTAGTCGAGCACCACGACGTGGTCGGAAATCTGCATCACGACGCTCATGTCGTGCTCGATCAGCAGCACGGAGGTGCCGTGGTGGGCGCGGATCAGCCGCAGGAGCGCGTTCAGCTCGCCCGACTCGCGCGGGTTGAGGCCGGCCGCGGGCTCGTCCAAGCACAGCAGGACGGGATCGGTGCACATGGCCCGCGCGATCTCCAGCCGCCGCTGGTCGCCGTAGGGCAGGTCGCCCGCGGGATCGTCGGCGCGGTGGAGAAGGCCGATGGCGTCGAGCCAGAACTTCGCTTTCTCAATGGCTTCGGCCTCGCGCCTGTGGTAGGACTTGAGCCCTAGCACGCCCGCGAAGGTGAAGCCCGAGGCGATCATCAGGGTGTTGTGCTGGGCGACCAGCAGGTTCTCCAGCACGGTCATGCCGGTGAACAGCCGGATGTTCTGGAACGTGCGCGCGACCCGGGCGCGCCAGGCGATCTCGTGGCCGGGCATGCGTTCGAGCAGGTAGATGTCGCCCGTGCCACCCTTGGCGTGGCACGCCGAGGAGGCCGTCAGGCCCGCCACGTCGGCGTCGGCCGCGACGCCCTGCCGCGCCAGCGCGAGGCGCCCCTGGGTGGGTTTGTAGAAGCCGGTGACGCAGTTGAACACCGTCGTCTTGCCGGCGCCGTTGGGGCCGATCAAGGCGGTGATGTCGCCGCGCCCCACCGTGAACGACAGGTCGTTGACGGCCACCAAGCCCCCGAACCGCATGGTGAGGCGCTCGACCACCAGGAGGGGATCGGTTTGGGAGCGCATCAGCCGTGCCCTTCCTTGACCAGCGCCCCCGAGATCGCCCTGCGCTCGTGGAGGAAGACGGACGGCGACCGCGTCGCGATGATGCCGCGCGGCTTCCAGATCATCATCACCACCATGCCGAAGCCGAAGATCAGCATGCGGTACTGCGCCGGGTCGAAGCTGGATCCGAACAGGATTTTGAGGAAGTCGAGCTCGCGCAGGATCTCGGTGCCGCCGATCATCACCACCGCCGCGATCGCCACGCCGATCTGCGAGCCCATGCCGCCCAGCACCACGATGGCCAGGATCGTGGCGGACTCGATGAAGGTGAAGGACTCCGGGCTGACGAAGTTCTGCCGCACCGCGAAGAAGGACCCCGCGAAGCCGCCGAAGAAGGCGCCGAGCGCGAAGGCCGTCAGCTTGGTGTTGACGGTGTTGATGCCGAGCGACCGGCAGGCGATCTCGTCCTCGCGCAGCGCTTCCCAGGCGCGCCCAACGGGCAGGCGGCGCAGGCGCAGCGTCACGAAGTTGGTGAGCAGCGCCAAGCACAAAATAAGGTAGAACAGGAAGATCGTGCGGTGGATCGGCGTGTAGTCGAGGTGGAACAGCGCCGCGAAGCCGTCGTCATCGTCCGTGAAGGGGATGCCGAAGAAGGTGACCTTGGGGATGGAGGCGATGCCCGCGTAGCCGTTGGTCAGGTCCGTCCAGTTGATGAGGACGATGCGGATGATCTCGCCGAAGGCCAGCGTCACGATGGCGAGGTAGTC
>CAXTDZ010000136.1:0-12454 GCA_964243035.1 uncultured Lichenihabitans sp.
CGGATCCAGATCACATCCCGACCGCAACCGCGAGGTTCTTGGAGGTGTCCAGCTGCGTCAGGACCTGCGCCGCGTGTTGCCGCTGCACGTCCCTGGGCAGCAGTTCCGTCCCGACCGGTGGACCGTCAGCGGCGCCCCGCTCGCGCAGGCGGTCGGCCGTCCAGAAGGCGAGCTGCGATCCCGGCGGCAGCTGCGGCGAGGTCTCACCATCGGCGTCGCCGATCTCCCGAAACAGCGTCGCCTGCGCGAACACGAAGGTGCCGATCTCGAAGGCGGCGGTGCCGAGCCCGACGTCCAGGCCGCAGAGCTGCAATCCCCGGTCCTCAGCCGCGAAGGCGTTCGCGGACGGCCGTCCGACGATGAACGGGTAGGCGCGGAAAAGCTGCCCGTCCCGCCTGACGGCGCCGAAGCGCTCGGCCATGAAGAAGCGAGCTCCGGACAGGCTGGCCTTGAACACGAGGTCGTCGTCCGGCGGCCCGCAAAGGGGTCGATCAGGGTCGTGTCGCGCGCGCGGAGGTAGGCTTCGGCCTTCCCGGCATCGCGCGCGTCGAACGGCGGCCGCGCGGCCTCGCTCATGTCCCGCCCGCGGCCTCGAACTCCAGTTCCAGGGCGTGACAGGCGCGCGTCGTCTCCTTCTGTCCGAGGTAGAACTCGGCCAGCGCGTCCAGCAGGCGCTTGTCGACCGCGACCTCGTCGCGGCCGAGCGCCGTCACCACGGCCGGCGGGGGCGCGGGTGTTTCGAGGCAGACGAAGAGGTGGCGGCCGGGGTCGCGCCGCTCGCTCATGAAGCGGGGTTCGCCCCGGTCGTCCACGCCCGGCACCAGGAGCGTGGCAGGGGCCGCGCGCGACGGCGTCGCCGGGAGCAGGGCCCAGCTGTGCTGCGCGTGCTGCAGCGCGACGGCGTAGCCCGACGCGACCCGGCGCCGGAAGGCGATCCGGAACCGCTCGCCGAGCCGCAGCCGTGGGCAGGGCGAGCGGTCCTCCGTGTCGACCTCGACGAGCTCCACCGCCGTGCCCTCGCGGAACAGGGTCGCCGTGTCCCGGCGCGCTTCGCGGGTGATGAGTTCGAGCAGCGAAACGGCCGCGCCCGTCCGCACCTCCCCCTCGAGCAGGGCCGCCGGCCCGAGGGCGAGCTGGCGGATCGTCTCGGGTGAACGCGTGCCGGGCAGGATGTCGCCGATCAGCCGGATGAGGATCGGCACCGCCCAGTCGGGCATCAGGTCCGGGTCGCTGGTGAGAGTGCCGTCCTGCCAGGACTGCAGGGTCTTGAACTTGCGGCCGAACGGCTCGGCGAGCGCGGGCCATGTCCGGGGCGTCGGGTAGCGCCGCAGCAGGTCGAACTTGCGCTTGAGGTCGGGGACGGGGATCGCGGGCATCGGACACCGGGCCGGTCGGGGCCGTCAGGCAATGCCTGAGGATCGCCGGATGCGGCCATCCTGCCATTGGGGCACCCGCAGGGGAAGCAGGCATGCGCCCGGGTGGTCCGGGCCGCCCAAAGGTTCATCCCATGCGCTCTCGCACCAGACCCAACGACGATCGGTTCGGTTCCGAGCCGGCGCAGCCGCTCGGCGGCCAGCCGGCCCCGCCGCCGGACCCCGTGCTGGGCCGCGGCATGCTCGACGTCGTCCGCGGCATCGGACTGGGTCTGCTGTTGCGGATCGAGGCCTGGGCCGCCCGGCGGCGCGGGGCGGAGGAGGCAGCCATGGTGTTCCTCTCGCCCTTGGAGGAGCGCATCCAGTTCAGCGAGCGGCTGACCGCCATCCTGCTGATGATCCCGAGCGCCGGCACGGCGGTGCTGACCTACTACGGGGTCAGCGGGCCGCTGACCGAGACCGGCTCCACCGCCATCCAGAAGGGCCAGGCGGTCGGCTTCGCACTCGCCATCGGCGTGTTCGTCTGGCTGGGCTGGTTCTACCTGTTCGGCCTGATCCACCGCCTCGACGGTGCCCGGCTGCGCAACGCGCTGCTGGCCGGCACCGTCATGGTCGCGACCATCGCGGTGATCGACGCGCCCTTCAACATGCTGGCGCTCGCCGGCGGCCCCGCGGCGCAGATGTCGCTGGTCGCCATGGCGCATGCCTACCCGACCCTGCAGCACCCGGCGCCGCGCGGCTTCGGGCCGGGGCCAGGGCGCGGGTCGGACGTCGCCGAGCTGATGACGACCAAGGCCCGGCAGAACGTGCACGCCCGCGCCATCAAGCGCCTGACCGCCGTCAACTCCATCAAGGCGAACCTGCAAAACGCGCTGGTCCGCAACCGGCCCCAGCAACGCCAGGAGCAGGAGCGTATGCCGGCCAACGACCTGCAGCACAAGAACAAGCAGCGGCAGGGCAGTCCGTAGCAGCAGGTTGAGAAAACATCAAGATTTTGTTCTACTTTTGTTCTTTTTACTTGCCAAACTTAGGAAAGCGCTCCTAGTATTACACGCAATAATTTGGCGCATGAAGGAACAGATTGAAACAGGAAAGACCAGAGCGATGCAGAACGACGACAACAAAGGCGGTGATGCCGACAGCGTGCAGCCTGCCGCCCTGCAGTTCGACCCCGACAAGTACCGTTCCGAGGTCGAGCAGTTCGACATCACGGAGGCGCAGAAGCAGGAGCTCCTGACGACCCTGTGGTCGATCATGCGCAGTTTCGTCGAGCTGGGCTTCTCCGTCGATGTCTGCGCGGCGTTGCTGGACGAGCCTATTCCGTTCCCCGACGATGTCGAAGTAAGCTAGACTATGCGCTCGGCTTTCAATCATGGAGCAACGACGAAAGGACACAGCATGCGCGACAACAACAAGCAACAGCAGGCGGTTATCTACTGCCGCGTGTCCAGCATTAAACAGACCAAGGACGGCGACGGCCTGCGCTCGCAGGAAACCCGCTGCCGCGACTTCGCGGCCCGCAAAGGCTACCGCGTGACCGACGTGTTCCAGGACGACGTGTCCGGCAGCCTCGTCGACCGGCCGGGCATGAAGGCCATGCTGGCCTCCATCCGCAAGCGCCGCGCCCAGGGCGTCGTGGTCGTCATCGACGACGTGTCCCGCCTCGCGCGCGGGTTGCAGGCGCACCTCGAGCTGCGCGGCCTCATCGCCGGCGCCGGCGGCACGCTGGAGTCGCCCTCCATCGAGTTCGGCGAGGACCCCGACTCGCTGCTGGTCGAGAACCTGCTCGCCAGCGTCTCCCAGCACCAGCGCCAGAAGAACGGCGAGCAGACCAGGAACCGCATGCGCTCGCGCGTGCTCAACGGCTACTGGGTGTTCCAGGCGCCGCTGGGCTACCGCTACCAGCGGGTGACCGGCCGCGGCATGATGCTGAAGCGCGTCGAGCCCGTCGCCTCCATCCTGGCTGAAGGCCTCGAGGGCTACGCCTCCGGCCGCTTCGAGACCCAGGCCGACGTCATGCGCTTCTTCCAGGCGCACCCGCTGTTCCCCAAGGACCGGGCCGGACGGGTGCACAGCCAGCGCGTCGCCAACGTGCTCAACCAGTGCTGCTACGCGGGCTACGTGGAAGCCCCGAACTGGGACGTGGCGCGAAGGCCCGGCCAGCATGAGGGCCTGGTCAGCTACGAGACGTTCGGGCGCATCCAGAACCGTCTGGCGGGCGTCAACCGCCTGCCCAAGCGGCAGAACCTCAACGCCGACTTCCCGCTGCGCGGCTTCGTGCTCTGCGCCGACTGCGGCACGCCGCTGACGGCCTGCTGGTCGACGGGCAACGTCAAGCGCCACCCGTACTATCTCTGCCCCAAGCGCGGCTGCGCCTGCTACGGCAAGTCGACCCGGCGCGACCTAATCGAGGGCGAGTTCGAGGCGATGCTGCGGAGCGTGCAGCCGACCGAGGGGCTGTTCCGGGTGGCGCGGGCGATGTTCAAGGACCTCTGGGCCCATCGCCTCCACCACGCGGCGGCGCAGCGCAAGGCACTGGAAGCCCAACTCGCCAAGATCGAGGGCCAGGTCTCGCAGGTGCTGGCGCGCATCCTCGACGCGAGCGTGCCGGCGGTCATCGGCGCCTACGAGGAGAAGGTGCGCACGCTTGAGGGCGACAAGCTGCTCATCAGGGAACGGCTGGCCTCAGCAGGCCGACCGGCGAGCAGCTTCGACGACACACTTAGAACGGCCCTCGCGTTCCTCGCAAACCCTTGGAAACTCTGGAGTTCGGAGCGGCTGGAGGACCGCCGCGCGGTGCTCAAGCTCACCTTCGCCGAGCGGCTGAGCTACAAGCGGAATGAAGGGTTTAGAACGGCAAATCTGTCGTTGCCGTTCAAGGTGTTAGCTGGTTTTTTGCCGGGTCAGAATGAGATGGCGCGCCCAAGGGGAATCGAACCCCTGTTTTCGCCGTGAGAGGGCGACGTCCTGGACCGCTAGACGATGGGCGCGTACGGTTAGCGTATAGGAAAAGCTGAGGCTTCCCACAAGGGGCTTGACGGATCGGTCCTGGACTCACCTGAGGAAATGAGGCGACGGTCCCGACCGGCGGCATGGTCGGCGACCTCGGGTGCGATGGTGAGCGTCGCACCCGCATAAGGCCGCAAGCGGCAGGCTTTCGTAACCTCGGTCCTGCCGGAGCCGCAGCGCCCGCCGCGAAGGGCTCGGCCATCCGAAGCTCGGCCGCGACGGTGACGTCCGTGCCTTCCGCGCGGGTGACGCGGCGCTGCCGCGATGGCGGCCCAGCCAGGGTTCGGGCCGAAGGGCTCCGGGTCGTGCCGACCTCCGCCCGGGTGCCGGGCTGAAGCGAGGGGGCGAGGCCGGACGGCGCAGGTGCTCCGTGCGGCTTGCGCCATCCCCGATAATCTACTGTTTTTATCGATTGACCCCGTGTAGGATCGGCTCGTCCGGTTGGAGGGAAGTCGCGTCATGTTGAGCAGGCGAACGCTGGTGGTGGGTCTCGGGAGCGCGGCCGTCCTCGGCGCACCGGCCCGGGCCGCAGCCCTCAAGCTGCTCAACGTGTCCTACGACCCGACCCGCGAACTCTACGACGCCATCGACGAGGCCTTCGCGGCCGCCTGGAAGGCCAGAACCGGCGACACGGTCACGATCGAGCAGTCGCACGGCGGGTCGGGCAAGCAGGCCCGCTCGGTCATCGAGGGGCTCAAGGCCGACGTGGTGACGCTCGCGCTCGACTGGGACGTGTCGGCCATCGAGAAGGCCGGGCTGATCAAGGCGGGGTGGCGCGACAAGCTGCCCGACAACGCGGCCCCCTACACGTCGACGATCGCCTTCCTGGTCCGCAAGGGCAACCCGAAAGGCATCAAGGACTGGGCCGACCTCACCCGCGCGGGCGTGCAGGCCATCGCGGCCAACCCCAAGACCAGCGGCGGGGCGCGCTGGGTGTTCCTGGCCGCCTGGGCCGCGGCGGCCGGCGCCAAAACCTACGACCTGTCGGCGCAGGGCGGGGTCGACGCCGCCCGGGCCGCCGCCAAGGAGGCCAAGAGCTTCCCGGCCTACGACGACGGCAAGGCCAAGGCCGCCGTCACCACCCTTTACAACGACCACGTGCCCGTGCTCGACACGGGGTCGCGCGGCGCCACCGTCAGCTTCGCCCAAAAGCAGCTCGGCGACGTGCTGGTCAACTGGGAGAACGAGCTGTGGCTCGCCAAGGAGGAGTTCGGCGCCGACGGGTTCGACATCGTCTACCCTGCCGTCAGCATCCTGGCCGAGCCGCCGGTGGCCGTGGTGGACCAGGTCGTCGACGCCAGGGGAACCCGCGAGGTGGCCGAGGCCTACCTGAAATTCCTGTACACGCCCGAGGCGCAGGACATCATCGGCCAGTTGCACTACCGTCCGCGCGACCTCGGCGCGCTCAAGAAGAACAGCGCCGACCTGCCCAACCTGAAGCTGTCGACCATCGATGAAACGTTTGGGGGCTGGACCAAGGCGCAGGCGACCTTCTTCGCGGACGGCGGCGTGTTCGACGCCATCTACAAGCCCGCCAAATAGGCGGCACGGCCCGGCATGGACGGCGCGCCACGGCCGCGGGGCCGCATGAGGACGACCCGCGTCATCCCGGGCCTGCCCGTCACGCTCGGCTACACGCTGCTCGTCCTGTCGCTCCTGGTGCTGCTGCCGCTGGCCGCCCTGCTGGCCAGGACCGCCGCGCTGAGCTGGGCGGAGTTCCGGGACACGATCACGGACCCGATCGTGGTGGCGTCCTACCGGCTGACCTTCGGGGCCTCGGCGGCGGCGGCGCTCACCAACGCGGTGTTCGGCCTGCTGGTGGCCTGGGTGCTGGTGCGCTACCGCTTCCCCGGCCGCCGCCTGTTCGACGCGCTGATCGACTTCCCCTTCGCGCTGCCCACCGCGGTGGCGGGCCTCACCTTCTCGAACCTCTACCTCAAGACGGGCTGGATCGGCGGCCTGGGCGACCACGTGGCGGCGCTCGGCAACGCCGCGGGCCGGGCCGCGGGGCTGGGCGACCTGCTCGGGCCCGACGCCCTCGCGGGCCTCGACTTCGCCTACACCAACACCAACGCGGGCGTCGTGCTGGTGCTGGTCTTCGTGGGCCTGCCCTTCGTGGTGCGCACCGTCCAGCCCGTGCTCCAGGAACTCGACCCCGAGCTGGAACGCGCGGCCGAGAGCCTGGGGGCGGGGCCCGTCACGGTGTTCCGCCGCGTGATCTTCCCCGAACTGTTCCCGGCCTGGGTCAGCGGCACCTCGCTCGCCTTCGCGCGGGCGGTCGGCGAATACGGCTCGGTGATCTTCATCGCGAGCAACATCCCGGGCAGGTCGCAGATCGCGCCGCTGCAGATCGTCAGCAAGCTCAACGACTTCCAATACCCGCAGGCGACCGCCGTGGGTGCCGTGCTCCTGGCCGCCTCGCTCGCCGTCCTGCTTCTCGTCAACGCCGCCGAATCCTGGGTTCGGCGGCGCTCGGCGGCCTGAGGCGGGGACGATGGCGGGCGCTCCCATCATCGCGGCCGGAACCCCGAAGCGCGGCCGCGCGCCCGGGCCGTCGCGGCCGCTCGTGCGCGGCGCCCTGATCGGGGTCGCGGTGCTGTTTTTGACGCTGTTCATCGTGCTGCCGGTCGCCAACGTGTTCGCGCAGGCCTTCAGCAAGGGCGTGTCGGGCTACCTGCAAACCTTCGACATCTCCTACGCGGGGCCCGAGCCCGCCCGCGTGGCGGAGCGCCGCCGCTACACGGCCAAGAAGCAGCAGGTGGACAAGACCTGGGCCGCCATCCGCATGTCGGCGGGCGTGGCCGCGGTCGTGGTGCCGCTCAACATCGTGTTCGGGCTCGCGGCCGCCTGGGCCGTGACGCGGTTCCGCTTCCGCGGGCGGACGCTGCTCGTGGCGCTGATCGACCTGCCCTTCTCGGTGTCGCCCGTGGTGGCGGGGCTGCTGTTCGTGCTGCTGCTCGGCCGCGGCGGCCTGTTCGCGCCGTGGTCGCTCGACGTGTCGTGGCCGGACCCCGCTTCGCTCACCTGGCGCGGCTTCGGGGCGGCCGGCGGCCCGCTCGGCTTCGCGGAGTACAACCAGGGCGTCGTCTTCACCCCGCTCGCGACCGTGCTGGCCTCGGCCTTCGTGACCTTCCCCTTCGTGGCGCGCGCCGTTATCCCGCTCATGCAGGCGCAGGGGGCCGACGAGGAGGTCGCGGCCCTGTCGCTGGGGGCGTCGGGCGCGCGCACCTTCCGCACCGTGACGCTGCCCAACATCCGCTGGGCGCTGCTCTACGGCGTGGTGCTGTGCACGGCGCGCGCCTTCGGCGAGTTCGGCGCCGTGTCGGTGGTGTCGGGGGGCGTCGACGGCAACGACACCATGCCGCTGCGCATCGAGAAGCTGTGGAACGAATACGACAACCAGGCGGCCTTCGCGGTGTCCTCGCTCCTCGCCCTGCTCGCGGTGGTGACGCTGCTGGTCAAGCTCGCGGTCGACCTGCGCGCGGCGGCCGCCGCGCGAGGCGGGCGGGCCGGCGGTTCGAGGGACCCCCGCGCATGAGCATCGAGATCAGGAACGTGTCCAAGTCGTTCGGCGCCACGCGGGTGCTGAAGGCGGTGGACCTAAAGATCCGCTCGGGGGAGCTCGTGGGGCTGCTCGGCCCGAGCGGCTCGGGCAAGACGACGCTGCTCCGGGTCATCGCGGGGATGGAGGGCGCCGACCCCGGCAGCGGCGCGGTGCTGTTCGACGGGCAGGACATTTCGGGGCGCGGCGTCGGCGAGCGGCGGATCGGCTTCGTGTTCCAGCACTACGCGCTGTTCCGCCACATGAGCGTGTTCGAGAACGTGGCCTTCGGGCTGCGCGCGCGGCCGTGGCGGTCGCGGCCCTCCGGGGCCGCCATCAGGGCCAAGGTCGAGGAGCTGCTGGACCTGATCCAGCTCCAGTCGCTCGCCGGGCGCTACCCCTCGCAGCTCTCGGGCGGCCAGCGCCAGCGGGTGGCGCTCGCCCGCGCGCTCGCGGTCGAGCCGCGCGTGCTGCTGCTCGACGAGCCCTTCGGGGCGCTCGACGCCAAGGTGCGGCGTGAGCTTCGGCGCTGGCTCAGGCGCCTGCACGAGACCATCCAGGTCACGACGATCTTCGTGACGCACGACCAGGAGGAGGCGCTCGACCTGTCCGACCGCGTGGCGGTGATGCGCGACGGGCGCATCGAGCAGTTCGCGAGCCCGGCCGAGGTGTACGAGACCCCCGCGAGCCTGTTCGTGTTCCAGTTCCTGGGCCAGTACAACGAGCTGCGCACGCTGCGCTCCGGCCGTCACGCACCCGCGGAGGGCCCCTTCGCGCTGGTGCGCCCGCACGAGGTGGCGGTCAGCCGCGACAACCCGGGCGCGGCCGGCATCGCGGTCCGCGTGCGCCACATCGGCCTGGCGGGCCCGACCGTGCGGGTCGAGCTCGAACGGCTGGACGACGGCACGCCCATCGACGCCGACCTGACCGCCGAGGCCTGCCGGGCCCTGGCGCTACGGCCGGGCGAATCCGTTTTCGCCGAGGCGCGGAAGCAGCACGTCTTCGAGGACTGAGCGCGCCGGTACGATGCCAAAGGAAATCCGCCTCAACGCCTTCGACATGAACTGCGTTGTCCACCAGTCCCCCGGGCTGTGGCGGCACCCGCGCGACCGCTCGCGCGACTACCGCCGTCTGCAACCGTGGATCGATCTCGCGCGGACGCTGGAGCGCGGCTTGTTCGACGGGCTGTTCCTGGCCGACGTGCTGGGCGTCTACGACGTCTACGGCGGCGGCCCCGACGCGGCGCTCGCCCACGCCGCGCAGGCGCCGGTCAACGACCCCCTGCTGCTCGTGCCCGCCATGGCGGCCGCCACCACCCACCTCGGCTTCGGCGTGACGGTGACGCTGTCCTACGAGCCGCCGCTGCCGCTCGCCCGCCGGATGTCCACGCTGGACCACCTCACGGAGGGGCGCATCGGCTGGAACATCGTCACCGGCTACCTCGACAGCGCGGCGCGCGGCGCGGGCCGGGACCGCCAGCGCGCCCACGACGACCGCTACGCGGTGGCGGAGGACTACATGGACGTGGTCTACAAGCTCTGGGAGGGCTCCTGGGCGGACGACGCGGTCGCGGCCGACCGCGAGGCGGGCGTGTTCACCCGGCCCGGCCGCGTCCGCCCCGTGCGGCACCGCGGCCCGCACTTCAGCCTCGACGCGCTGCACCTGAGCGAGCCCTCGCCCCAGCGCACGCCCGTGCTGTACCAGGCCGGCACCTCCCCCGCGGGCCGGGCCTTCGCGGGCCGCCACGCCGAATGCGTGTTCATGTCGGGCCCCTCCAAGCAGGTGATCGGCCCGCGCGTCGCGGCCGTGCGGGAGGCCGCGCGCGAGGCCGGCCGCGATCCCGGGGCGGTGAAGGTCTTCGGCATGATGACCGCGGTGGTGGCGCCCACCGACGCGGACGCCGAGGCGCTGCTGGCCGACTACCGGCGCTACGCGGACCCCGTGGGCGCGCTCACCCTCATGTCGGGCTGGACGGGCGTCGACTTCTCCGGCCTGGACCCGGACGCCGTGGTCGCCCACGTCGAGAACGAGGCGGGGCGCACCGCGATGGAGAACATCACCCGCGCCGACCCCGGCCGCCGCTGGACGGTGCGCGAGGTGGCCGAGCACGTGTGCATCGGCGGCATCGGGCCGCTGGTGGCGGGCTCGCCCGCCACCGTGGCCGACGCCTTCGAGGACTGGATGGACGCGACCGACCTCGACGGCTTCAACCTGTGCTTCGCGGTGCGGCCGGAAACGTTTGAGGCCGTCGCCGACCTGCTGGTGCCCGAGCTGCAGCGGCGCGGGCGCTACAAGCGCGCCTACGCGTCAGGAACCCTGCGGGAAAAGCTGTTCGGCCACCCGCGCCTGCGCGCGCCCCATCCCGGCGCGCTCGTCCACGGGGCGGCGTGGCCCGGCGAGTAGAAAGGCCGTCGCGGGCAAGTCCTCACGCAGGGCCGACAGGGTTCCGGGTTCGGGTCAACGCCTGCCGGTTCTGCTCTTAACGCCGTGAGGCGACCCCACTCGCGCATCCGCGCGGCCGGGCCGTGATGCCCTTCGCCCCGCGTGCGGGGAGAGGGTGGCCGACAGGCCGGATGAAGGGTCCGCCACGACGCGTGGCCCCCCCTTCACCCGTCCGTTGGACACCTTCTCCCGCCCCGGCGGGAGAAGGGCAGAGCCGGCACACGCCGAAGTCTGTGAAGCCCGCAGTTCCCGGAGGGGACAGGATGGCCGCCGGGCTTGATGAGCGGGCGGGTCGACCCCTCATCCGCCCTGTCGGGCACCTTCTTGCCGCCAGCGGGGCGAAGGGCATGGCCCGGTACCGGTCGCGTTGACCCAAGTGCGGAACCCGGCATGGCCGGGCCTCACCCCTGGGCGGCCAGCGCCGCCTTGACCAGGGCGCTCGCCTTGCCGAAGTCGATGCGGCCCGCGTGCTTGGCCTTCATGGCCGCGATGACGCGGCCCATGTCCTTGGGCCCTGCCGCGCCCGTCTCGGCCACGGCGGCGGCGATGGCCGCGCGCACCTCGTCGTCCGTCATGCCCTTGGGCATGAACTCGGCGATGATGGCGAGTTCCTCGCGCTCCTGGGACGCGAGGTCGTCGCGCCCGGCCGTGTCGTAGATCGCGACCGAGTCCTGGCGCTGCTTGACCATCTTGCGCAGCACCGCGGACACGTCCTCGTCGCCGGTCTCCTTGCCCAGTCCCCGGAGCTCGATGTCCTTGTCCTTGAGCGCGGCCTGGATCAGGCGGACGGTCGCGACCCGGCGCTTGTCGCCCGCCTTCATGGCCCCCTTCAGCATGGTGGAGAGTTGGTCGCGGATCACGGTCGTCTGAACTCCGAAACAGAAAATCTTCTGGGCGGGGGGGAGGGCGCCCGCGGCCCCTCAGCCGTGGCCGGCCTCCGCCGACAACCGGCCGGGGTCGACGCCGAGCTTGCGCAGGGCGCGCTCGTACTTGGAGCCGAGGTCGTCGTCGAACACGATGGCGGCGTCGGCCGGGCAGTTCAGCCAGCCGTTGCGCCCGAGCTCGGATTCGAGCTGGCCCGCGCCCCACCCCGCGTAGCCGAGCGCCAGGATGGCGCGGCCCGGCCCCTTGCCCTTGGCGATGGCGCGCAGGATGTCCAGCGTGGCCGTGAGCGAGATGCCGTCGTCGATGGTGAGCGTGGAACTGTCGGCGTGGTAGTCGTCCGAGTGCAGCACGAAGCCGCGGCCTGTTTCCACCGGGCCGCCCTTGATGACGGGCACGGCGCCCACCTCGCGGGGGAGGAAGATCGCCTCGCGCTCGGGCACCACGTCGAGCTGCACCAGGAGCTCGGGGAACGTCACCTTCTTGGCGGGCCGGTTGACCACGATGCCCATGGCGCCGTCGGCCGAATGGGCGCACAGGTAGACCACGGCGCGCTCGAAGTTCGAATCGGCCATGCCGGGCATGGCGACGAGCAGTTGCCCGTCAAGGAACGGTTTCGCGCCCCGGCTGATCGGAGAGTTCGTCATCGTGGGCACAATAAGGGGGCTCGGCGTCCGATCACAAGGCGGCGGCGCGCGAAGGCCGCGGGCGGCCGCGGGTGCCGCACTCCTCGCCCTGTCCTGCGTCGCCCCCGCGCCCGCGAGGGCCGCCGACGCCTCCCCCTGGGTCGCTTCCGGCGGGGCGGCGGCGCGGCTTCTCGCGGGCGGCTCGGTCCCGGGCGGCCCGGACCTGCTGGCGGGCGTGGAGATCCGCCTCGCGCCCGGCACGATCACCTACTGGCGTGACCCGGGCGAGGCCGGCGTGGCGCCGCGCTTCGAGACGGGCGGCTCGACCAACGTCGCGGGGGTCACGGTCGGCTACCCCGCCCCGCGCCGCCTGGACGAGGGCGGGTCGGAGGCCCTCGGCTACGCGGACCGCGTGGTGTTCCCGCTCCGCGTGCGGCGGGCCGACGCGGGCCGGCCCGCCACCCTCGCGCTCGACCTCCGCTACGCGGTCTGCGCGGCGCAGTGCCTGCCCGCCCGGGCGAAGCTCAGCCTCGACCTCGCGGTGGCGGCCGGCGAGACCGTGGCGTTCGTCGGCCCCTCGG